>CAADGB010000276.1 GCA_900696455.1 uncultured delta proteobacterium
AGCCGCGCCAGCCCGCGCCGGCCGCGCCGCCCCGCGCCAGCCGCGCGAGGCGCGCCGACCGCGCCGACTGCGACCGCGCGTCGCGGGGCGCGGGCGTGGCGGGATGCTAGAGACGTGGGTCCGCTCACGCCGTCGAGGAGCCCCGTCATGTGCCGTGTCGTCACCTGCAAGCAGTGTCAGCGCCCGACCTGGGCCGGGTGCGGGGCCCACGTCGAGCAGGTGCTCGGCCACGTGCCGGCGGCGGAGCGCTGCCAGTGCCGTGCCCAGGCCGGCGGCGGCCAGGGCGGCGGCGGGCTGGGCAAGGCGATCCGCGCGCTGTTCGGGCGATGAGCCTGTGGGCCGACCGGGTGCTGCCCGGCCTGGTCGAGAAGGCCTGCCGGAGCACGACGATCCTCGCCGAGCGCCGGCGATGGATCCCGCGCGCCCACGGCGAGGTGCTGGAGCTGGGCGTCGGCTCCGGGCTCAACCTGGCGTTCTACGACGCCGCGCGCGTCGCGCGGGTGACCGGCATCGACCCGGCCGGCGCGCTGCTGGCGCGGGCGCGGCCTCGGGCGGAGGCGGCGCCGGTGCCGGTCGCGCTGGTGGCGGCGCCGGCCGAGGCGCTGCCGTTCGCCGACCGCGCCTTCGACTCGGCGGTCATCACGTACTCGCTGTGCAGCGTCGACGAGCCGGCGCGGGCGCTGGCCGAGGTCCGGCGCGTGCTGCGCCCCGGCGGCGAGCTGATCCTCGTCGAGCACGGTCTGGCGCCGCCGGCCGACGCCGGGACCCGGCGCTGGCAGCGCTGGCTGACGCCGCTGTGGCGGCGCGCCGGCGGCGGCTGCCGGCTCGCCCGCGACATGACCGCGATCCTGCGCGCCGCCGGCTACGACGTCGACGCGCTGACCTCGGGCTACACCGAGGGCGCGCGCTGGCTCTCGTACACGACCCAGGGCGTGGCGCGGCCGGCGTGACGGCGACCCGCGGCGTGCCCGGCGCGGGCGGCGCGGGCGGCGCGGGCCGTGCAAGCGCGCCGCACCTGCGGTACGCACGGGCGTCCGCGCGGCCCTGCCGGCTGGCGGGGTAGAAGCTGGAGCTCCTCGATGACGACCGACCCCGGGCCCTGGATCCGCACCGCCGCCGACCTCGACCGCCTGGTCGACCGGCTCGACGGCGTGCGCGCGATCGGCCTCGACACCGAGGGCGACAGCCTGCACTCGTACCGCGAGAAGGTGTGCCTGCTGCAGGTGTCGGCGGTCGACGGCGGGGCCTGGCTGGTCGATCCGCTGGCGGTGCCCGACCTGTCGCCGCTGGCCCCGCTCCTCGCCGACGGCGCCGTGCTCAAGGTCGTCCACGGCGGCGACAACGACATCACCTCGCTGCGCCGCGACTTCGGCTTCGCGTTCCGCACCGTGTTCGACACCGCGATCGCGGCCCGGCTGCTGGGTGACCGCGAGCTGGGGCTGCAGGCGCTGGTGCGCAACGAGCTGGGGATCGAGCTCGACAAGGGCAGCCAGCGCGACGACTGGTCGCGGCGGCCGCTCACGGCCCGACAGGAGGCGTACGCGCTGGCCGACGTCGAGCACCTGATGGCGCTGGCGGCGCGGCTGACCGCGCGCCTGCACGCGGCCGGGCGGGTGGCCTGGGCGCGCGAGGAGTTCGAGGCCCTGGCCAGCCTGCCGCCGCCGGCGCCGCGCGATCGCGCCGAGGGCTTCCGCAAGCTGAAGGGTGGGTCGCGGCTGCCGCCGCGCGGCCAGGCCGTCCTCCGCGAGCTCCACCTGTGGCGCGAGGCCGCCGCCGAGGCCGCCGACCGCCCGCCGTTCAAGATCGTCGCCGCCGAGGTCCTGGTGGAGCTGGCCGAGGCGCCGCCGCCGACCGTGGCCGCCACCGCCCGCGCCCTGGCGCGCTTCCCGCGCGCGCGCGACGAGGCCGCGGCCGTGCATGCCGCCGTCGAGCGCGGCCTGGCCCTGCCCGACGACGCGCTGCCCGAGCGGCCGCGCGGCGAGCGGTCGAGGACCACGGCCGACGAGCGGCGGCGCGCCGACGCGCTGCGGGCCTGGCGCGACGACGAGGCGGCGCGCGCCGGCCTCGATCCGGCGGTGGTCCTGCCGGTGCGCCTGATCGAGCGCCTGGCCGCCGCGGCGCCGCGGACGGTGACGGAGCTGACCGCGGTCGAGGGCATGCGGCGGTGGCGGGTCGAGGCCTGGGCCGACGCGCTGCTCGACGCCTGCGCCGCCTGCTAGGCTGCCCGGGTGCCCGCGCCGGTCGACGCCATCCTGTCCGAGCTGCGACGCGCGCTGGTCGAGGTGCCGGCGCGCCTCGACCGGGTGGCGCTGGCGATCGCCCGCCTCGACGACGAGCCGTTCGACGACGACGAGGTCGAGGACACGCTGGCGCGTTGGGCCACCGACGCCCGCGCCCTGATCGCCGGCCGCGGCGTCGCCACCCTGGCCGAGCTCCTGGGCGGCAAGCTGGGGCTGCGCGGCGACGAGGACGAGTACGACGATCCCGAGAACAGCTTCCTGCCGCGGGTGCTCGAGCGCCGCCTGGGGCTGCCCATCCTCCTGTCCATCGTCTACCTCGAGGTGGCGCGGCGAGCGGCGGTGCCCCTCGACGGCCTGGCCCTGCCCGGGCACTTCGTCGTCGGCCAGCGCCAGGACGACGGCGCCGTCGTCGTGATCGATCCGTTCGCCGGCGGCCGGGCGCTGGCGTGGCCCGAGGTCGAGGCCCTGGTCGCCCGCGCCGGCGTCCAGCTCACCCCGGCGCACCTGACGCCGGCCACGGCCCACACCATCGCCACCCGCATGCTGCGCAACCTCCTCGGCAGCTACCGCCGCCGCGCCCGCCTCGACAAGCTGCGCGTCGTCGCCCAGCTCCTCGCCGCCATCGACCCCTCCGACGACGAGCTCAACTGACCCGCTCGTCAGGGGAGGCGCGCGAGTCGAACCCGCCAGTAGCCGGGACGCCGCCGGCTATGGAAGACCGCGAGCGCGATGAGCTCGTCACGGGCGACCAGGTAGTCGACCTCCACGCCGGACGTTCAGCGCGGGCGGCAGGTCCTCGACCGGGGCTCCCATCTCGGCGAACCGGGCGGTGATCGCGAGGACTCGTTCTACCTCCCGACCGAACACCTCGCCCAGCCCCGGCTGGCTCCGTTCGTAGTAGGCGATCGCGTCCTCGAGCTCCTCCAGCGCTTCGCGCAGGAAGCGGTACCGCCTCACGAGGACCACTCGACGGCGCGAGGCATCAGCCGCGCACGTCGCGAAGTCGCTGGGAGACCCGGCGGCGTACTTCGTCGGCGTCGATGAGCTCGGCGGTCCCATCCGCGACCGCCTGCCCACGGCGTGCCAGCTCGGCGGTGCGCAGCGCCGCGGCGGCCGCGCCATCGCCGTCGCCGTCATCGTCATCGTCGTCGCCGTCGAGGCTCTCGAGCAGGCGCCTGGCCGCGAGCGCACGATCCTGGACCGAGAGCTTCAAGAGCGCCTGGACGTGCTCGTCCACGAGCGACATGAGGGGAGCGTAGCATGTCGCGTGAGCCTTCACGTCCGAGATGCTGGGCGGCTGGGCCGGCCGGGAATGGCCGGCCCAGGCGGGCGGTTGTCGAGGCGGCTGGGCCGGCCGGGAATGGCCGGCGCCGGCGGGCGGTTGTGGGAATGGCCGGCGCCGGCGGACGGTTGTGGAGACCATGAGCGCGCGCGTGGTCCGGATCGTCCTGGTGCTGATCGCGGTGGCCGTGGCCGGCTGTGATCAGGGCACGAAGCGGTGGGCGGAGGAGGAGCTGGCGGGGCAGGCGCCGGTGACGGTGGTGCAGGGCCGGGCGGAGCTGACCTACACCCAGAACCCCGGCAGCGCGTTCCGGTTCGATCGCCTGGCGCCGGAGGTGGTGCGGGCGCCGCTCCTGTGGGGCAGCGCGATCGCGGTGCTCGGCGTGCTCGGCGTGGCGTGGTGGCGGCAGCGTCGGGTCGACGTGCCCGCGGTGGCCGGCGCGCTCATCGCCGGCGGCGCCGCGGGCAACCTGATCGACCGGGCGGCCCGCGGGTACGTGGTCGACTTCGTCCACGTCCACGGCTGGCCGGTGTTCAACGTGGCCGACGTGGCGCTGGTCGCCGGCGGCGCGCTCGTGCTCGTCGCGGCGCTGCGGGCGCGACCGGCGGCCGCGTCGCCGCCGGGGCGGCCGAGCGTGTGAAGGCTCGGCTGCGTCGCGGCTCCTGACGAACGGCGCCGGCAAGCGCCCGACATCACTCGCGCGACGGCCGCGGCTTGTCGGCCTTCGACACGCCCTCGCTGGCGCTCGGGCGGCTCAGGCCGACCGGAGAGATAGGCGCGCCGTTCGTTTCCCGCGCGCGACGGCCGCGGCTTGTCGGCTGTCGGCTGTCGGCTGTCGGCCTTCGACACGCCCTCGCTGGCGCTCGGGCGGCTCAGGCCGACCGGAGAGATAGGCGCGCCGTTCGTTTCCCGCGCGCGCCGGCCGCGGCTTGTCGGCTGTCGGCTGTCGGCTGTCGGCCTTCGACACGCCCTCGCTGGCGCTCGGGCGGCTCAGGCCGACCGGGAAGAGATTGGCGCGCCGTTCGTTTCCCGCGAGCTCGGACCGCGGTCGGTGCAGGGCTCAGGGCGGGTAGGCGTCCTCGAGCTCGGCCAGGGCGTCGCCGGAGTAGGCGGCGACGCGCTGCAGGCGCGGCACGGTGTCGCGGCAGCCGGTGAAGCCGATGTTGAGCGTGCCGGCGTAGCCGTTGATCGTGATGTTGAGGCCGCAGCCGTGGTACGGGATCGAGAGCGGGTAGGGCGCGTCGAGGCGGGCGCCGCGGAAGTAGAGCGGCCGGTCGGGCCCGGGCACGTTCGACACCACGACGTTGAACGTGGGCCGCACCCGGCCGGCGGCGCCCGGCACCTGCTGCAGCGTCAGCGGCGCCATGAGCATCGCGCTGTACTGGAGGATCGCGTTGCGCGACAGGCCGGCGAGCTGCTCCTTGGCCCGCCGGGTCGACGCCATCACGGCCTCGAGCCGCGCCCGCGGCTCGGCGAGGTCGGTGGCCAGCGAGGCCAGGATGGCGGCCACCGCGTTGCCGCCGCCGGGGTCGTCCTTGGGGCGGATGTTGACCGGCAGCATCGTCGTCAGCGGCGGCGCCGGCAGCTCGTCGAGCTCGAGCAGGAGGCGGCGCAGCGCCCCGCCGAACACCGCGAGCGCGACGTCGTTGATCGTGCCGCCGGCGGCGCGGGCCACCCGCCGGAAGCGCTCGGTCGCGAACTGGGCGGTGGCGAAGCGCCGGTTGCGCGAGATGCGGCGGTTGAGGATCGAGTGCGGGGCGGCCAGCGGCGACACCAGGTCGCGGTCGCCGGCGCGGGCGGCGCGCAGCACGTTCAGGATCGCGCGCCCGGCCTCGCGCGCGGCGCCGGCCTGGGTGCGCGCCAGCGCGTAGAGCGTGGCCAGGGTCGGCGGCGGCGGCTCGTCGCCGTGGGCGGCGGGGTCGGCGGCGGGGTCGCCGGCGTGCTCGGGGCGCGGCTCGGGGCGGGCCGCCGGCGGCCGGGCGAAGAACAGCGCGGTGTCGCGCTCGGCCGGATCGGTGGCCAGGCTGCGGGCCAGGAGCTTCATCCCGCTGTAGCCGTCGATGAGCGCGTGGTGGACCTTGAAGTAGAGCGCGAAGCGCCCGCCCTCGAGCCCCTCGATGAAGTGGACCTCCCACGGTGGGCGGTGGAAGTCGATGGGGATGCTGTGCAGGCGCGACACCAGGATGCCGAGCTCGCGCTCGTCCCCCGGCGACGGCAGGGCCGAGCGCCGGACGTGGTAGTCGAGGTCGACGTCGTCCTCGACCCAGGCCTGCAGCGGGCTGGTCAGGAACTCCGGCGAGCGCAGGCGCAGGTTCCACGGCGTGTACACCGTCAGCGGCTGGCGCAGCTCGTCGGCGACCTGGCGCAGGAACGTGGGCGGCAGGTCGGGCGCGGGCGTGAAGACCAGCAGGCCGCCGACGTGCATCATCGACTCGCGGCTCTCCGCCGCGAGGAACATCGCGTCCATCACCGACAGCTTCTTGGCGGCCATCTCTCGCTCCGGCCCCATCATCCCCCGAAGCCGCCGCGATGTCGCGGGGGCGGCGCCAGACCCGGCGCCGCCCCCGAGCCGAGGCGCCGTCGGGGCGATCGCCCGTCGGGCCCCGCCCGGCCCCGTCGGCTACAGCTTGATCTCGGGCACGTCGCCGCAGAGCTGGGCGCGCAGGCCGAGGTAGCGGGTGGTGGCCCGCTTCTGGTCGATGTCGCGGTAGACCCGCTCGACCTGGTCGGCGGTGAGGCCGATGACCGGCGCCGCCTCGACCGGCGGCACGCCGTGGTTCTTCGCCCACAGCGCCAGGTCCATCTGCGGGTACGGCAGCGAGAAGTAGAACTCGTCCTGGCCCTGGGCCAGCGAGTAGGTGTCGGTGGTGGGCGCCCGGTCGCAGATGTCGGCCGGCACGCCCAGGTGCCGCGCCATGGCGTAGACCTGGGTCTTGTAGAGGTGGGCGATGGGCTTGACGTCGGCCAGGCCGTCGCCGCCCTTGACGTAGAAGCCCTGGTCGTACTCGAGGCGGTTGGGGGTGCCGGTGACCGCGTAGTTGAGGCGATCGGCGTGGTAGTACTCGAGCGTCTTGCGGGTGCGCTGCTTGAAGTTGGTGGCGGCGACGATCTGCAGGTAGGCCTTGAGCGGCAGGCGCTGCCTGTCGACGGTGCCGTCGGGCTTCTGCACCACGACCGAGTAGACGTTGAGCTCGCCGCCGGCCAGGCCGGGCAGGACGATCTTCGACCGCCAGCCCGGGCCGAAGTCGGGGAAGACCATGCGGATGGCCTCGTCGCGGCGCTGGTAGCAGCCGAAGCCCTCGAGGATGGGCGTCAGGATCTCGACGGTGGAGTCGAAGCCGAACGTGGTCGACACCGACTGCGACAGGCGCAGGGTGTCGTCCGACGAGTCGCGCTCGGGCATGTGGACGCCGAAGACCTTGCTCGGCCCCAGCGCCCGCGCCGCCAGCGCCGCCACGCACGAGCTGTCGATGCCGCCCGACAGCGCCACCACCAGGCCCCGGCGCTTGCACTCGTGGGCGACGATCCGGCGCAGCTCGCCGGCGATGCGGGTGGCCTCGGCCTCGAGGTCGAGGGCGAGCACGTCCTTCGAGAACGCCATCTCAGGCCCCCGCCTTGCGGACGACGAAGCCGGCGAGGTTGGCGACCGAGTCCAGGTTCTCGGGGACCAGCTCGTCGTCGCCGACCTTGATCGCGTACCGCTCCTCGATGAACGTCACCAGCTCGAGCACGCCCGTGGAGTCGATGAGGCCGGTCTCCATGAACGACGTGGTCGGCGCCGGCGCCTCCGCGGTGTTGCCGAACAGGAAGTTGTCGACGATGAACCCGGTCACCGCGCGCTGGACATCCACGACGTCGAGTTGAGGCATCGACCCGGAGGGTTACTCGACTCGGCCCGTCACTTCAAGGGCGCGGTCGGCACGGGTATAGTGCCGGGCCCATGTGCGGCATCGCCGGCATCGTCGACCTCCGCGGCGGACCTCCGCCCGCGGCGGCGGCGCTCGACCGGATGATGGGCGCGATGCACCACCGCGGGCCCGACGAGTACGGCCGCTACCGCGACCGCCACGCCGGGCTGGCCCACGCCCGGCTCTCGATCATCGACCTGGCCTCGGGCCAGCAGCCGATGGCGACCGCCGACGGCGGGCTGTGGATCGTCTTCAACGGCGAGATCTTCAACTACGTCGAGCTGCGGGACGAGCTCGAGGCCGCCGGTCACCGCTTCCGCACCCGCAGCGACACCGAGGTCATCCTCGCGGCGTGGCGGGCGTGGGGCGAGGAGGCCCTCGACCGCTTCAACGGTCAGTGGGCGTTCGCGCTGTGGGAGCCGGCGGCGCGGCGGCTGGTGCTGGCCCGCGACCGGGTCGGCGTGCGGCCGCTCTACTACGCCGAGCACGACGGTCGGGTCGTGTTCGGCAGCGAGGTCAAGGTGCTGTTCGCCGGCGAGCCCGGCCTGCCGCGCGCCTTCGATCCGGCCGGGCTCGACGAGCTCCTGACCTTCTGGACCGTGGTCGCGCCGCGCACCGTGTTCGCCGGCGTGCGCGAGCTCGAGCCCGGCCACGTCCGCGTCTACGACGGCGGCGGGGTCGTCGACCGGGCGTGGTGGACGCCGCGCTTCGACGGCGACTTCGCGGGCAACCTGGCCGAGGCCGGCGAGGCGGTGCGGGCCGCGCTCGAGCAGGCCACCCGCCTGCGCATGCTGCGCGCCGACGTCGACGTCGGCAGCTACCTGTCGGGCGGCCTCGACAGCTCGCTCATCGCGACCCTGGGGCTGGCCGCCAAGGGCGCCGGCTTCCACACCTTCTCGCTGCGCTTCGAGGACGCCGAGTACGACGAGGGCAGCTTCCAGCAGGTGATGAGCCGCCACCTCGGCACCACCCACCACGAGGTGGTGGTGTCGCGCGCCGACATCGCCGCCGTGTTCCCGCGGGTGATCTGGCACGCCGAGCGGCCGCTCCTGCGCACCGCGCCGGCGCCCATGTTCCTGCTGTCGCGCCTGGTCCGCGAGCACGGCATCAAGGTCGTGCTCACCGGCGAGGGCGCCGACGAGATGTTCGCCGGCTACGACCTCTTCCGCGAGGCCGCGGTGCGCCGCTTCTGGGCGCGGGCGCCGGGCTCGACCGCGCGGCCGCGGCTCCTCGACAAGCTCTACCCGTACCTGGCGCGCTCGCCGGTGCAGCAGCGGGCGATGGCGCGGGCGTTCTTCGGCCAGGGGCTCGAGCGCTGGCGCGAGCCGGGGTTCGGCCACGAGCCGCGATGGCGGACCACCGCGGCGCTCAAGCGGCTCGTCCGCGCCGAGGTCCGCGCCGCCGGCGACGGGGGCGCGGGCGCGCTGCTCGGCGACCTGCCGGCCGCGTTCCCCGGCTGGAGCCACCTGGCGCAGGACCAGTACCTCGAGATCCGCACGCTGCTGGGCGGCTACCTGCTCTCGGCCCAGGGCGATCGCATGCTGATGGGCAACTCGATCGAGGGTCGCTTCCCGTTCCTCGATCGCGAGGTGATGGCGCTGGCCGGCCGGCTCCCCGACTCGTACAAGCTGCGCGGGCTCGACGAGAAGCACGTCCTCAAGCGCCTGGGCCGCGATCTGCTCCCGGCCGAGATCCTGGCCCGGCCCAAGCAACCGTACCGGGCGCCCGACGCCCTGGCCTTCGTCGGCGCCGGCGGCGAGGCCAGCCCGGGGGCCGCGGCCTGGATCGAGGAGGCGACGAGCCCCGAGACCACCGCCGCCGCGGGGGTGTTCGAGCCGGCCGCGGTGACCCAGCTCTGGGCCAAGTGCCGGGCGCGGGCGGCCACCGCCCAGTTCTCGAACACCGACAACATGGCGGTGGTGGCGGTGCTGTCGACGCACCTGGTCTGGATGCAGCTCCTGCGCGCGCCGCTGGAGGTCGCGCCGGCGCGGGACATCCGGACCGTGGTGGAGCGGTAGCTGCGACACGGTCCGCCGCAGCGTGCGCCGGCCTGCCCGGCAAAAGCCCATCCCCTCGCTTGAAGGCGACACTTTTTGCGTGCTTAGAATTCCGCCGTGGAGATCACCATGAGCATCCTGCCGCTCGTCGAGACCACCCCGCCCGTGCGCGCAGCGCGCGAGCTCGTCGACCTCGCCCGGATCGACGCCGGCGTCCCGCTGATCCTGCTGGCCGCGGATGGCGATGACGAGGACGAGGGGCGCTTCGGGCGTGACGACGATGACGACGACGACGAGGACGATGACGAGGCTCCGGGCGGTGGGGGCGACGACGACGATGATGATGATGACGATGATGATGACGACGACGATGACGATGATGACGACTGGCGGACGGCGTCCGAGGACGAGGAGGAGGAGGAGGAGCTGGAGAAGGACGACGACGACGACGACGAGGACGACGACGATCTCGGGCTGAGGGACGAGCCCCCGCTGTGGGCGCGCGCCGACGAGGACGAGGAGGACGAGGACGAGGACGAGGACGAGGACGAGGACGACGACGAGGACGACGACGACGACGACGACGACGACGACGACGACGACGACGACGACGACGACGACGACGACGACGACGACGACGACGAGGACGACGAGGACGACGACGACGACGACGACGACGAGGACGACGAGGACGAGGACGAGGACGAGGACGAGGACGACGAGGACGACGAGGACGAGGACGACGAGGACGAGTCCGTCTCGAAGCCCGCGCGTCCTGCGCCCGCGCGTCCTGCGCCCGCGCGTCCCGCGCCCGCGCGTCCTGCGCCCGCGAAGCCCGCGCCTGCACCGGCGAAGCCCGCGCCGGCGCCCGCCAAGCCCGCTCCCGCGAGGCCCGCGAAGCCTGCGCCGGCCAAGCCTGCGGCCAAGCCTGCGGCCAAGCCCGCAGCGAAGCCGGCCGCCAAGCCCGCGGCGAAGCCTGCCGCCAGGCCGGCCGCGAAGCCCGCGGCCAAGCCCGCGGCCAAGCCCGCTCCCAAGAAGCCGGCGCGCAAGAAATAGGGCGGAGCAGCGCGCCGGTCGCCGGCGCGCCCGCCGCGATCAGCCCGACGTCAGGCGACCGTGACCAGCGACTCGTCGAGGGTTCCCCAGCCCGCGACCTGTCGGAAGTAGCGCAGGAAGCGGGTGACCTTGGCGTCGGGGTCGTCCAGGGCGAGCATGGCCTTGTTGGCGCCGGCGCTGGGCGCGATGAGGTTGCGGACGCACCAGGCGTCGATCGCCACCGGATCGGTGCCGGCGACGATGTGCCCGGCCTTGATCGCGGACGCCTCGTGGTGGCGCATGTCGTCGGAGCCGTCGAAGCCACGCTCGGGCATGACCGCGACCCACTCGCACACCGTCAGGTACAGGTCGGCGCGCCTCACCTCGTTGTTCCAGTAGGCGAGCGGCCCGGCCATGCGCCAGGTCGGATCGCGGTGGGCGTCGGGGCGGCCGGTGCGGCCGAAGTAGTGGACCGACTGGTAGCCGGCGGCCCGCGGGTGCGTGCCGAGCGCGCCCGCGCTCATGTCGAGCAGCCCCATGGGCGACTTGCAGGCGCCGGTGAAGCCGGTCGAGCCGTGCTCGTTGCCGGTGGTCATGTTGAGGAAGGTCAGCTTCTGGCCGGTGGGGACCAGGCGGTTGCCGTCGCGGCGGAGCACGCCGTCGCGCAGGTCGATGACCAGGCCGCTGCGCGGGCTGGTGAAGCGCGGCCACGACAGCGGCGTGCGCGCGGACCCGACCCGGCTGCGCTTGAGCTGGAACACCTTGCGGAAGTCCCAGTGGTAGCCGTCGCGCACCTCGCCGGCGGTCAGCGGTCCGCGATCGTCGCCGCCGTAGACGCCGTGGACGTGCCCCGGATCGAACCAGGTGTCGCCGGCCAGCGCGCTGCCGCCGGCGTCGACCAGGCCGTAGAAGCTGACCGGCGCCCCCAGCCCGGCGAAGTGCGGGACGAGGTCGCCCAGCGAGCTCCACCCCGGCACGTCGACGTTGCGCACGCTGGGGTGGGTCCAGGCCCGGGTCAGGCCGCGGCTCGGGTCGTCGGGCGCGCGGTCGGGGAAGCGGAAGTGAGTGTTCTCGAAGACGACGATCTCGCCCTTCCACCCCGGCAGCTCGAGGACGTGCTCGATGGCGCGCTTGACCGCCGCCACGTTGGTCATGCCCTGGTTCCACCACTGGGCCGCGACCTTGATGACGACGACGTCGTCGACGCCCACCACCTTGCCGACGCCGCCCAGCTTGCCGAGGACGGTGTCGACGTTGGCGGCCGGGCCGCCGTCGCGCGCGACGTGGAGCGTGGTGCGGTCCCGGGCCGGGTCGTGGGGGACCAGCGGCGGCGTGGCGGAGAACGCCGGTAGGACCGTCTTGCGGTCGAGGAAGTTGCGGAGCTTCTTGCGCATGACGAAGGCCCCGGCGCCGGCCGCGGCGACCGCGGCGCCGCCGCCGAGGAGCAGGGTACGGCGGCTCAGCCCGTGCTGGTGGTGGTTGGACACGCGCGGACTATAGCAGCCGGCTCGCTTCCGTCGCGGCCGGGGAGGAGGGCCCGCGAAGGGGGAAGGCGAGCGATGATCGCGGTCGAGGCGCCCGGCTGGCGAGGCGACGGCGAGGACCGGAGGGGAGCATCCTCGCCGGATGTGACCCGAGGACCGGAGTCGGCAACCAAGCCAGCAGGGATGGATCGGCCGCGAGAGCGATTGAGTTCCCCATTCGCGGGCCCTAAGCTGCGCGCGATGGCGCAACAGTACGTGTACGTGATGAAGGATCTGCGCAAGATCGTCCCGCCCAAGCGGGAGATCTTGAAGGGCATCTGGCTGTCGTTCCTGCCCGGCGCCAAGATCGGCGTCCTCGGCAACAACGGCGCCGGCAAGAGCACGCTCATGCGGATCATGGCGGGGGTCGACAAGGAGTTCGTGGGCGAGGCGTGGCCGGTGCCGGGGCTCAAGATCGGCTACCTGGCGCAGGAGCCCCAGCTCGATCCGACCAAGGACGTGCGCGGCAACGTCGAGGAGGGCGTGGCCGAGATCCGCGCGCTCCTCACCCGCTTCGAGGAGCTCTCGATGCGGATGGGCGAGGAGCTGTCCGACGACGAGATGCAGAAGGCGCTCGATCAGCAGGCCGCCCTCCAGGACCAGATCGACGCCGTCAACGGCTGGGAGCTCGACCACCACCTCGACATGGCGATGGACGCCCTGCGCCTGCCCCCGGGCGACGCCGACGTCAACGTCATCTCGGGCGGCGAGCGGCGCCGGGTGGCGCTGTGCCGCCTGCTCCTGTCCAAGCCCGACATGCTGCTCCTCGACGAGCCCACCAACCACCTCGACGCCGAGCGCGTGGCCTGGCTGGAGAAGACGCTCGAGCGGTTCCCGGGCACCGTGGTCGCCATCACCCACGACCGCTACTTCCTCGAGAACGTCGCGCAGTGGATCCTCGAGCTCGACCGCGGCGAGGGTCACCCCTTCCACGGCAACTACTCGGCGTGGCTGGAGCAGAAGGCCAAGCGCCTGGCCGACGAGGAGAAGCAGCAGAACGCCCGCCAGCGCATGCTGTCGCGCGAGCTGGACTGGGTGCGGAGCTCGCCCAAGGCCCGCCAGGCCAAGAGCAAGGCCCGCCTCGCCCGCTACGACGAGATGGTGGCCGAGGCCCAGTCCGAGAAGCGCGATCCGTCGCTCGAGATCGTCATCCCGCCCGGGCCGCGGCTGGGCAACGAGGTGGTGTCGTTCGAGGGCGTGAGCAAGGCCTTCGGCGATCGCCAGCTCATCGAGGACCTGACCTTCAAGCTGCCGCGCGGCGGCATCGTCGGCGTGATCGGCCCCAACGGCGCCGGCAAGACCACGCTGGTCCGCATGATCATGGGCGTCGAGCAGCCCGACCAGGGGAAGATCAAGGTCGGCGAGACGGTCAAGCTCGGCTACGTCGACCAGAGCCGCGACGCCCTCGACGACAAGAAGACGGTGTTCGAGGAGATCACCGACGGCTCCGAGCAGATCGTGCTCGGCGACACCAGCTTCAACTCGCGGGCCTACGTGTCGAGCTTCAACTTCCGCGGCCCCGACCAGCAGAAGTACGTCGGCAACCTGTCGGGCGGCGAGCGCAACCGCGTCCACCTGGCCAAGATGATCCGCTCGGCCGGCAACCTGCTGCTCCTCGACGAGCCGTCCAACGACCTCGACGTCGACACCCTGCGCGCGCTCGAGGACGGCCTGCTCAAGTTCCCGGGCTGCGCGGTCGTGATCAGCCACGATCGCTGGTTCCTCGATCGCATCGCCACCCACATCCTGGCGTTCGAGGGCGACAGCCACGTCGAGTGGTTCGAGGGCAACTTCGTCGACTACGAGGCCGACAAGCGCCGGCGCCTCGGCCACGACGCCGACCAGCCCCACCGCATCAAGTACAAGCCGATCAGCCGCTGACCGGGCGGTCGGCGCGGACGTGGCCGTCGCGGCCGGCCTCGGCGTCGCGGCCGTGGTCGTGGCCGCGGTGGGCCTCGCGGTGGGCCTCGATCACGACGTCGGCGATGAGCGGCCGGTGATCGCTGGCCCGCTTGGCGAGCTCGGTCTCGCCCCGGGTCAGCTCGAGCAGGCGCAGGGTGCCGCGGACGTACAGGCTGTCGAGGGCGCGCAGCGGGCCCCACGCCGGGAACGTGCGCGGCCGGCGGTCGGCGCCGCGGAAGCCGGCCGGGGTCAGGAGCTCGCCCAGGTTGCCCCAGACGTCGTTGAGATCGCCGCCGACGACGACCGGGGTGTCGTGGTGGAGGCCGTGGAACGGGTGGCTGGCGAGGAAGGTGGCGAGCTGGATGCGGCGCTCGTACTGGGCCAGGCCGAGGTGCATGTTGTAGAGGTGGAGGGTGCGGGCGTGGCCGTCGAGCGGGACCCGGGTGACGGCATGCAGCACGCTGCGTCGCTTCTTGGGGGCCACGGTGAGGTCGATGTTGCGGACCTCGTCGAGCGGGAAGCGCGACAGGATGGCGTTGCCGTAGGTGCCGCCGCCGCGGACCTTGACGTTGGGGAACCAGGCGCGGTGGTGGAGGCCGACGCCCTCGGCGAGCAGCTCGACCTGGGCGTCGCCGTTGGAGCGGCGGACCCCGGCGTCGACCTCCTGCAGGAGCGCGACGTCGGGCTGGTAGTGGGCGAGGGCGGCCACCGTCCGCGCCAGGTCGTAGCGGCGGTCGACCCCGCCGATGCACTTGTGGATGTTCCAGGTGATGATGCGCAGCTTCATGGAACCGTCACCGGGGCCGGCGGGGCGGCGATCTGCGCCACCACCAGGGTCATGTCGTCGCCCGGGGACAGGCCGCCGAGGTGGGCGGCGAGCTCCGCGGCGAGGCAGGCGTGGACGCTGCCGGGATCGAGGCGCGCCGGGTCGAGGCGGCGCAGCGCCCGCTGCAGCCGGCGGTCGCCGAACTGGTTGCCATCGAGGCCGCGGCTCTCCACCAGGCCATCGGTGTACCAGACCACGACGTCGCCGGCAGCGATCGGGCGGGTCGCGGTGCGGGTCACCGGCGCGGTGCCGGCGCCCAGCGGGTTGCCGCGCGCGACCAGCGCGCTCAAGGTGATCTCGCCGCCGCGCGCGTCCGGCGCCGGCCGGCACACGTAGGGCACGACGTGGCCGGCGTTGGCGAACTGGACCTCGCCGCGGGCGGCGTCGATGATCGCGGCGAAGCAGGTCAGGTGGAAGCGGCCGGCGCCGACCCGGCGCACGGCGCCGTCGAGGTGTACGAGCAGCGCGCCGAGGTCGAAGCCAGCGCCCATGATCCGGACCGCGACGTCGCAGGCGCCCTTGGCGGCGGCCGTGACCATGGCGGCGGCCACGCCCGAGCCGGTGACGTCGCCGATGATCACCAGGGCGCGGCCGTCGGGTAGGGCGTAGCAACCCCACCAGTCGCCGCCGCAGCGGCTGGTCGGCTGCCAGCTCCCCATCACCCGCGCCGACGGCGTGTGGATGGGCTCGGCGCCGGGCACGAACGCGGTCTGCACCGCCGCCGCGAGCTCGACCTCGCGCGCCAGCTCGGTGCGGGCCTCGACCTCGCCGGCGACGCGCACGAACTGGAGCGCCGGGGCCAGGCGCTCGGCGACGATCTCGACCAGCCGCAGCTCGCCGCGGCGCAGGGCGCGGCCCGACGCTCGCTCGCGGATCACGAGCAGGCCGACCAGGTCGTCGCGGGCGACCAGCGGGACCACGAGCTGGGCGCGGTGGGCCGCGATCAGGCGCTCGAGCGAGGGCAGGAGGTCGTCGAGGCCGAGGCCGTCGAGCTCGTCGCGCCACAGCGGCCGCCGGCGCTCGGTCAGCCACGGCACCAGCAACGGATCGGGCGTGGCCTCGTCGTCGAGCGAGCTGCCGTCGGTGCGCCGCCACGACCAGTCGTCGCGCGCCGGCAGGATGAGCTCGGCCTCGGCGCCGAGGCCGAGGTCGAGGACCTCGGTGGTGCGGGCGGCGACCTCGTCGACGGTGGTGACCTGGTGGATGCGGGCGGCGTACTGGGCGGCGAGCCGATCGAGCGGGCCCTCGCCCACCGGGCGGATGTTCCACATCCGCGCGCCGAGGCCGACCGCGACCCGCGCCGCCAGCACGGCGCCGACGACGGGCAGCGGCGCCAGCGCCGCCGGCAGGTCGGGCAGGAGGCGGACGGTCACCAGCCAGGCGACGCCGGCGGTGAGCAGGGTGGCGGCGAGCGCGGTCGGGGCCCGGGCGTCGACGGCGCGGGCCCGCAGGAGGTCGTCGATGAGGATCGAGCGCAGCATGAGCAGCGCGCCGACGGCGACGAACAGCCACGACACCGGCGCCCAGCCCACGCCGTACGCGAGGAAGACGTCGACCAGGCCGACGAAGGCGACGCCGAGGGCGATGATGCCGGCGCCGAGCTGGCGCCGGCGCAGGGCGGAGGTCTCGACCCGCAGCGCCTGCACCGCCAGCACCGTGCCGGAGATCGCGAGGGCGGCGATGACCGTGGCCGCCGGCGCCACCACCGGTCCCGGCGAGAAGAAGCGCAGGCCCGAGGGCGTGACGACGACGGCGTCGACCGCGAGCGGGGTCAGCCAGCCGACCAGGAGGAACGACAGCGAGACCCCGGCCGCCAGCCACACCAGCCAGCGCCGGCCGCGGAGCTGCTTGGCCATGGCGAGCTGGAAGGCCATGCCGCCGCTGGTGGCCAGCGGCACGGGCGCCACCGCCACCCGGTAGAACGCCACCGCCGCCTCGTCGCTGGGCGCCGCCACCGCCAGGCCGCTGCCGAGGACGAAGGGCAGGAGGCCGCCGGCGAAGACGAGGACCGGCACGCGGAGCTCGGGCGCGCCGCGCATGAACGTGGCGTAGGCCAGCACCATGCCCAGCGCGACCGCCGCGATCACGAACGGGATCGAGGCGGCGCTGGCCGCGTAGCTCGCGGGATCGAGGAGCGGCGACATGGGCCGGGATCCCTGATCCTGGTGTAGAATCGAGGTCGGTGTCCAGCGACGGCAAACGCCCAGGGCCGTCACGGGGGCCGGTGACCCTGCCGCTGCCGCCGCCTCTGCCCGAGGCGGAGGAGGGCACGAGCCGGGTGCGCATGAGCATGAGCTCGTACGTGCCGGAGACCACCGCCCGCGACCTGCCGGTCCTGCCGGCGGAGGCGTGGCTCGGCGACGACACCGACGACGAGCTGTTCGAGAGCGTGACCGCGGCGGTGCCCCGCGAGCAGCTCGACACGCTGCACGCGCTGCCACCCGCGCCCGCGCCGGCCGCGCCGGCCGGGTTGGCCGGGTCGGCCGCGCCGGCCGCGCCGGCCGCGCCGGCCGGTGACCGCAACACCGTCCCCGGCCTGAAGAAGCCCAAGAGCGTGCGCCGGCTGCCGCTGCCGGCGACGGCGCCGACCACCACGCCGGCGCCCCTGGCGCGCCCGGCCGACGCCGCGCGCCTGCCGCTGCCGCCCGAGACCAGCGGCGCCCGGCCGCTGCCGGCCCCGCCGCCGCTCGGCCATCGGCCAGCGCCACCGCCGCTCCCGTCGACGCCGATGGGCGCGGCGGCGAGGGCCACCCCGCGGCCGGCGGTGGCCGCCGGCCGGAACGTCGCCGGCCGCTACGAGATCATCGAGCGCATCGGCCAGGGCGGCATGGGCAAGGTCTACAAGGTCAGCCACGCCCAGCTCGGCAAGGTCTTCGCGCTCAAGGTCATCGGCGAGAACCTGGCCGACACCGACGACGCACGCGAGCTGTTCTACCGCGAGGCCCGCCTCGCCAGCTCGGTCAACCACCCCAACATCCCCTCGGTGGTCGACTTCGGCGAGGACGACGACCTCGGCGTGTTCATGGTCATGGAGCTGGTCGAGGGCGAGCCCCTGGCCAAGATGCTCCACCGCGAGACCCGGCTCGGGGTGCGGGTGGCGTGCGAGATCATCCTGCAGGTCGCCGACGCCCTCCACTACGTGCACGGCAAGGGCATCGTCCACTGCGACATCAAGACCGAGAACATCCTGGTCAGCGAGCACCAGGGCACCAAGCGCCGCCAGCTCGTGGTCAAGCTCCTCGACTTCGGGCTCGCGCGCTCGCTGGCGTCGGGCCGCGGCTCGGGCCCGCTGTCGGGCACCCCGCACTACGTCGCGCCCGAGCGGATCCGCGGCGACGCCGCGTCGCCGTCGTCGGACATCTACGCTCTGGGCATCCTGTTCTACGAGATCGTCACCGGCCACGTGCCGTGGGACGGGCCGGTCTCGCAGATCCTGCACGGCCACCTCGAGGAGGCCCCGACGCCGCCGTCGAAGCTGGCCCCGGGCGGGCTCGACCCGGCGCTCGAGAACCTCATCCTCCGCGCCCTGGCCAAGCAGCCCGCCGAGCGCCACCGCGACATGGCGGCGTTCATCTACGAGCTGCGCACCGTCATGGACATGCTCGGAATCGGTCGCCGCGGCCGCCGCGGCGGCGGCTCCGGCAAGCGCGTCGTCATCGAGCGCAGCAAGAACGAGCGCGACGCCCTGGTCAGCCGCGTCTTCGACGCGTGCCGCCTGCCCCTGGCGCTCCTCAGCTCGCACGGGCTGGTGCTGGTGGCCAACGCCGCGTTCGCCCGCTTCGTCATGGGGGTGGCGGTCGAGGTCGAGGGCCTGACCGTGCAGTCGACGCCGCTGGCCGGGGCCTGGGAGGCGTTCGAGTCCGATCTGGCGCGCGCCGTCGGCGGGGGCGCCGTGCGGCGCATCCTCGAGATCGCGGTCGAGGATCGGGCGCCGCAGCGCCTGCTGATGTGGCTCGACCCCGCCGGCGAGGGCAACGTCGTGCTCGGCGTGCAGCCCATCGAGATCACCTGATCCCTGCGCACGCGCCGACCCGGGCGCGCGAACGGCGCGCGCGCGTGCGACAGCCCTGCGGCCGACCCTGAGGCGCCGGGTCTCGCGCCCTGGTGAGGTGAGATCATGGCGCCGACGGGTCGAGAGCGGCCGCGGGCCGGGCCCGGTCTGGTAGGGTGCGCGGATGTTCGCCCATCCCACGTCCCGCGCGCGCGCGCTGGCGGCGGCGCTGGCCGCGTCGGCCGCGTCGCTGTGGTCGGCCGCGTCGGTGTCCCCGGCCGCGGCCCAGGTGCCCGGCGAGGTCGCGGCCTCGGCCCCGGCCCCCGCCGCCGATCCGCGCATCGAGTTCGAGCGCTACCGCCTCGCCAACGGCCTCGAGGTCATCCTCGCCCCCGACCCGTCGGTCCCGCTGGTCGCGGTCAGCGTCTGGTACCACGTCGGCTCCGGCCACGAGACCCCGGGCAAGAGCGGCTTCGCCCACCTGTTCGAGCACATGCTGTTCCAGGGCTCGAAGCACGTCGGCGAGGACCGCCACTTCGAGGTCCTCAAGACCATCGGCGCCGGCACCGTCAACGGCACCACCAACCCCGACCGCACCAACTACTTCGAGGTGGTGCCGTCGAACCAGCTCGAGACCGCGCTGTGGCTGGAGAGCGACCGCATGGCGTACATGCTGCCGCTGCTCACCCAGAAGAGCCTCGACAACCAGATCGAGGTCGTGCGCAACGAGCGCCGCCAGCGCTACGACAACCAGCCCTACGGCACCGCCCTGTTCGCGCTCTACGCCGCGCTCTACCCGGAGAAGCACCCCTACCGCTACCTCACGATCGGGAAGCACGAGGATCTGGCCGGGGCCTCGCTCGACGACGTCATCGGCTTCTTCAAGACGTGGTACGTGCCGGCCAACGCCACCCTCGCGATCGGCGGCGACTTCGAGCCGGCGACCGCGCGCGCCCTGGTCGACCGCTGGTTCGGCAGCCTGCCGGCGAGCACGCCGCCGCCGGTGGTGACGGTGCCGCCGCCGCCGCCGCGGGCGGCGCGGGTGGTGGTCGACGACGCCTTCGCCAAGCAGCGCCGCATCACCTGGGCCTGGCACGGCCCGGCCCGCTTCGCGGCCGACGACGCCGAACTCACGATCCTGGCCAGCGCGCTGTCCCGCGACGGCACCGGGCGCCTCTACAAGACCCTGGTCCACGATCGCCAGCTCGCGACCTCGGTGTCGGCGTTCCAGAGCGGGGCCTCGTTCTCCGGCGTGTTCTCCGTGACCGTGACCCTGCGCGGCGACGCCGACCTCACCGAGGTCGAGCGCCTGGTGACCGCCGAGCTCGCCCAGGTGCAGCGCCTGCCGCTCGACGCCCGCGAGCTGGCCCGGGTGGTCACCCAGCGCGAGGCCTCGGCGATCTGGGGGCTGGAGAGTCTGCTCGGCCGCGTCGAGCAGCTCCAGGCCTACAACCACTACCTCGACGATCCGGGCCGGCTGTCGTGGGACCTCGAGCGCTTCCGCAAGGTCACCCCGGCGGCGGTGCAGGCCGCCGCCACCCGCCACATCGATCTGGCGCGGCCGGTGGTGATCGTCACCATGCCGGCGGCCGCGCCGGCCGGAGGTGCGAAGTGAACCGCCTCGTCGCCGCCCCCCTCGTCCTGATCCACCTGGTCGTCGCGGCCTGCGGGCCCCGGCCGACCCCGGCCCCGCCCGCGGCGCCCACCGCGCCGGTCGCGGTCGCGCCGGCCGATCCGACCCCGCCCTCGCCGCCGGAGCCGCCGCCCGTGACCCAGATCGCCCAGCCGCAGGAGCTGACCTTCCCCGACGAGCCCTTCCGCGCCGAGCAGCCGCGCCCGGCGGCGGAGCGGCCGTTCAAGCTGCCCCGGGTCCAGACCTTCAAGCTGAAGAGCGGGATCGCGGTCTACCTGGTCGAGCAGCACACGCTGCCGGTCGTCAGCCTCGACCTGACGTTCGACGGCGGCGCCATCGCCGACCCCGCGGGCAAGGAGGGCCTGGCCTCGGTGTGCATGGCGATGATGAGCGAGGGGACCGTCCGCCTCGACAAGCTGGCCTTCAGCGAGGCCCTGGCCGACGTCGCCTCGAGCGTGGGCGCCTACGCCGGCACCGACACCCAGGGCGTGTCGATGTCGAGCCTGAGCAAGCACCTCGACGTCACGTTCGAGCTGTTCGTCGAGACCCTGCGCACGCCGGGCTTCCGCGAGGCCGATCTCGAGCGGATGATCAAGCGCCGGCTCGAGGGGCTCAAGCAGGCCAAGGGCAACCCCGAGGCGGTCGCCGGCCGGGTCGCCGGTCCCGTGCTCTACGGCCTCGAGCACCCCTACGGCCGGGTGGTGACCGAGGCGTCGCTGCAGGCGATCACCCTCGACGACTGCAAGGCCTACCACGCCGCGCACATCCGGCCCGCGGGCGCCCGCCTGTTCGTCGTCGGCGACCTCACCGCCGCCCAGATCCGCGCGCGCTTCGACGGCCCCGCCCTCGCCGGCTGGTCCGGCAAGGTGCCGACGCTGCCGCGCATGCGCAAGCCGGCGCGGCCGGCGGCGCGCATCTACTTCGTCGACATCCCCGGCGCGGCGCAGTCGCAGGTCTCGCTCACCCACTTCGGGCCGCTGCGCAACGCGCCCGATCACCTCGCCACCCAGGTCATGGCGGCGATCCTCGGCGGCGGCTTCACCAGCCGCGTCAACATGAACCTGCGCGAGGACAAGGGCTACACCTACGGCGCGCGCGCCGGCTTCAGCCACACCCGGCAGTACGGCGTCCTGTCCGCGGGCGGCTCGATCCGCAGCGACGCCACCTACCAGGCCTTGCTCGAGCTCCACCGCGAGCTGCGCGAGCTCGAGCAGGGGGTGGTGCCGGCGAGCGCCGTCGAGCTGGAGCGCGAGCGCGCCAGCGCGGTGCTCGGCCTGGCCAGCCGCTTCGCCACGGCGAGCGCGTCGCTCGGCATGTTCCGCAGCCTCGTCTACTACGGCCTGCCGCTGGACTACTGGACCAGCTACACCGCCCGGGTCGAGAAGGTGACGGCGGCCCAGGTCAAGGCGGCGGCGAAGAAGCACCTGCGCTCCGCCGACGCGCTGATCGTCGTGGTCGGTGACGGCAAGGCGCCGCTCGTCGTCCGCCGGGACGGCAAGGACGTGCCGCTCGAGCAGGACGGCCGCCAGCTCACGCTGCGCGAGGCGCTCGACCGGCTGGCCGCCGAGGCCACGTTCGGTCCGGGCGGGTTGCTCGTCCTCGACGCCGACGGTCGCCCCCTGACCTGACCTGACCTGACCTGCGCCGAGCGGACCTGCGCCGCCCGCGCCGCGGGACGGGCGCGGCGCCCGCGCGCGCCGGCGTGATCTGCGGCGCGGCGTGACCGGCGGTCACCGTCGCCGCGGCGGGCGCGTGGTAGGCTGCGCGCGATGAGAGGACGGCTGTTCCCCATCGCGGCGCTGGCCGGCGCTCTCGCTGGCGGCTGGGGCTGCGGGTTCGATCCGGACGGCGGCAACGGCGAGCCCGACGCGCCGCCGGTGGTCGATCGAGACGGCGACGGCGTGCTCGACGCGGTGGACAACTGCGTCGAGGTCGTCAACCCCGACCAGCACGACGAGGACGGCGACGGCGTCGGCGACGTCTGCGACAACTGCCCACATGTCGCCAATCCGGACCAGGCCAACGTCGGCGAGCTCGACGCCGGCGCGGCGCCCGACCAGGCCGGCGACGCCTGCGACCCGTTCCCGACCCAGCCCGGCAACGACATCCTCCTGTTCGAGAGCTTCCACCGCGGCCTCGGCGGCTGGTCCACCACCGGACCGGGGGCGTGGGCCACGGTCAGCGCCGGCGACGGCGACGGCGTCGTCCAGTCCCGCGACAACGTGATCACGACGCTCTACACCGGGGTCCCGGTGGGCGGGGCGGTGATCGACACCCTGGCCCGGCCCACCCGGGGCCTCACCACCGGGTTCGGGTTCGGCCCGGTCGCGCTCTTCACCCCGAGCGTCGCCCACGGGGTCGGTTACGCCTGCGACCTGTTCGATCGCGACGGGGCGCCGTTCGACGCGCGGACCGCTTACCTCGAATCCCAGAGCTTCCAGGTCCTGGCCAGCGACCCGGGCTCCGACGACGCCATCACCGGGAGATCGTGGCGGATGCGGGTCATGGCCTCGACCGCGCGTACCGATCAGACCTGCCAGGTGACGGGTACCGGACCCGCGGTGACCCTGTCGGCCCAGTCGACCGACACCCGGATGCTGCCGGGGCGGTTCGCCCTGCGCACGTTCAACGCGGCGGTCCGGTTCGACCACGTGGTCGTGTTCTCGATGGCGCCGTAGGTGGGGCGCCCACCTCGGGGTGGGGGCGCGGCCCGCGAGGTCGCTGACCCACCGCTAACCCTCGAAGGAATTGTGTCGCGTCGCCAGTCTGCGAGACTATCCAGCGGGGTGCTCGCGTCTCGGCTCCATAGACGTTCGCGTCGTCACCAGCGCGGCAGCGCGCTGGTGGTCGCGATGATCGCGCTCACCGGCCTGGTGACGCTGGGGGGGTTGACCGTGCTCGCGGTCCAGGGCGGCATCGGCGCCGCCGGTCACGAGCGCCACCGCTCGACCGCGCTCTACGCCGCCGAGAGCGGCGCGGCCGCGGCGATGGAGTTCCTGCGCACGACCGTCGATCCCAGCGCCAAGTGGAGCGCGTACGTCGAGCCCGCCAACGCCTCGCCCCAGCGCCCGGCGGGGATCTTCGGCAACGAGGCGCGCCCCGGCGAGCCCGGCAATCTGTTCGGGGCCGACGTCAACGCCTGGTACGCGGTCGAGATCCTCAACAACCTCGACGACGACGGCTACGCCGCCGGCGACGATCAGGACGGCCGGGTCATCATCCGCTCCACCGGCTACGGGCCCAACGGCACCGTGGCCCAGGTCGAGTGGCAGGTGGGCGTGGAGGTCACCGGCGCCGGTGGCCGCCCCTGTCCGGGATACGGACAAAAGGGGATGGCCGAGGACGGCGCCGGCCGCAACGACTGCCTGACCACGATCGTCGCCACCGACGTGGCCACCTACACCCCGGGAGGGTCGCCATGACGCCGCGCCTCGCTTCGCTTCGCTTCCGTGCCCTCGCCCTGGCCGCGGCGCTCGCGGCGACGACCTGGGCCCCGGTCGCCACCGCCAGCACGGTCTGCCCGACGACCTCGAGCCCCACCAACTGGTCGGGCTCGACCCTCGACACCGGCACCGAGCTCAAGAGCGGCGTCGTCTACGACGCCGGCGGCGCTCGTCTCCAGCTCGAGCGGGCCGCCGGCCTGTTCTCGACGACGGCGCTCGGCACCACCGATCTCACGGTGTTCGCCTCGGTCGCCGACTTCGATCAGGACGGCTGGCAGGACTTCGTCGGCGTCGGCGAGGCCACCTCGTTCGTCCGCATCTACCGCAACCGGACCTTCGAGAGCCCCGAGCCCGACTGGGACGACCCGGCCGCCGTCCGCACCCCCAAGTTCGTCATGGTGCGCGAGCTGGTCTCGGCGACCGCCAGCCACCGCTGGCGGCCCACCGTCGCCGCCGACTTCAACGGCGACGGCTGGCCCGACGTCTTCCGGGCGGTGGCCGAGACCTACGCCGAGCCCGCCACCGCCACGATCTGGCTGAACGCGGCGTCCAACGACGCCTCGGGCAACCCGCAGTTCGGCGCCGGCTACAACGCGATGGCCTCGGGCACGGCGACCACGGCGCTGGGCCTCCAGAACTGGGGCGGGACCAACATCCAGGCCCTCGACTACAACGGCGATCGCAAGATCGACCTCGTGGTCGGCGGCGGCAACAACAACGGCACGATCCGGGTCTTCCTCAACACCTGCACCACCGCCACCGGCGCCCAGCCCGATCCGCCGGCGCCCCTGCGCTGCAGCAACAACCCGACCTTCTCGTACTCGTCGACGCTCATCACCAACATGGGCTTCCCGGCGACCGCCAACCTGCCGGTGTTCCAGTACGTCGACGTCGACGGCGACGGCCGCCGCGACCTGATCGCGGGCGCGCCCTCGTGCTGCACCGACGCCAGCATGCGCCTCCGGCTGTGGAAGGGCGTCGATGGCGGCGGCATCAACGCCGCCAGCTACCAGTCGATCGAGTTCCCGGGCGGCGCGACCTCGGTCCTGGTCGCCGACTTCTCCGGCGACGGCAAGCCCGACCTCATCGTCGGCACCGACAACTGGAACTACAACTCGGGCAACGGCGGCGAGAGCCGCTACTGGGTCAACAACGGCACCGCGACGCCGTTCACCGGCGCCGGCACCACCCTCACCACCTACAACAACCCGATCTACGACTTCGACGTCGGGTTCGTCTTCAACTACGACAACGACCCCAACAACACCCCCGACGTCATGCTGGCCGACGGCAACCACTCGTCGAGCTTCTACGTGCTCGCCAACCGGGTGGTGAACCAGTACGTGCCGTGCGGCGAGGTCGCCTCGGGCACGATCGACCTCGGCGCCCTCCAGGACTCGGAGATGGTGGTCACCGCCGCCCGCATCGACCCCGACTACACGCTCAACAGCGGGACGATCCGCTTCTACGTCTCGAACGAGGAGCCGCCCAACTGGATCGAGGCCACCGACTGCGGCGACGGCTCGGGCGAGCTGTGCGCCAGCTTCCCCAAGCCGGTCGGGCGCGAGGTGCGGTGGAAGGCCGTGATGTGCTCGAACTCGGCCAACACCCGCTCGCCCGAGCTGCGCAACATCGACATGACGTTCGACTACACCCAGGCCAGCGAGCACTTCCGCGCCGGCGTCGTCGTCAACGACGGCGTGGTCTACCTCGGCGGCTTCCGCCAGCCCGGCGACCGCGGCAACCTGTACGCGGTCAACGCCCAGCTCGACACCACGTACTGGGACGCCGCCAGCCACCTCGACAGCCGCAGCGACGGCTCCCGCAGCGTCTACACCGCCACGGTCGCCGGCAACGTCCGGCTCGACTTCACGGTGGCCAACGCGTCGAGCAGCCAGCTCCAGGCCGTGATGGGGGCCGCCGATCAGACCCAGGCCGCCGACGTCATCGCCTGGGTGCGCAGCGCCCGCTTCGGCATCGGCAACGCCGGCATCTCGCTGTCGCGCCTGGGCGCGGTCGAGACCTCGACGCCGGCCATCCTCACCCCGCCGGCGATCCCGATCTGGTACTCGTTCGCGTCGACCGCCGACAAGGCCCGCCACGTCGCCTTCCAGAACGCGTACTCGGATCGCCGCCGGCTGGTCCTGTTCGGCTCCAAGAGCGGCATGGTCCACGCCATCCAGTCCAACCCGACCAGCATCACCACCGCACCCAGCGGCCAGGAGGCGTGGGCGTTCGTTCCGCCCAAGATCGCCAGCCAGATGATCGGCGACTACACGACGAGCACGACCGCGGGCACCACCGAGGTCTCCGCCTTCCCCGACGGCTCGCCGACCCTGGCCGACTACCGGCGCAGCGACGGCACCTTCGCGACCGCCGCCATCATCGGCGGCGGCAACGGCGGCAAGAGCATCGTCGCCCCCGACGTCACCGAGACCGTCGACCCCGACAGCGGCGCGATCGTCGGCCCGACCCCGATGTGGACGGCGACGCCCGGTGACGGCGACGCCGGCCAGGGCCACTCCAAGCCGGCGGTCGCCCGCGTCCTCGTCGGCGGCAGCGAGCGCTACTTCGTGATCACCGGCACCGGCATCGCCTACGACAACCCGGCGGCGCCGTGGGAGAAGGGGCGGATCGTCGCCGCCTACGACCTCGCCACCGGCGAGCTGGTGTGGCAGTTCAAGGCGGCGTGCGCGCTGACCAGCGACGTCGCGGTGTTCGAGACCGACGACGAGCTCGAGCCCGGCACCCCGACCATCAACGGCTACGCCGATCGCGCGGTCTTCGCCGACGCCTGCGGCAACGTCTACAAGGTGGATCCGGCCCGCGACCTCGACGGCGGCTGGAACGACAACTCGGGCCTGGGCACGATCGAGGTCGACGAGATCGACGGCGCCAAGCAGATGGCGCTGTTCTCGACCGCGGCCACCAGCGGCGCCCTGGGCGCGGCCAGCCCGATCACCGGCACCCTGGCGGTGCGCTCCGACTCGTCGACCCGGGTGGTGCTGTTCTTCGGCACCGGCGGCCTCGAGAGCCACCCGGTGACCCAGGGCAACGAGTTCTACGCCGTCTACGCCGACACCGGCGCCATCCGCTCCAAGCTGAGCGGCGACTGCGTCGGCAACTCGTGCGAGAAGTTCTACGGCGGCGTCGTGGTCACGCCCGAGCAGGTCATCTTCACGCGCACCCTCGACCCCGCGGTCGGCACCGCGACCTGCGACCTGGGCTCGACCAAGGTCCAGGCCATGCGCCTCGACGCCGACACCCTGGGCGAGTTCGTCGAGGACTTCACCCAGTCGCTGACCTCGGCGGTCATGGGCGCGCTCTACGGCGACGCCGGCGCGCTCTACTTCGCGACCCTGTCGGGCGACGTGTCGCGGATCGGGACGCCGCGCGCCGCCAACGCCGGCGACGACAGCAACTCGGCCAGCCCGCCGCCGCAGTTCGGCGGCGTCAGCGAGGGCGGCACCGGCAGCGTCGGCAGCGCCGACGCCCTCGCCCTGCTGGGGTGGCGCCAGGTCTACTGATGGGCCGACCGCGCCTCCTCGATCGCACCCGGCGGCGCCGCCGGTCGGCTCGCGGCTTCACGCTGCTCGAGATGCTCATCACCCTGGCGGTGACGGTGATCGGGCTGACCGGGCTCCTGTCGCTGCACGTGGTCACGACCAAGGGCAACGCGATCACCTCGCGGAGCGGCGAGGGGGTGGCGATCGCCGAGGCCACGGTCGAGGAGATCCGCAACCTCACGCTGCCCGCCCTGTTCACCGAGCTCGGGGTGTCGGCCTTGCCCGTCGACGTCAACCTCGACACCGTCGCCGGTCGCGCCGGGGTCACCTTCAACCGGCGGGTCCAGGTCACCGAGCTGACCGCGGTCTCCACCAACCTGGTCAAGATCCGGGTCGAGGTGAGCTGGACCGACGCCGGCGCGGCGCCAGGGGCCGAGGGGGGCATCCACGATCACCGGGTGAGCCTCGAGCTCATCCGCACCGCGTCGGAGTCGCTGTGAGCCGCCGCCGCGCGCGCGCGCGGGCAGGGGGCCGGGTCCGGGCGTGGGGCCGGCGGGCGGGCTTCACCCTCATCGAGGTGATGGTCTCGCTGGTGGTGAGCGCGCTCCTGGTCGGCATGGTCCTGTCGATCTTCAGCCGGATGTCGCTGGCGTACCGCGGCCAGCAGGCGGTGGCCGAGCTGCAGCAGATCCTGGCCGCGGCCCACGGCCTGATCGAGGCCGACCTGCGCCAGGCCGGCTTCCAGATGCCCGACGGCTTCTTCCGCGCCGGCGATCAGCGGCTGCGCCAGCCGGTCGAGCTCGTCAACGACGCCGACGGCTTCGGCCCCGATCAGCTCCGCGTCTTCTACGCCGACGCCTCGGCCCAGGCCCGGGTCGTCGACTTCAACGGCGCCGCCGACACCGCCGCCGATCCGTTCACGACCATCACCGTCGACGACGCCGGGGACTTCGTGGCCGGCGACGCCGCGGTCATCGTCAAGATCCAGGACGGGGCGCCCGCCGACGTCCGCTTCTACGCCTGCGTCGTCGGCATCGCCGCGGTCGCGCCGACGGTCCTCACCCTCGCCACCGGCGGCACGTGGGGCTCGGCCGACAACGATCAGTGCGATCAGGTCCGGACCGACGCCGCCATCGGCACCGACAGCCGGGCCATGGTCTACCGCTTCCGCGCCCGCGCCTATCGCATCGATCCCACGCGGCGGGCGCTGGCCGTCCTCCAGGTGTCGCCGACCGCAGGCCTGGCGGCCGACTGGCAGGACCTCGCGGTCGGCTTCACCGACCTCCAGGTCGCGTCGCGCTGGGACGACAGCGCCGACCCCGCGGCCGCGGCCGTCGACACCGACGACCTCGACACCGATCCGGTGCGCGAGTGGTACTCGGGCGAGGCCCAGGAGACCCTGAGCGCGCCGATCACCACCTCGGCCACGCCCTACGTGATGGCCTCCTACTTCGCGCCGGCGGTGCCGGTGCGGCCGGTCATGGTCGGGGTGCGGGTGACGATGGTCGTGCGCACCCACAGCAAGGTCGACGTGCTGCCGTCGGCGGCGACCCCCAACCTCGTCGACGCCGCGCGGCCCGAAAACAACGACCTCGGCGATCGGGCCGCGGTCACGCTCGAGGGGGTGGCCGATGGCGCCCGCCCCGACGAGCTGCGCGGCGAGCACGTCTACCGCTACTCGACGGTGGGCACCGACCTGCGCAACATGGGGGTCGGGCTGTGAGCCGGCGGCGGCGCCCGCGGGGGCCCGGCCGGCGCCGGGGCTTCACCCTGACCGAGCTCCTGGTCACGGTGGCGATCATCGGCGTGCTCGCCACGCTCGGCGTCACGCTCTTGCGCGCCAACCCGCGGCCGGTCGACGTCGCGTCGCAGGTGTCGAGCCGGCTGGCCGAGGTCTCGCGCAAGGCGGTGGCCGGCGGCGCGGTCCGCGCCGACGTGGCCGCGGCGCTCGGCAGCAAGGCGCGGGCGCGCGCGGTGTTCACCGTCGGCACCGCCGCGGTGACGATCTCGGTGCAGCGCCTCGAGGAGGCCGCGGCGCCGTCGACCACGGCGTCGTGGGTCGAGCTGTCGGCGACGACCCTGCACCGCGCGGTGGTCATGCCCGGCTACACCGCCGCCGCCGATCTCACCGGCGGGGGGACCCCGGCGACCGCGCTCGCCAGCGGGGCGTCGTTCGAGGTCCGGTGCAACCCCGACGGCACCTGCGACGGCACGACGATCTACCTGCAGACCGCCAACCAGCAGCGCAAGGCCCGGGTCGTGGTGCTGCCGCTGGGGGGCACGCCCATGACCTTCGACGCCTGGTGATACACTCGGCGCGATGGTCCACCCGAAGGCGCCGCGCCGCTCCGTCCTCGTCCTGATCCTGGCCGTGACCGCGCTGGTCGGCTGCGGTCCGGGCCTGCCGACCTACGACTACGGCAGCGAGCCCGATCCCCGGAACAGCGAGTGGGTGCTGGGGGTCGGCGACGTGATCTCGATCCACGTCTGGGAGAACCCCCAGCTCACCACCGAGGCCCGCATCCGCCCCGACGGCACCCTCACGATGCCCCTGGTCGGCGACCTGCGGGCGGTGGGCGAGACGCCGACCTCGCTCAAGGAGAAGATCAAGACCCGGCTCGCCGACTTCCTGAAGCTCCAGGGCTCGGAGATCACGGTGGCCCTGCGCGGCGCCCACAGCTACCGCTTCACGGTCTCGGGCGAGGTGACCCGGCCCGGCCTGATGACCCCGGAGTTCTTCGTGACCGTGAGCGAGGCCCTGGCCATGGCCGGTGGCTTCACCCGCTTCGCCAAGCGCAACGAGATGGTGCTGCAGCGGCGCGACCCGCGGACCGGCACGGTGCGCTCGATCCCGCTGGCCTACGACGCCTTGGCCGGCGGCAAGCGCCCGGACATGAACATCGTGCTCATCGCCGGCGACTCGCTGTTCGTGCCCTGAGCGCCGACGTGCTCCGGCGCGCTCCGGCGCGCTCCGCGTGTTCCGGCGCAGGCCCGACGGCGGCGGCGCGCCGCCGGTCAGCGGCCCGCGGCCTTGAGCATGACCAGCGGGGTGCGGGCGATGACCCGGAGCTCGGTCGCCAGGTACGTGCGCAGCTTCTCGAGCGAGGCGGTGTAGGCGAGGTCGTAGAGCATCTTGATGCGCATGTCGTCGGCGAGCGCGCCCTTGGTCTCGTCGAGGCCGTAGGGGTTCTGCAGGGTGGCGGCGAGGGCGGCGATCTCGCTGCCCTCGGGGACCTCGCCGGTGTAGCCGAGCGACACCTGGGCCAGCCCGGTGATGCCCGGCTTGACGTCGCGCATCCGCTCCTCGAAGAAGGGGATGGCGTAGGCCAGGTTCTCGATCAGCTCGGGGCGCTCGGGGCGCGGACCGACCAGGCTCATCTCGCCGCGGAGCACGTCCCAGAACTGCGGCAGCTCGTCGAGCCGCGACTTGCGGAGGAAGCGGCCGACCCGGGTGATGCGCGGATCGTCCTTGCCGGCGATCACCGCGCCGGTGAAGCGCTCGGCGTCCGGACGCATCGTCCGGAACTTGTGCATGTGGAACTCGTGGAAGCGGAAGCGCTTGACGCCGTTCTCGTAGCCGACCGAGCGCAGGCTGCCGGCGCGGCGCTGCCGGAACAGCACCGGCCCCGGCGAGTCGAGGTAGATCGCGGCGGCGATGACCGGGGTCAGCGGCGCGGTGATGGCCAGGCCGACCAGCGAGCCGACGACGTCGATGGCGCGCTTGACCAGGCGGACACTTCGATCCATCGACCCGCGAGGCTACCACGGACCGCGTCGGGCCTGTTATCCTGCACCGACGTGTCCGCGGCCTCCGTCATCCGGCTGACCTCGCCGTGCAGCCTCCGCCACCGGGCGCTGGCGGTGCGGCTGGTGGCCGAGGCCTGCCGCCTGGCCCGCGACGAGCAGGCCCCGCGCGACGAGCGGTCGGCCGGGTACGACCTCCATGACCCGTTCGACACCGCCCTGGTGTCGGCCTTCGGCGAGATCTACAACAACATCGTCCTCCACGCCTACGGTCGGCGCGAGGACGCCACGATCGAGATCGTGATCGACGTCGGGCCGGGGTCGCTGACCCTGGAGATCCGCGACACCGGCATCGCCTTCGATCTGGGCGCGGTCCCCGAGCCCGACCTCGACGCCCTGCCCGAGGGGGGGATGGGGCTGCACATCGCGCGGGCCATGCTCGACGAGGTCGCGTACGAGCCCGGCCCACCCAACCTGTGGCGCCTGACCAAGCGTCACGAATCCGCTTCCCCGCCTCCCTCCACCAGGTGACCCCGTGCCCATCGACTTCAGCCGCACCGACCAGGACGACGTCTCGACCCTGCGCATCGCCGGGACCCTCGACGTCAACACCGCCCCTCAGCTCGCGCCCGTGATCGACAAGCTCGTCGACGACCGGCGGTCGCGCGTGGTCGTCGACCTGAGCGGGCTCGACCTCATCGACAGCTCCGGCGTGGCCGCGCTGGTCGCGCTCTACAAGCGTTCGCGCGTCCACGGCGGCCAGGTCACGGTCACCGGCGCGCGCGATCAGCCCCTCGCCATCTTCAAGCTCCTGCGCATGGACCGGGTCTTCAGCGCCTGAGCCACGTCCTCACCGGCGCCACCCGCGCCCGCTCCGTCCGTTGCGCGTCCTGGTCGTCACCAAGATCTTCCCCAGCGCCGCCGAGCCGCTGTCGGCGCCGTTCAACCGCCAGCAGTTCGCCGCCCTCGCCGAGCGCTGCCAGATCGTCGACGTGCTGGCGACGATCCCGTACTACCCGGGCGCCGGCCTGCTCGGTCGCTGGTCGTCGGCCGGGCGGCTGACCGAGGTCCCGGCCCGCGAGGTCATCGACGGCCTGCCGGTGCGCCACCCGCGCACCCTGTTCATCCCGCGCGCCGGCCACGGCACCTGGGGCCCGCTGTACGTGGCCTCGCTCCTGCCGTACGTGCCGGGCTACCGCGGCCGGGTCGACGTCGTGCTGGCGTCGTGGGCCTACCCCGACGGCTTCGCGGGCGTGGTGCTGGCGCGCCTGCTGGGGGTGCCGGCGGTGGTCAAGCTCCACGGCTCCGACGTCAACCACAACGCGCGCCTGCCGGGGCCGCGCCGCCAGCTCGCGTGGGCCTTGCCGCGGGCGGCGCGGGTGGTCGCGGTCAGCCGGGCGCTGGCCGACGAGGTCGCCGCGCTCGGCGTGGCGCGCGAGCGCGTCGCCGTCGTGATGAACGGCGTCGACGGCGAGCGCTTCCGGCCCGCCGACCGGGCGGCGGCGCGGGCCGCGCTCGGGCTGCCGGCGACGGGCGCCATCGCGCTCTACGTCGGCAACCTCAAGGAGGCGAAGGGCGTGCTCGACCTGGCCGCCGCGTTCGAACCGGTGGCGGCCCGGCGCGCCGACGCTCACCTGGTCGTGGTCGGCGGCGGCGACGCCCGCCCGGCGCTGGAGGCGGTCGCGGCCCGCCTGCCGGGCCGGCTCCACCTGGTCGGACCGAAGCCACAGGCCGAGGTCCCGACCTACCTCGCCGCCTGCGACGTGCTGGCGCTGGCGAGCTGGGCCGAGGGCACGCCCAACGTGGTCCTCGAGGCGCTGGCCGCCGGGCGCCGGGTGGTGGCCACTGCCGTCGGCGGCGTCCCCGACCTGCTGCCCGATCCGGCGCTGGGCGAGCTGGTGCCGGCGCGCGATCCGGCGGCGTTCGCGGCCGCCCTCGAGCGGGCGCTGGCGACCCCGTACGACCCGGCGGCGGTGGCGGCGCGCGGGGCCCGCGGCGGCTGGGCGGCCTCGGCGGCGGCGCTCCACCAGGTCCTCGACGACGCGGTGGCCGGGCGTTAGCCTCGGGAGCGTCGTGGCCATCGCCGACTGGTACGAGTCCGAGCCGCCGCTGCACCGGGTGCTGGCGGCCGAGCTGCAGCGGCTCAAGCGGCGGGCGCAGGCGCGCTGGCCGCTGGTGGTGGTGGTGGCCGTCGCCCTGACCGCGGCCGTGGTGTGGAAGGTGGCGCGCAAGCCCGGCCAGTACCGGGCGCGGGTCGTCCTCGCCCTCACCGAGGGCGAGCTGGCCGGGCGCGGCGACGTCACGCCGCTGCACGAGCTGCGCGACTACGTCGGCACCGTGCTCCTGTCCAACGCCGCGCTGCTCGAGCTGGTCGAGCGCCGCGGGCTGTTCGCGCGCGCCCGCGCCCAGTTCGGCGACGACTACGCGGTCCAGCTCCTGCGCGATCAGCTCGGCATCGGCGTGTGGCGCAACTACTTCCAGTACTCGTACTCCTACGACGAGCGTCGCACCGCCCGCATCGCCATCGCCTACGTCGCGCAGGATCCGGACCACGCCTACGAGATGGCGCGCGACCTGACCAGCATCGTGATCGCCCGCGAGGGCGAGCGCCGGATCGAGGCCGCCCGGCTCCTCGCCGAGCAGGCCCGGGGCATCCTCGACGCCGCCCGCGCCGAGCTGGCCGGCGTGCGCGCCGAGCTCAACGCCGAGGTGGCGGCGCTGGCCGAGGCCGAGCGCCGCGGCGAGGCCACCGCGGTCGCCGTCCACCGCCTGCGCGCCGCCGAGCTGACCCTGGCCGTGACCCGCGCCCAGGAGGCGTTCTTCGCCCTCGAGCAGACCACCACCGGCGGCGCGCTGCAGGCCGCCGCCACCGCCGCCGGCCTGGCGCTCGAGCTCACCGTCGTCGACGAGCGCCGCCCGCCCCGGGTCGAGCGCCCCCTGTTCGTGCTGGTCGCCGTCGGCGTGTTCGCCCTCGGCCTGTTCCTGCCCCTGGCCGGGATCGTGATCGGCGCCTTCGACACCCGGGTCCACGATCTCGAGGACGTCAGCCGGCTGGAGCTGACCGCGCTCGGCCACCTGCCGCCCTTCCCCGGCGACGACGTCGGCGCGCTCCGTGGCCGTGGCGTCCCGCGCCGCGCGGTGCCATCCTGGTGGCCATGGCGCTGGTCCCGGTGACGCCCCGCGAGAAGCTCGACCGCCTGCTCCAGTACGTGGTGCGGGCCCGTCGCTACTGGTGGCTGGCCGCCGGCCTGATCGTGCTGGGCGGCGCGCTGTCGGTGGCGTTCGCGATGAGCCGGCCGCGCGTCTACCAGTCGGCGGCGGTCATCTTCTACCAGGAGCGCATCCAGACCAGCCTCCTGCAGAACCGCGACGTCTCGACGATGCACCGCAACATCGGCGAGCGCTACCGCGAGCTGCTGCTGGCGCGCAGCTCGCTGGCCGAGATCGTCCGCGACCCGGCGCTCAACCCGTTCCCCGACGTGCTGGCCAAGGACGGCGAGGACGCCGCGGTCGAGGAGCTGCGGCTGGCGATCCGCTTCGCGCCGCGCGGCGCCAGCACCTTCATCATCAGCTACCAGGACTCCGAGCCGGCGCGGGCCCAGGCGGTCACCGCCCGCCTGACCGAGCTGCTGCAGGCCAAGGAGGCCAAGATCCGGCTGGAGCAGGCCGAGGCCACCGCCAGCTTCGCCGAGAACCTGCGCACCAAGGAGGTCGAGACCCTCCGCCAGTACCAGAGCGCGCTCAACCAGTTCCTCGCCAATCACCCCGAGTTCGCGATCGACGCCGCCGAGGGCCAGGGCGAGGGCGCGTCGATCCGCGCGATGCAGGGCGACCGCAACCGGGCGCGGACCCCGGCCGAGACCGCGCTGCAGGCCCTGGAGCGGCAGCGGACCCGGATCCGCGCGCGCATCGCCAACCCCGACGCTCCGCCGCCGGCGCCCGAGCCCCGCGTCCGCACGCGCACGCCCGAGCAGCTCGCGGCCGAGCAGCAGGTGAACGCGGCCCAGCGCGAGCTCGACGCCGCCGAGCGGGCGCTGGCCGACGCCCTGGCTCGCTTCACCGAGCGCCACCCCGACGCGGTCAAGGCCCGCGGCCGGGTCGACGCCGCGCGCTCCCGCCTGGCCGCCGCCCGCGCCGCGGTCCCGCCCGATCCGCGCGAGCCGGCGGCGGTGGTGACCGGCCCGGTCGATCGCGCCCAGCTCGAGCGCGAGCTGGCCGACGTCGAGCGCCAGATCGCGGCCGAGCGAGCGCGCCAGCGCGGCGCGCCGGCGCCGGCCGCCGGCCCGTCGTCGACCGCGAGCTGGGTGGTCCAGCTCGAGGACGAGTACCAGCGGCTCAAGCTCGACGTCGACGAGCAGCGCGAGCGCGTCCAGAACCTGGCCTCGAGCGCCTTCCGCAGCAAGCTGGAGGCCGAGCAGCGCGCCGCCGAGGAGGGCGCCAGCCTGGCCGTGGTCGATCCCGCGTTCCGCCCCCTCAAGCCGGTGGGCAAGGGCAAGAAGCTGGTGGTGCTGGCCGGGCTGGCCGTGTTCACGATGCTCGGCTGCGGGCTCGCGCTCGGCCTGGCGGTCATCGACGACCGGATCTACCGGCGCAGCGACCTCGACCTCCTCGACGTGGCGCCGACCCTGGCGGTCATCCCGCGGGCGCGGGCCCGGGCCGGGGCCCGGGGACGGACGACCGGACGGCGCCGGCGAGGCTCCACGCAGGCGTGATACGCTGGCGCCAGGCCCTCGACCTCCCCCGACTCCATGACCAAGCGCGGCAAGTTCGGTGATCGGCCGGGGCTCCCCGACGACGAGCTCGAGGTCCCGACCCGGGCCGGAGCGCCGCTGCCGCTGGTGACCACGCCGATGGCGGCGGTCCGCCCCGACGGGCGGAGCCTGGCCCACACCCTGGCGCTGTCGGCCGACGGCGAGCGGGACGGTGGCCTCGACGTCGGGCGGTCGACGGTCGCGATGCAGCCGCGCGCCGCCGGCGCGGTGGTGGGCGAGGCGGCGCCCGAGATCGGGCTGACCCAGCACCACCTGCCCGACGACGCCGAGCCCGATCCGCGCCTCGTGCTCCACCTCGAGCCCGACTCCGAGCGCGCCGCCCAGTTCCGGGTGCTGCGTCACCACCTGCTCGAGGTCGGGCGGCCCCAGGTCGTGGTCGTCACCAGCCCGCGCGCCGGCGAGGGCAAGACCCCCACCGCGATCAACCTGGCGCTGGCCCTGGCCGAGTGCGGGCGGGCCAAGGTGCTGCTGGCCGAGACCCACCTGCGGCGGCCCCAGCTCGCCGGGGTGTTCCGCTTCGTGCCGCCGTGGTGCTTCGCCGAGCAGCTCGCCGCCCACCGCCACCAGCCGATGCTGCCGTGGGGCCTGGTCGACATCCCGCAGCTCTGGCTGCACGTCGCCGCCGTCAACCCCCGCGCCGAGCAGGCCCAGCTCCTCGACGCGCCGGCCTTCGCGATCGCGATGGAGCGCCTGCGCCGCGGCGGCTACGACCACATCGTGATCGACGCCCCGCCGGTGTTCGGCACCGCCGAGGTCAACCTCCTGCAGGACGCCGCCGACGGCGTGCTCCTGGTCGTACGCGGGCGCAGCTCCACCGCCCGCGACGTGCGCCGCGCCATCGATCAGATCACGGCCGCCAAGCTGCTCGGCACCGTCCTGCTCGAGAGCTGACGCCCGGCGGCGCCAGCCGGTCGGTGCTCTAGCCGGGTGTCAGGGCCACGTCCTCGACGACGGCCCCGGCGATCGTGGGGCCGAGCGCGCGGTACCAGCGGGTGGCGACGGCGGTGCGGTCGGGCAGGTCGCGGGAGCCCCACACGATCGACACCACGGCGCGGGTGGCGGCGTGGGTCTTGGTCCGCTGCGCGTCCTTGACCGGCGTGCCGGCGGGGCCGGCGGCGTCGAGCAGCGCGCACAGGCCGCTGGCGTCGATGACCTGCCCCGACGGGTTGAAGACGTAGGACGTGCCCGGGGCGCACACCGCGATCCGGAACGGCGGCGTCGCCAGGTCGAGATCGACCACGCTCACCGGCAGCCCGGCGTGGAGCGAGACGTGGTTGCAGACGTCGACCACGGCGTTGACGGCGGGGAAGCGGCCCTCGGTCGCCGCCTGGGCCAGGTACTCCGACGCCGGCTTGCCGCGCCCCGACGGCTTGTAGCCGCCGTGGCGGAGCAGCGCGCGGACCGCGGCCCGCACCGGATCGGTGACCGGGCCGAGCGCCGGCGGCGGCGTGGCGGCGCCGCCGGCCTCCGCCGCGCTCCAGCTCAGCTCGCCGAGCGGCGCCGGCAGGCGGGTGACGAAGGCGCCGACCTCGAGCAGCGGGTGGGGCGCCACGGCGATCGCGACGGTCATGGCGTCGCCGACGATGCCTCGCCGCCGGCGGCGCGGCAAGCCACGAGCGCGTCGAGGGCGCGCTGGCGGCCGGCCTCCCACACCGCCTCGTCGGCCGACCACGTCGGGCGCTCGCCGCGGCGGGCGTGGGCGAGGGCGCGCGGCACCACCTCGCGGGCGATGGCCTGGGCGGCGGGGCGGCCGGCGCAGGCCGCCAGCGCCTCGAGCAGGGCGCGGTCCTGCAGGCCGCGGCGCACGGCCTTGAGCCGCAGCGACGGCAGCGGCCCGCCGTCGCCGGGGTAGGCGAGGACGCCGTCGAGGTTGCCGTGATCCTCGCCATCGTCGAACGTGCGCGGATCGCCGACGAGATCGGTGAACGGCGCGGCGTCGCGGCCGCGGTTGTAGCGGTCGCGCCAGTAGAGCGCGTCCCACACGTACCAGACCGGGACGTCGTGGCGGAACCCGATCCAGCCCCAGGTGCGGGCGCCGGGGTCGGCGGCGTCGAGGACCATCGCGCCCGCCCACGGCGGCGTGCCGTTGTAGGTCCAGGCGCCGGGCACGACGCCGGCGGCGAACGGCGAGATGTGGAGGTCGACGTCGGGCCCGAGCAGCCAGCTCGGCCGCTGGGTGACCGCGTACAGGAACCGACCCGGTCCGCCGCCGGCGGCCCGCACCCAGCCGGCGCGGGCGCGCACCCGGAGCTGGTCGACGATCGCGCGCGGCTCGTCGATGGGGATCGCGAACGGGACCTGGCCGCTGCCGGCGGTGAGCTCGAGCCAGGCCCGGCCCTCGGCGGCGAGGGGCCCGGGCTCGACGGGCAGGAGCACGGGTACGAAGGGCAACCCGGCGACGAGCTCGCGCCGCTCCGCCCACGACTGTGGCGTGAGCTCGGGGGAGGCGATCACGCCGTGGGCGCGGAACAGGGCGGCGTAGGCGCGCTCGACGGCGAAGGTGGCGGCGCCGCGCTCGACCTGGTGGGCGCGGCTGATCTCGCGGGCGTCGTAGTAGGCCCAGGCCCGGGCCGGCGCGTCGAGGGCGGGCAGGTCGACGTCCTCGACCACCAGCTCCACCGGCCAGCGCTGGTCGCCGACGGTCAGCCAGCCGCCGTGGACGCCGGCCGCGGCGCCGCCGGCCACCGCGACGTCGAAGAACGCGGCGCGGGCGGCGGCCACCGGCTGCGACGACGGGCGCAGGCGATCGGGGTAGCGGCCGGGGCCGCGGCTGCCGCCGTACATCGCGGTCGACGGCAGGGCGACGGTGTGGTGATCGACCGCGAAGGCGGTGACGGTGACGCCCGCAGCCTCGAGGTCGAGGCCCACCGCGGCCTGGCCGCGGCCGGCGCGCACGACGTGGACGCCCAGCACCTCGCCGCGGGCGGCGCGCAGGCGGACCCGGGCGCCGTCGAAGAACGGGCTCGCCGCCGGCAGGGCGTCGGTCCAGCGCGGCCGCGTGCCCTCGCCGACCACGGTGAGCGCGGGCCCGGCGGGGCGGGTCTGGCAGGCGGCCAGCGCGGCCGCGGCCACGACGAGAGCGCCCGGGAACGCGGCTCGCACGCGCGCGCCTCAGGTCGCGACCAGATCGGCCATGGTCACCAGGTCGTAGCCGGCGGCGCGCAGGCCCTCGACCACCCGGGGCAGCGCGGCCAGCGTGACCTCCTGGCTCTCGTGGAACAGGAGCACGTCGCCGGGGGACACATGCTCGGGCGCGCAGCGGGCGACGATCTGCTCGGGCGTCCGGGCCTCGTGGTCGTGGCTGTCGAACGACCACATCGCGACCACGTGGCCGGCGGCCAGCATCGCCACCAGCTCGCGCGGGCCCATGGCGCCGTAGGGCGGGCGCACCCAGAGTCGGCCCTGCGGCACCGGGCCGAGCGCCCGCGCGGTGCGGGTGAGCTGCTCGCGCAGCTCGCCGCGGTCGAGCGCGGTGAGGCGGCGGTGATCGTAGCCGTGACCGCCGAGCTGGTGACCGCGGCGCAGGTACTCGGCGCGCGCCGCCGGCCGCTGCTCGCTGAGATCGCCCATGAGGAAGAACGTGGCCGGCACGCCGAGGCGATCGAGCAGGTCGAGGTAGCGCGGCGTCAGCTCGTCGGGGCCGTCGTCGAACGTGAGGGCCACCCGCTTGCGGTCGCGCGGCCCGTGCCACACCACCCGGTGGCCGGGGAGGCGCTGGAGGGCGCCCAGGGTCAGGTCGTGGAGCCGGTGGCGCGCGGCCGCGAGCATCGCACCCCGGATAGCTCGTAACCCCGCGGAGCGCAAGGACCTCCGAGGCGGCTTCGCGACCCGACGCCGCCTTTACAAGACCCCGCCTGGTCCGTACCTTCCCCGCGCCGTGTCACGCGTCCCCGGGATCATCGCCTTCGCCAAGGACTGGCACGAGGATCCCACCAGCAACCACCACGTCCTGCGCGAGCTCGCCCGCGGTCGCCGCGTGCTGTGGCTCAACTCGGTGGCGACCCGGACCCCGAAGCTGTCGAGCGGCCGCGACCTGGGCAAGATCCGGCGCAAGCTGGGCGAGTTCGCCCGCGGGCCGGTCAACGTCGAGCACGACCTGTGGGTGTTCTCGCCCCTGGTCCTGCCGCTGCCGCACTCGGCGGTGGCGCGTGCCCTCAACGCCCGCATCCTGCGCGCGACCATCGCCGCCCTGCGCTGGCGGCTCGGTCTCGCCGAGTTCGACCTGTGGACGCTCCTGCCCAACGTCGCCGACTACGTCGGCACCCTGGGCGAACGCCACGCCGTCTACTACTGCGTCGACGAGTGGTCGCTGTTCAGCTACCTCGACGAGCGCGAGACCCGCCGCGCCGAGGACGCGCTCCTGCGCAAGGTCGACGTCTGCTTCGCCATCAACCACGCCCTGGCCGAGCACAAGCGGGCGGCGTGCCCGCGCACCCACGTCTCGCCCCACGGCGTCGATCACGCCCAGTTCGCGCGCGCGCTCGACCCCGCGCTGCCGCTGCCGGCCGAGCTGGCGGCGCTGCCGCGGCCCATCATCGGCTTCTACGGCACGATCCAGGACTGGGTCGATCTCGAGCTGATCGCGGCGGTGGCGCGGCGGCGACCCGACTGGAGCTTCGTCCTGCTCGGCCAGCTCCTGGTCGACGTGACCGCGGTGCGCGGCCTGGCCAACGTCCACCTGCTGGGGCGCAAGCCCCACGCCGAGCTGCCGGCGTACTGCAAGGGGTTCGACGTCGGGCTCATCCCCTACCGGATCTCCGAGCGCATGACCTACGTGAACCCGATCAAGCTGCGCGAGTACCTGTCGGCCGGGGTGCCGGTGGTGTCGACGGCGGTGCCCGAGGTCGTCCGCCACGCCCACCTGTGCGCGATCGCCAGCACCCCCGAGGAGGTCGAGGCCGCGATCGCGCGCGCGCTCGACGACACCCCGGCCGCCCGCCGCGCCCGCTCCGACGCCATGGCCGGGGAGACCTGGGCGGCGCGCGTGGCGGAGGTGAGCCGCATCATCGACGAGCTGCCGGGGCGGTAGCCCCCCGCCGAGACCGGATCCGAGCCCGAGCCCGAGTCCGAGCCCGAGTCCGAGTCCGAATCCGAATCCGAGTCCGAATCCGAATCCGAATCCGAATCCGAATCCGAATCCGAATCCGAATCCGAGCCCCTACGACTCCGCCCCTTCGGGGCTTCGCTCAGGGTGAGCGGGGCTCCCCGAATCCGAGCCCGTGCCCCGCGCCAGAGGATCCCCCGCCATGACCACCTCCCCCCGCTTCAAGGCCGGCCTGATCGGCGCCGGCAACATCTGCGAGTTCCACGTCGCCGCCATCCGCGCGCTGCCCGACGTCGAGCTGGTCGGCGTCGTCGACCGCGATCCCGCCCGCGCCGCCGCCTTCGCCGAGAAGTTCGGGGTCAAGACCTTCGCCTCGCTCGACGAGCTGGTCGCCGCCGGCGCCGACGTCGTCCACGTCCTGACCCCGCCGTCGACCCACGGCGCGATCGCCCTGGCCGCGCTCGAGAAGGGCTGCCACGTCCTCATCGAGAAGCCGGTCACCGAGGATCCCGAGGAGGGCCGGCGCATCGCCGCCCTCGCCGCGCAGAAGGGCCTCACCGCCACCGTCAACCACTCGCTGCTCTACGATCCGCAGGTCGAGCGGGCGCTGGCGGCGGTGCGCGGCGGCGCGCTGGGCCAGGTGGTCTCGGTCGACATCCTGCGTGGCTCCGAGTACCCGCCGTTCGAGGGCGGGCCGCTGCCGCCGCACTACCGCGAGGCCGGCTACCCGTTCCGCGACATCGGCGTCCACTGCCTGTACCTGATCCAGGAGCTGCTGGGGCCGATCGAGGACGTCGACGCCTCGTGGCGCTCGCTGGGCGGCGATCCCAACCTGGCCTTCGACGAGTGGCGGGCCCTGGTCCGCTGCCAGCGCGGCCTCGGTCAGTTCCAGCTCTCGTGGAACGTCAAGCCGATGCAGAGCCAGATCATCATCCACGGCACCAAGGCGGTGCTGCGGGTCGATCTGTTCGCGATGTTCCACGGCAAGCGGGCGTCGACGCCGCTGCCCAAGGCCGCCGAGCGCCTGGTCAACGCCTTCGCCGACTCGCTCCAGCCCCTGGTCGACGTGCCGGTGGGCGTGTGGAAGTTCGTGCGCAAGGAGGTCCAGTCGTACCAGGGCCTGCGCAACCTGGTCGCCGACTTCTACCGCCGCCTGGCCGCCGGCGAGCCGCCGCCGGTGTCGGTCGCGGACGCCGTCAACGTCGTCGAGTGGGTCGAGAAGGTGGCGCGCGCCGCCGACGCCGAGCATGCCGCCCGCCTGGCCCGCTTCACGCTGTCGCCGACGGTGCCGTTCCTGGTCACCGGCGCCTCGGGCTTCCTCGGCGGCACCACCGTGCGCCGGCTCCTGGCCGACGGCAAGAAGGTGCGGGCGCTGGTCCGCCGCATCCCGGAGCGGCCGCTGCCCGGCGTCGAGTACGCCATCGGCAACCTCGGCGACCCCGAGGCCGTCGACCGCGCGGTCAAGGGCGCCGAGATCGTGATCCACGCCGGCGCCGCCATGAAGGGCGGCTGGCCCGAGCACAAGGGCGGCACCGTGGTCGGCACCCAGAACGTGATCGACGCCTGCCGCAAGCACGGGGTCAAGCAGCTCGTGCATATCAGCTCGATGTCGGTGATCGACTGGGCCGGCACCGCGCGCGCCGGCGCCACGGTCGACGAGAGCGCGGCGCTCGAGCCGCGGCCCGACGAGCGCGGCGCCTACACCCGGGCCAAGCTCGAGGCCGAGCGCCTGGTGTCGGCGGCGGCCGCGGCCGGGCTGCCGGCGGTGATCCTGCGCCCGGGCCAGATCTTCGGCGGCGGCATCCAGCTCCTCAACGGCGCGGTGGCCCGGCGCGCCGGCGGGCGCTGGCTGGTGCTGGGCGACGGCCGGCTCGAGCTGCCGCTGGTCTACATCGACGACGTGGTCGACGCGATCCTCGCCGCGGTCGCGCGCAGGCTGGTGAAGGGCGAGATCATCCAGCTCATCGATGGCGAGGGGCTGACCCAGCGCGACGTCCTCGACCTGGCCGGCGGCGGGGCGCCGGCGATCCGCGTGCCGCGGGCGCTGGTCTTCGGCCTCGGCAAGCTGTCCGAGCTGCCGCTGGGCGCGCTGGGGCGGCCGTCGCCGGTGGCGCTCTACCGCCTGCAGTCGGCGCTGGCGCGCCTGCACTGGGGCACCGGCAAGGCCGAGCAGCTCCTCGGCTGGCGGCCGCGGGTGGGCGTGCGCGAGGGCATCCGCCGCGAGCTGGCCGGGCGCTGATGCCGCCGGCGCGCCCCACGTACCGCGTCGACCTGGTGGCGCCCGTCGACGCCCGCGACGAGCTCCTGCGCCTGTGGGCGGACAACCTGCACCTCGAGGGCACGGCGGCGGCCAAGTTCGACTGGCTGTACCGCGCCGCGCCCCACCGGGCCGAGACCGTGTTCCTCCTGCGCGCGGTGACGCCGGCCGCCGACGGCGGGGAGCGGATCGAGACCGTCGGCACCGCCGGGGTCGGCGTCCGCCGCTTCCAGCTCGCGGCGACGCCGGCGCCCGGGGCGTGCGACGTCAGCGCCGGGTTGCTCGCCGATCTCGCCGTCGACCGCGCCCACCGCTCGGTGGGCCCGGCGCTGGCGCTGGTCCGCCAGGTCAAGGCCCACGCCCTGGCCCACCACCAGCTCGCCTACGGCTTCCCCAACGCCCTGGCCGAGGGCGTGTTCAAGCGGGTCGGCTACCACACGCTGGGCAAGATCACGCGCTGGGCGCTGGTGCTGCGCCACGCCGGCTACGCGGCGCGGGTGCGCGAGCTCGAGCTGGCGCGGGTGCCGGCGCCGGGCCGCGAGCTGCTCTACCGCCTGGCCGCGCAGCCGGCGGTGGCGACGGTGGGCGGCGCGGCCCTCGACCTCGCGCTCCTCACCCGGCGGGCGCCGGCCGCGCTGGTCGCGGCGCGCCGGGTGCGCGTCGAGGCCTCGTCGGCGCCGCCGCCGGCGGCCGCCCTCGACCTGCTGTGGGCGCGGGCTCGCGGCGAGCACGAGGTCCTCGGCCACCGCACCGCCGCCGTCCTCGCCTGGCGCTACCCGGCGGCGCCGGCGCGGACCTGGTACGTCGCCCACGGCCGCGCCGGCCACGGCCTCGGCGCCTACGCGGTCGTCGATCGCGCCGGCGACGGCTCGGCCCACGTCCGCGACCTGTTCGGCCACCGCGCCGACATGCTGGCGCTGCTCGAGCTCCTGCCGCCGCTCGTCTACCGCACCGGCGCCACCAGCCTGTCGATGCGCTACCTGGGCGCGCCGTGGCTGGCCGAGGCGCTGGCGGCGCGCGGCTTCTCGCCGCGGCAGGCCGACCGCACGATCATGGTGGGGACGGCGGACGCCCTCGACCCGGGCCTCGCCCAGCGCGTCCGAGATCCGGACGCCTGGCACCTGACCGATCTCGACGAGGACACCTGACGCCGTTCGGGATCACGGGTCGCACTCGCAGATGTACGGGGGCGACTCGGTGACGGCCTGGTCGTTGAGGCGCCACACCGTGGCGACCTGGCGGATCGCGCCGCCGAGCTGGTCGGTGGCGCTGGGCTGGCCGGTCTGCCACAGCGACTCGGCGACCGCGCCGCCCGTGATCCAGACCCACGAGGCGCGCAGGTTGCACGGCGCGGAGCCGGCGGGCGTGCAGGTCGCGCCGATCCAGACGTTGGTCGCGGTGAGCGGGGCCAGCAGGTCGGCGGTCGGATCGAGGTCGGCCGCGGTCTCGAAGGTGGCCAGGTGGGTGCGCCCGGGCAGGTCATCGGCGCAGTCGGCGGTGGCGGTGGCGAACGTGGCGGTGGTGGCGACGTAGCGATAGCGGCTGGTGCCCGACGTGACGCCGTAGCCGACGGGGCAGGCGACGGCGTCGACGGCGGCGTCGGTGGGCACGGCGTCGACGGCGGCGTCGATCATGGCCGCGTCGATGACCGCCGCGTCGATCACGGCGGCGTCGACCTGGGCGGCGTCGACCTGGGCGGCGTCGATCTGGGCGGCGTCGATCTGGGCGGCGTCGATCTCCGTCCCGTCGGGGTCCGCGCCGTCGGTGGTGTCGCCGTCCACGACGGCGGCGTCGGTCCGGGCGTCGGGATCGCCGCCGTCCCCGCTGGGGTCGAACCCGCACGCCGCCACGAGGACGAGGGAGGCGCCGAACAACCTGGCCATGAGCGCGATGGTAAGGCGGCGCGCCGCCGGGAGCCATGATCCAGCGCGACCCGGTCGCCCCTTCCCGGATCCTGCCGGGCTGCGCGTGCGGGCGTGAAGGTGCCAGGCGCCCTCGCCCCCACCTGCCACGACGTGCGCCGGGCGGTGGAGGGCTCAGGCGCGGCGGCGGCGGCGGCGCAGGCACCAGGCCAGCACCAGCGCGGCCATCGCGATGGGCGAGCCCGGGGTCGCCTGGGCGCCGCAGCAGCCGCTGCGCGCGCTGCGCGGCAAGGTGCCGGCGGGCGTGCCGATCGAGCCGTCGCTGCCACCGGGCGCCACGCCGGCGGCGGCCTGGGCGTCGGCGATGCCGGCGGCGCCCGCGTCGATCGGGACCTCGGCCGCGCCGGCCGCCGCGGTCGCCAGCGGCCGGGACAGCACCGCGTCGGCCTGGATCGCGCAGCTCGCGTCGACGCGGAAGGTCGCCGGCCGGCCGGCGACGCGGGTGCCGTCGCCGGCGCCGCGCACGGTCACCGCGCAGCCGCCCTTGTCGGCGGCCGCCGCCACCACGGCGTCGGCGGGGCCGTCGAGCACGACGTGGCTGCCGGCGGCGGCCCGGTAGGAGAAGCCGCCGTCGCCGCCGCCCACCGCCACCACCTGCGCCTCGCCGCCGCGGACCGCCGAGATCACCGTGACCGCGCCCTGGCGATCGACGGTGGGGGCCGGTTCGCGGGCGCGGGCGGGCGTGGCGTCGATGGCGTGGACCGCCTCCATCGTCGGGCCCGGCACGACCAGCGTCCACTCGTGCACGGGGAAGCGCGGGATGTCGCAGCCGCCGCGGGTGGCGCCCGAGAAGCAGTCCCCGCGGGCGCGCTCGCGCACCTCGCCGGCGCCGCCGGAGACGTGGAGCTGGCGGACGGTGACCGCCGACGCGCCGCGCTCGCCGCGGGCGCCGTCGCCGTCGCGCTCGAGCTTGGCCTGGGTGCGGAAGCGCAGGTGGAGGCCGCGGGCGGCGTCGCCGCTGCGGGCGCGGTCGACGACGATCATCGTCGCGTTCCTGCCCTGGTCCCACGGGAACACGATCAGGTCGCGCTGCGCCGCCGGCACGTCGCTGGGCCGGTGCTGGAACTTGTACTGATCGGCGTAGTCGCAGCGCGCCACCACGATCCCGCGCTGGGTCTGGTGGGCCCAGCGGAAGCCGGTCTTCTCGCTCCAGTAGGCCTGCGACGGCTTGTAGTTGGGTGGCAGGTGCGCGCTCTCCACCGTCGGCGCGTTGCTGGTCAGGCTCGACAGCGAGCCGTAGGGGCTGGGGTCGACGATGAGATCGTCGGCGCCTCGCGACAGCACGACGTTGCCGGCGTTGGGGTGCATGTGATCGACGTCGAGGGTCTTGCTGCACTGCATGACCGTCCACACCGCGTCCTTGCTCCACTGCGAGCGGGCGTAGAAGTAGCTCGTGCCGCGCGCCAGGTAGTACGTGGGCCAGGTCGCCCGCGGCACCGGCGCCGGCGTGACCTCGGCGGCGGCGGCCAGCGCCATGAACAGGATGAACTGGCGCCCGATCGCGTCCGCCTCGAGCTCGAGGCGATCGAGCTCGTGGGCGGCCCACGCCTTGCTGTCGGGCGAGGCGTCGCCGAGCATGACCGCGGCCAGCGGCAGCGGGTTGGGCGGCAGGTTGGCCTGCTGGATCTGGGTGTCGCCGCCGACGAACAAGAGCGCGCCGGGAGACAGGGCGTGGACCTGGCGCAGCACGAGGGCGTCGAGCCAGCGCCGGACCCCGGGCGGCGCCGCGCCCTGCTGGGCCATGGCCCGGGCCGCCAGCGCGTAGTTGGCGACCGCCAGCGGCGCGTACTGCCAGCCCTCGCCCCAGTCGCCGCCGTCGAGGACGCCGCCGGGGGCGAGCCCCGCCGCCATGTCCTTGCCCCACAGCTCGTCGCGCACCAGGTGCCACAGGTCGTTGCCGGCCTTGCCGGCCTCGCCGTTCTGGGCGATGGCGATGAGGGTGGCGCCGACCAGGTAGCCGGCGTGGTAGTTGTTGCCGGGGTGGCGGGCGCGGTAGCCGCTGGCCAGGTACCAGGTGGTCCAGGCCTCGAAGCGCTGGCGGGCGCGGGCCCGCAGCTCCTCGGTCATGCGCGGGTGGGCGTGCAGCCAGTCGTAGGCGAGGGCGGTGTTGGGGCCCATCGCGCGCATCGCGAAGCCGCTGTCGCGGCGCGCGGCCTGGTCGCCGCCCTGGCCGTCGCCGACGTTCTGGGCGTCGTCGAGGAGCGCGACGAAGTAGACCATCGCGGTGTCGGCGTGCGCGGCCTTGCCGGTGGCGGCCCACGCCACCAGGCAGTTCTGCAGGTAGCCGGCCCAGTCGAGGCCCATGTAGCCGTCGCGGGCGAAGCGCGCCGGGCTGCGCCCGATCTCGTCGCACCGCGCGATCGCGCGCGCCACCGGCGACCGCGCCACCTGGGCCTGCGACCGCCACGACGCCCGCACCTGGTCGTCGAGGAACAGCCGCGGGTGGGGCGGGGTCGGGACCTGCTGGGCGGGCGCCGGCGCGGCCACCAGCAGGAGGGCGAGGGCGACACATCCGCCGAAGAGGGATCGCATCGCCGGGAACATACTACCCGGGGGCCGGCGGGGCACGGCCGGAGCCGCGCCGGCCCGGGATCACGGGCGCACGGGCGCGGTGGTGGCCTTGATGCGGGCGAGGTCGGTCGGGCTGCGGCGGCGGACCTTGTCGATGCGGACCCAGTAGGTGACGCCGCGCCTGAGCGACCAGCGCTCGTCGGCCTGTCGCAGGTCGTGGCCGCCGTAGCTGGCGCGCTCGCCGGGCAGGAAGAGGTAGGCGATGGGCGGGCTGAACGAGTCGTCGCCGACCAGCCAGCCGTCGCCGTCGCCGCGCGGCGCCTTGATGACGCCGAACGTGACCACGCCGCCGTCCCGGGCCTTGGAGATCGGCCGGTGGCCGGCGGGCGGCGGCCCGGCCTGGAGCTGGAGCCCGGGCGGCGCGGGCGGATCGGGTGGGGCCGCGGGCGCCGGTCCGGTGAGCGGCGACAGCGCCTCGACCTGCCAGTACCAGCGGCGCTGATCGTCGAGCGCCCACGCGCCGGTCACCGCGATCCGCGCGCCCTCGGCCGGCGGCCGGCCGGGGATGGCGACGCGGATGGCGAGGGCGCCGTTGCCCTCGTGCTCGTCGACGAGCCAGCGCACCTGACCGCGGGCACCGGGCGCGATGGCCTCGCCGCCGAGGCGGCCGGCCACGATCGCGCGCTGGCCGCGGCGCGCCAGGTACTGCGCGCGGTCGACCACCGCCTGCCACACCGGGATGGCGCCGAGCGCCACCGCGTCGTCGGCGGCGGCGCGATCGTCGTCCTCGCCCGGGGCGCCGCCGGCGCCGGCAGGATCGCCGTCTGGATCGGCGGCGGCGGCGCCGCCGGCGTCGCCCCCGCCCGGGCGCGGGGCGTCGATGGGGGCCTGGCCACCGCCGGGCTCGGTGCGCGCGGGGCGCGTCGGGCGGCGCTCGTCGCCACACCCGGCGACGGCGAGGCTGGCGAGGGCGAGGGCGAGGGCGGCGGCGAGCCGCGGCGAGGACGCGGTGGCCAGGGCTCCGCGGGGAGACGATCCGCGTCGACGTGCTCGGGCTCGCTCGACGATCATGGGCCCCGGGAGACTAGCTCGGGCCGGGCAGGTCGGCCGGGATCCCGCCCGTCAGCTCGAGCAGGCGGCGGTGGAGGCGCACCGCGGTGCAGTAGGCGCGCGGGTCCTCGCGGCGGGAGGCGGTGCGCAGGACGCGGGCGCGGGCGGCGCCGAGCATGACCTGGCGCTGGGTGTCGGTGGAGGTGAGGACCTCGCCGGCGGCGAGGGCGAGCAAGGACAGCGCGGCGGGCTCGGCCCGGTCCGACGAGCGGCGGGCGCGCTCGAGCTCCTCGCGCGCGCGGTCGCCGTCGCCGCGGCGGGCGGCGGCGCGGGCGAGGTGGGCGTGGAGCGTGGTGCGGCGGTGATCGACGCCGGCGCGGCGGGCGGCGGTGAGCGCCGCCGTCGCCACGTCCTCGGCGGTGCGGGCGTCGCCGTCGGCGCCGCGCTCGAGCAGCCAGTAGGCGCGGGCGCAGGCGACGTCGACCTGGGTCGCCACGCTGAGGTCGGCCATGTCGATGGCGGCCAGGGCGTCGACCGCGTGATCGAGCAGCCCGGTCTCGCCGTCGGCGCAGGCCCGCCACGCCGAGGCCGAGGCCGCGACGTCGCGGGCGTCCTCGTGGCGGGCGGCGCCCAGGGCGGCGTCGGCGCACGAGCGCGCCTCGGCCGGCGCGCCCAGGGCCAGGTAGAGGGCGGCCAGCGTGCACGACTGCTCGGCGAGGTCGCGGTGGCGGCCGCGGTCGCGGGCCAGGACCCGCGCCTTGATGGTCTGGTGGAGCGCGGTCTCCAGATCGCCGGCGGCGGTGGCGGCGAAGCCCTGGGCGCGGATCGCGTCGTACTGGGCGGTGTGGTGCTGGAAGCGGGCGCGGGCGGCGCGCTCGCCGAACGTGCGCGCGGTGCGGGCGTCACCCTTGCGCAGCGCGGCGTGGGCGCCGGCGGCCAGCAGGTTGGCGAGGGCGCGATCGTCGCCGGCGGCCTCGGCCTCGCTCAGGGCGGCGTCGATCCCCTCCAGCACGGCGCCGACGTGCTCGGCGGGGATGTCGCGACCGTCTGCCACCACCGTCGGTCTTATCACAGGGGCGAGGCCGGCGCGGGGTTATCCTGGGAGCATGGTGCCGACCTCGCGCGCGCGTCTTCGTCCTCCTCCGTTCCCGGCATGCCTGGCCCCGACCGCCGTCGCCGCGGCCGTGGCGCTGGCCGCGCTCACCGCGGCCTGCGGCGGTGACGACGGTGGCGGTGACATCGACGCGCGCACCGACGCGACCGTCGCCGTGGACGCCGCCGTCGACGGCGCGGCGACCCACCCCGACCTGCCCGAGACCCTGCCCAGCCCGCTGCCGTCGGGCCCGGTCGCGCTGAAGGTCGCCACCTTCAACGCCGGGCTGGTGCAGCTCGTCAAGGCCGGGCCCCAGCGCATCGCGCCCATCCAGGCGGCGCTGGCCGGGCTCGACGCCGACCTGATCTGCCTGCAGGAGCTGTACACGCAGTACACCGATCCGGCGGTGTTCGCCGAGGCCCTGGCCGCCACCTTCCCCTACGCCTGGTACGAGACCTCGGTGGTCAACCCGCTCGGCAACGGCCTCGCGATCCTGTCGAAGCGGCCGCTCTACCGCGGCCGCCACCTCCGCTACGTCATGAACGACAGCAACAACGTCGTCGACCGCGCGGTGATCGCGGCCACCGTCGTCGATGCGGCCGGCGGCTACCACGCCCACGTGCTGTGCACCCACATCCAGGCCGGCCTCGACGGCGCCGGCGTCACCCGGCGCCAGGCCCAGCTCGCCGAGCTCGGCGCCTTCGTCACCGCCCAGGGCTACGCCGGGGCGCCGGCCATCCTGCTCGGCGACTTCAACGCCGGCCCCGATCCCGACCCCGGCGACGACGAGTGCAGTGACGACAGCAACTGCGCGCCGACCTGCCTGGGCGCCGACACCGCGTCGTACGCGGCGATGGCGACCACCTACGGCTGGGACGATCCGGCGAGCGCGCTGTTCTCGGCGTGCACGTCGTGCCGCGACCAGTTCGTGCAGATGGCGACGCTCAACCTGTTCCCGTGCGAGCCGTCGCAGCGCATCGACCACTGCTTCACCCGCAACCTCGCCGGCGCGGCGGTGACCGCGATCACCCGCGAGCTCGACGATCCGGTCAGCATCAGCGGCGCCGGCGGCACGGCGATGTGGCTCTCCGACCACTACGCCGTGCGCTGCGTGATCGACTGAACGCGTCGTCGGTCGGGCGCGGCTCCTGGCGGACCGCTCGGATGCCGGTGCCGAGCTGCGTCGGAGCAGATCGCCTCGGCTGCGTCCCGACTCAGCCGGCGGCGAGGGCGCGGGCGGCGTTGAGCGCGCGCGGGAAGCCCAGCGGCGTGGCGCGGAGCTGGAGGACGAGGAAGTCGCCGTCGGTGGAGATGCCGGTGACGTTGACCACCGGGGTCAGCGTCTCGAGCACGCGGCGCACCTTCTCGTTCTGGCGGACCTTGGGGTTGCGCATGACGTCGACGACCATGATGTCGTCCTGGGCCTCGACCAGCACGTCGGGCTTCTTGGGCGCGAACTTGAGCAGGTTTCCCGGCTTGGACAGATCGAGGGCGCCGCTCTTGATGAGCGCGGCCACCGGCGTGGCGGCCTCGCCCAGGACCTTGAGGTCGACGTTGGCGAGGCGGATCTTGACCTTGAGCTGCTCGGGCGCGACCTCGAGCTGCTCGATCTTGATGGACGCGTTGGCGCGCACCGTGGTGCCCATCAGATCGATCGTGGCGCCGACGGCGATCGCCGGCGGCCGGGCCATGACGGTCACGTCCTGCGGCGCCTTCTTCGACGGCGGCGTGTTGGCGATGAACCAGCGCACGGCGTCGAGCGGCACCGCGATGCGCATCCCCAGCGCGTGGCGCGCCATGCTGAGGACCGTGGCAGGGTTCGAGACCATGAAGCGGCCGGCGCTGCGGAGCGCGGCACGGATGGGGAGCGCCATGTGCCGATCGTATAGCAGCGGGCGCGCGAGACCGGGGCGGCGCGCGCCCGCAAACGTTCGACCTATCGCAGATCGACGCGGATCAGGCGGAGCGGTCGGGCCAGGACCACGGCCACCACCGGCCGGTCGTCGATCGCCGTCGACACGACCGGCGTGCGCGCCGCCTCGGGCGGGAGGTCGAGGACCCGCGCCGGCGCGCCGCCGGCCGTGACCGCCGTGACCCGGAGCCCGGCCGCTCCGCCGAGCAACGCGAACGGGGCCGCCGGCACCGTGGCGCGGTGCGCCAGGGCCAGCGGACCGCTCCCGGGCACCGCCACCGCCACCCGGGGCACGCCGTCGACGCCGTGGCCGACCAGCACGCCGTCGCCGGCCTCGTTCGTCGTCAGGATCGCGGCCTGGTCGCCCGCGGGCTCCCAGCCCGGCGACAGCCCGGCGGCGGCGACCGCCTCGCCGCGCGGGTCGACCAGGTAGGCGCTGCCGTCGGCCAGGGTGAGGGCCACGCGCTCGCCCACCGTGAACAGGCCGCTGGGGACGCCGCGGATCTCGACCGCCGTCATCGGGCGCAGCCCGAGCGCGGCCGAGCGGACCACCAGGTGACCGTGCTCGGGCGCCGCCAGGAGCACGTCGGTGGGGCGCCGGAGCAGCGCCACCCGCGGCAGCCAGCCGTCGGTGGCGTACCAGCTCGCGCGCTCGACGCCGCGGTCGGGGTCGAGCGCGACCAGGCGGGCGCCGTCGAGGACGACGATCAGCTCGCCGGGGTCCGCCGGCCCGCCGCCGCCGACCGCGGCCCGGGTGGGGCTGGCGGCGAGGAGGCCGTCGACGGTCGTGCCGCGCCACTCCCACACCTGGCGCCCGCTGTCGCGATCGACGGCGCGCACCGCGCCGGTGCCGGCGCGGGTCTGACGGGCGCCGCACAGGACGAGGCGGGCGGTGGCGGCCAGGGCGACCGCCATCCCCGGCGGGCAGGCGTCGGCGGCGTGCCAGCGCCAGGCGCCGCCGCCGGCGCGGTCGAGGTCGAAGGCGGCGACGCCGGCGCCGCGCTGGGCGTCGGGCCGATCCTCGAGGACGTGGACCAGGATCCGCGCCGGATCGTGGGCGTCGACGATGCCCGCGCCCACCGCCCACGCCCCGGCGCCGTCGAGGGCGACGCCGTCGGGCAGCGGCCCCGGCGGCGGTGGATCGACGCGGGGCGCGTCGCCGACCAGGACCCGCCCGGCCGGCGGCGAGGGCTCGGCGACGTCGTCGGCCAGGGGCAGCTCCCAGCGGGTGAGCCGCGAGGCGTGGGTCCGGACCGGCATCGCCCACGGTCCGCCGACGACGAAGCGCGCGCCGAGCGCGGCCCGCCCCACGCCGTAGGGCTCGGCGAGGGCGCGGGCGCCGTGGCCGTCGAGGAGGACCAGCCCGCCGTCGCCGCGCGCGACCAGGCGGCGATCGCCGTGGCGCGCGAGCAGGCGCCCCACCCGCGCCTCCTCGAGCGGACGCGGCGCCGCCAGCCGGCGGTCGCGCCACTCGACGCCGGCGGGCGTGGCGAGCTCGATCCCGGGGCCGCCGCGCGCCGGCCACAGCTCCCGGGCCTCGACCGGCCCGCCGACGACGGCGCCGGTGTCCGGATCGAGGGCGACGGCGGCGCGCGGCTCGCCGGCGACGAGGAGCACGGTCTCGCCGCAGGCGTCGCGGCGCGTCGGCGCGGGCACGCCGAGCAGCCAGCGCGCGCGCAGCGCGCCGCCGTCGACCTCCCAGCGGGCGAGCTGGCCGTTGCGATGGGCGTAGAGGTGGAGCGTCGGCGCCTCGCACACCGCGATCACGGCGCCGGCCGGCCAGCCCTCGGGCGGCGACAGGGGCCCGACGGCCTCGCCGGTGGCGCTGTCGACGAGCAGGAGGCCGGCCTCGCCGGCGATGGCGATGGTGTGGCCGTCGCGGGCGCGGTAGGCGCCGTCGTGGCGCCAGCGATCGACGCCGGTCGCGCGGTCGATGGCGACGGTGCGGTGGTCGTCGCCGGCGATGACGACGTCGCCCGCCAGCGACCGCGGCGTGACCAGCGCGGTCGCGTTGCGCCACCGCACCACGCCGGCGTCGACGTCGATCAGCTCGAGCACCGTCCCGACGTCGGCCTCGCCGAAGGCGACCGCCTCGGCCGCGCCGTCGTCGGCGGCGATCAGCTCCTCGATCGCCGCCGGGCCGCCGGCGACGCCCTCGGCCGCGACGATGCCGGCCGGGCGCAGGCTGACCGGCCGCACGCCGCGGCCGAAGCCGCCGCTCACCGGCGGCCGCGGCCCCAGGGCCAGGGTGGCGTCGTAGAGCCACGGCGCCGGCGGCTCGCCGCCGGGGCGGCGGCAGCCCGCAGCGGCGACCACGGCGAGGCCGACGACCACGGCGAGGCCGACGACCAGGCCGCCGGCGAGCAGGCCGCCCGCGGCGACCCTCGCGGCGAGCGGAGCCCGCCTCGCGGCGAGCGGAGCCCGCCTCGCGGCGGGCACGGGGACAGGCGCGGGCACGGCGCCCGGAGGTTACACGCGCTCGATGATGGTCGCGATGCCCATGCCGCCGCCGATGCACAGCGTGGCCAGGGCGGTGGCCTTGCCGGTGCGCTCGAGCTCGTCGAGGGCGGTGCCGAGCAGGATGGCGCCGGTGGCGCCCAGCGGGTGGCCGAGCGCGATCGCGCCGCCGTTGACGTTGACCCGGTCGCGGTCGATGCCGAGCTTGCGCATGGTCTCGAGCGGGACCACGGCGAAGGCCTCGTTGATCTCCCACAGGTCGATGTCGGCGACCTTCATGCCGGCGCGGTCGAGCGCCTTCTGCGACGCCGGGGCCGGCGCCGTCAGCATGATCACCGGCTCGGCGCCGGCGGTGGCCATGGCGCGGATGCGGGCGCGCGGGGTGAGGCCGGCCCGCGCCCCCCACTCCTTGCTGCCCATGAGCACCGCGGCGGCGCCGTCGACGATGCCGCTCGAGTTGCCGGCGGTGTGGACGTGGTCGATGGCGGCGGTGTCGGGGTAGCGCTCGAGCGCCATGGCGTCGAGGGTGGCGCCGCCACGGCCCATGGGCGCGGCGCCCATCTGCGCGAACGCCGGCTGCAGCGCGCCCAGCGACTCGGCCGTGGTGTCGGGGCGGGGGTGCTCGTCGCGGTCGAGGGCGACCGAGCCGTCGTCGTTCTTGACCGCGAACAGGCCGCGCTCGAAGCGCTTCTCCTCGATGGCGCGGGCGGCGCGGCGCTGGGTCTCCAGCGCGAAGGCGTCGACGTCGGCGCGGGTGAAGCCCTCGCGGGTGGCGATGAGGTCGGCCGAGATGCCCTGCGGCACCATGAACACGCGCTGGCGCAGCTTCTCGTTGAGGCCGTCGATCATCGCGCCGTCGGCGCCGATCGGCACCCGCGACATCGACTCGACGCCGCCGCCGATGCCGCCGTCGATGAAGCCGGCGCCGATCTTGGCGGCGATGCTGTTGATGGCCTCGAGGCCCGAGCCGCAGAAGCGGTTGACGGTGAAGCCGGTGACCTCCTCGGGCCAGCCGGCGGCGATGAGCGCGTTGCGGGCGATGCACGCGCCCTGCTCCTTCACCTGGGTCACGCAGCCCATGGACACGTCGTCGACCAGGCCCTTGTCGAGGCCCGTGCGGGCGGCCATCGCGTTGAGCGTCTGCGCGAGGATCTCCTGCGGGTGCAGGTGCGACAGGCCGCCCTTGCCGGCCTTGCCGCGCCCGCGCGGGGTACGAAGTGCGTCGAAGATGTAGACGTCGGCCATGGGTGTCTCCTTGCGGCCGAACATGGGCCAGAACCCGCGCCGAGGCAACCGCCGCGGGCCTTACCGGCGCTTGCGCCCGGCGACCCGCGCCGCGCCGCACCCGCCCTGGCCGGCGCGAGGTATCCTGGTGCCGTGCCCACGGCCGCACAGCTCCGCGCCTTCCTCGATCGACCGTGGGCACGCCTGCGCAGGGACAAGGACCGTCACCTCGCCGACCGGATCGCCCGCGAGGGGGCCGACGAGGCCTTTCGCGTCGCGGGGATGCTCGGTGCCCATGCCCGGGCGATCGGCGCGCGTCCCAGCGCGGCCGATCGGCGCGCCGACCTGGAGGCCGCGGTCCGGCTGAGGAGGCTGCTCGACCGTGCCGGCCGACGTCCCCGCCGCGCTCGCTGACCTCGCCCGCGCGTTCGCCGCGGTCCGCGCCCGATGGTACGTGTTCGGCGCGCAGGCCGTCGTCGCCGCGGGCGTGCCGCGCGCCACCGCGGACATCGACGTGACGGTCGAGGTCCCGCGTGGAGGCGCCCGCGCGCTGACCACGGCGCTCGAGCGCCACGGGTTCTCCCTGCGTCCGGTCGGCGACGTGACGACGTTCATCGCCGAGACCCGCGTGATCCCGGTCGATCATGTGGCGTCGGAGCTGCCGGTCGACGTCGTGCTCGCCGGGCCCGGGCTCGAGGAGGAGATGCTGGCACGGGTCCATCGGCGCACGGTAGGCGGTGTCGAGATTCCCTTCGTCGACACCGCTGACCTGATCGCGCTCAAGCTCCTGGCGGGCCGCGACAAGGATCTGGAGGACGTTCGATCCCTCGTCCGGGCCGCGCCGCCCGAACTCTCGTTCGAGGTCGCGCGCCAGCGCGTCGCAGACCTGGGCGCGCTGCTCGACGACACGACGCTGATCGCGACGCTCGATCGAATCCTGGCCGCCGAGGGCGCCGCGGCTCCGAACCCGCCGGCGCCGCGCCCTCGCGGTCCGGCCCGGGCGCCGGCTACGTCAGCGACGGGCCGACGTGGTAGAGCAGCACGTAGACCGCGACGCCGGTGACCGAGACGTAGAGCCAGATCGGGTAGGCCCAGCGGGCGATCCGGCGGTGCTGGGGCCGGCGGTCGTGCCAGGCCAGCCACAGCGCGCGCAGGATGAGCGGCACGGCGGCCGCCGCCAGCACGGTGTGGGTGCCGAGCAGCACCAGGTAGAAGCTCTTGTCGCCGCCGCTGCCGGCGTAGCGGTGGGCGCCGGTGGTCGCGAAGCGGACGAGGTAGCTGGTCAGGAACACCGTCGAGGCGGTGAACGCGGCCAGCATGCACAGGCGGTGGAAGGCGAGCTTGCGCTTGCGGATCGCGATCCCGCCGGCGACGAGGAAGATCGTGGCCGCGCCGTTGAGCATGGCGTTGACCGCCGGGTGGATGCGGGTCCAGGCCCAGCCGCTCTGCAGGAGCCAGCCGGCCAGCGGCACCATCGCCAGCACCACCGCCAGCACCAGCCACGCGAACGGCTGTCCGAAGAGCGGACGAGGCGCGGCGTCCGCCCGCATCACAGCCGACCGTCGACGACCATGGCCGCGAACACCAGCGGCAGGTACAGGATCGACATCAGGAACAGGCGGCGGGCCCAGCGGGCGTCGCCGTGGAACAGGCCGCTGGCGGCGTAGCCGGCGTAGGCGAAGCCGGCGACGGCGGCCACCACCAGGTAGCCCTCGCCGCACACCCCCAGCGGGTAGAGCAGGAGGCTGACCACGAGCTGGACCAGCGCGTACATCACGATCTCGACGCGGGTCGCGGCGTCGCCGCGGGCGCCGGGGAGCGTGGCGAGGCCGGCGCGCTGGTAGTCGCGCAGGCGGTAGAGCGTGATGGCGTGGAAGTGGGGGATCTGCCAGATGAACAGCACGCCGAACACCACCAGGCCGCCGGGATCGACGCTGCCGGTGGCCGCGGTCCAGCCCATGAGCGCCGGCATCGCGCCCGGCACCGCGCCGATCCAGGTCGCGACGTGCGAGCGCTGCTTCATCGGCGTGTAGACCATGACGTACGAGACGAAGGCGATGACCGCGCACAGGCCGGTGATGGGCCCGGCCGCGCCCAGCCCGAAGGTCAGGAGCGGCACCGCGACGAAGGCCTGGGCCACGCCGAAGGCCAGCGCCACCCGCGGCTCGAGGCGCCCGGCCGGCAGCGGCCGGTCCTTGGTCCGCACCATCAGGCAGTCGACCTCGCGCTCGAGGTACATGTTGAGCGTGTTGGCGGCGCCGACGATGAGCGCGGTGCCGGCCAGGAGCACCAGCAGCGGGGTCAGGACCAGGCTGCCGGGCGCCAGGCCCATGCCGCCGGCCGCGGTCACCAGGGTCATGAGCAGGATGCGCGGCTTGACCAGCGCGACGACGTCGGCGGCGGCGACCCGCCGGGGCAGGGCGGACGCCGCGCCGGGCTCGAGGGCGGCGGCGTTCACGGCACCGCCCCGCCGCGCATCGCGCCGAAGCCGGCGTCGGCGCCGACCAGCGAGCGCCGGCCGGAGCCGGTGACGAGCCACGCGCCGATCCACGCGCTCCACAGGAGCATCGCGCCGGCGAAGTGGCCGACCGCGACCGCGTGGCCGCGCAGGGTGAGCACGGTGAAGACGCCGAGCGCGACCTGGGCCGCGGCCACCACCGGCGCCAGGACCATCAGCGCGCGCAGCGCCGGCCAGCCGCCGGCCCGCCGCCACACCTGCACCGCGGCGACGACGGTGACCACGGCGGTCACGACGCCCCAGCCCCGGTGCAGCATGTGGACCTGCTGGCCGAGCGTCGCCGGCCACCAGGTGTCGCCGCCGAGGTCGCACGCCGGCATGCCGATGCAGGCGAGGGTCGCCTCGAAGTGGCGCACCAGCGCGCCGAGCGTGAGCTGCACGAACAGCACGCCCAGGGCGACGGCGATCCAGCCCCGGCCGCCCAGCGCCGCCACCCGCGCCCGGTGGCGGTTCTGCTCCTCGGGCAGGGGGCCGACCGCGGGCCGGGTCAGGTAGACGATCCACAGGAGCGTCGCGAAGTAGAGCATCCCGAACAGCAGGTGGGCCGTCGACACGAGCCACGGCAGCTTGTAGTAGACGGTCAGCGCGCCCAGCGTGCCCTGCACGCAGACCATGCCCAGCGTCAGCCACGCCAGCCCGCGCAGGTCGCGGCGGCGGATGACCAGGAGCGCGGTGAGGACGATCTGCAGGAGGCCCAGGCCCATGCCCCACAGGCGGTGGCCGTGCTCGTACAGCACGCCGCCCTTCATGGGCGGGAAGAGCTGGCCCTGGCAGAACAGCGTGGGCTCGGTGCAGGCGAGGCTCGCGCCCTTGACGTTCACCGTGCCGCCGATGACCAGCATCAGGAAGGTGAAGAGCGCGACCAGCTTGGCGTGACGGTGCTCGAGCATGGGTACGGCGGAGATGCGCGGGGCTGCCAGCACGTATCACGGCCAGCGCCCCGGGTCCGCGCGATCCGTGGTCGCTGCGACAAATTGCCGCCCGTCGGTCGTTCCTCATGCGAAACAACGGGTTGCAGGTGGCTCGATTGCCGCCCGCGAGCCGCCGACGTACCATCGAGCCGCCTCCATGTCGCCCCCACCCTGGGCGGAGAACACGCAGATCGGGCTCTTGCGGGCCGACGATCTGCAGCGGCCCGATCTCGTCTTCCGCTACGGGCACTACCTGTACCGCACCTGCGGGACGCACCTGGCGGCCGGCGGCATGGGCACGGTCTCCAACATGGAGCGCCGGCTCGACGGCGCGGGCGAGATCGAGGAGGTCGTCGGCAAGACCTTCCAGAACAGCTACCTGCAGCAGATCCGCTCCGACGACGTCACCCGCCGCGACCACCACATCAACCTGGCGGCGGTGGCGCGCATCGCCGCCCTCTCGCACCCCGGCCTGCTGCCCATGTACGTGTCGGCGCCCATCGCCGACAACTACCTGTTCGTCACCCCGCGCATGGGCACGACCCTGCTCGAGGCCACGACCAAGCACCGCCTGACCGCGCGCGCCCGCACCCAGCTCCTGATGCAGGCCCTCGACGCGCTCGGCCACCTGCACGAGGCCCGGCTGCTCCACCGCGCCTTCACGCTGCGCAACATCCTGCTCGACGACCGCGCCGCCATCGCCTACCTGTTCGACTTCGACCTGGCGCTGTCGCTCGACGACGTCATCGGCGGCACCTACAGCACGCACTACCGCGGCCGGGTCTTCGGCTCCCCCGGCTACTCGGTGCCTCCCGAGACCGTCGACCCCGGGCTGGCCGAGCTGCCGGTGACGGCGGCGCTCGACGTGTTCGCGGTCGGCGGCGCGCTCCACGCCCTGTTCACCGACGAGATGCCCTACGGCAAGGTCGACGACATGTGGGGCCTGCTCATGCGCATCGGCGACGGCCTGGTGATCGCGGGCAAGAGCCGCGTCCACTACCCGGACAGCGTGCCGCGGCCGCTGCGGCCCGTGATCGAGCGCTGCCTCGAGCGCGAGCCCGGCGCCCGCTACGTCGACGTGCCGGCGATCATCGCCGACCTGCGCGCGGTGCTGCCCGAGCTCGACGATCGCTCGGCCGACGCCCGCTTCTTCTTCTCGGCGACGATGGGCGCGCCGGTGGTCGATCGCTCGCAGCGCCTGCAGGCGGTCTTCAACCGCCGCCGCGACGAGAGCGTGAGCCGCCACCAGGTCGAGGTCGCCGAGGCCGCGGTCACGACCTGGGGCTACGAGATCCAGAAGTGCCTGGGGCGGGTGAAGGGCCACCCCATCTTCGTCGCCGCGCCGCGGGTCGACCTGCTCGCCGCCGGCCAGTTCCCCGACGCCAACACCTTCCCCAAGCTGGTGACGGTGATCGACCTCCACCAGCTCGCCGATCCGCGGCGGCTGGTCGACACCTGGACCCAGGCCTACTGGCCCACGCTCAAGAAGGTGCGGCGGGGGATGATGACGACGCTGCACAACGTCATCCTCGACACCGAGACCGGCTCGCTGCTCCTGTTCTCGGAGTTCATCGACGACCCGCGCTTCGGCGGCCAGCTCGCCGAGGTCGACCTGCACGTCGACGGCGCGCTCGCGCTCGGCTTCCTGGTCACCCGCCAGGTCGCGCCGCTGCACGAGCACGGGATGGCGCACAACAACATCCACCCCGGCGTGCTGCTGTTCAAGGCCGCGACCGAGACCCGGATGGCGCAGCCGGCGATGATCGGGCTGGTCGAGCCGTCGCTGGCACCCGAGGCGATGGTGTCCGACACCCGGGCGCTGGCGTCGATGGTGCTGTCGTGGCTGCGCCCGGCCCGCATCCTGGCGCTCAACGCCCGCACCCGCCCCCACTTCGACGAGGTCCGGGCCCGGCTGTCGGCGCTCGCCACCGACCGCGCCAGCCTGGCCCGCGTCGACGAGCTGCTGGCCGCGGTCTCCGACGGCCTGGCCCTGGTCGACTTCAACTTCTCGGTGCTGCGCGACGCCGGCGGTGACCTCGAGGAGTACGCCCAGCTCGTGCTGTCGCACCGCGCGTACCACCTGCTGTGGCCGGAGCACGGCTGACGCGGCGCGGCTGCGACATCGAGCCGCACGCGCCCGGTCACCGGCGGTTGCCGCCCGCCGGGGTCGGGACTAGGCTGGGGGAGATGCGGCGCTCGCTCGTCATCGCGCTCCTGGTGGTCGCCGCCCTGGCGCCGACCACGGCGATGGCCAGCGCCTGGTTCCGGTGTCAGGTCGACGGCGTGGCGCGCGCGCGCTGCTGCTGCCCGGCGCCGACCCCGCTCACCGACGAGGAGCGCGCCGCCGAGCGCGAGCGTCAGCGCGACCCGTCGCGCCCGGCCGAGCTCGCGGCCACCACGTGCTGCGACGTCGAGCGCAGCGACGCCCGGGTCCGGGACGCGCGCGCGCTGCCCGGGGTCGAGCTCGCGCTGGCGCCGCCGCCGCGCGCGGTCGTGCGCGTCGCGACCGAGGCCACCGTCGCCGTCACCGCCGCCAGCGCGTGGGTCGCGCCCCTGCCGCGCGGCCCGCCGACCTTGTTCCACCAGCACATCGCGCTGCTCGTCTGATCGTCCGCGTCCGCGACCTCCGCCCGCGGCGCCCGTCGTCCCTCGAGGACGGCGCCGGCGCCGGCCCGGGCGGGCCCCTGGACCGTGACCCGGACACGCCGCGCATCGTCGCGGCGCTCGCGAGGACGACATGCAGCTCCGCGATCCCTGGCCGGCGCCCCCGTGGCGGCTGGCCCTCCTGCTCTCCTGCTCCGTCTTGACCGCCTGCCGCCTGGCCGGGCCTGGGCCGGCCGGCGCCGGCCGCGCGTCGGTGGGCGCGGGCCCGGACGCCCTCGCCGCGGACGGTGCCGAGCCGTTCGCCGGCGCGGCCCACCTCGAGCGTGGGGCGCTGGTCGAGGCCGCGCTCGCCCGCAGCCCCGAGCTGGCCGCGGCCCGGGCCGCGGTGGCGGCGGCCGAGGCGACCGCGCGGGCGGCGCCGGCCCTGGCCGACCCGATGCTCGGCTACGCCCTGGCGCCGCTGAGCGTCGTCGGCGACGCCCACCTCGCCCAGCGCGTCGAGCTGCGCCAGCGCGTGCCCTTCCCCGGCAAGCGCGGGCTGGCCGGGGCGGCGGCCACGGCGATGGCCGAGGCCCACCTCGCCGAGGTCGAGGTCGCGCGCCTCGAGCTGGCCGAGCTGGCGTCGTCGCTCCACGACGACTACTACCTGGTAGGGCGGGCCCTCGAGATCAACGCCCACCACCGCGCGCTGGTGCGCGAGCTCGAGGAGAGCGCCGCGATCCAGTACGCGATCGGACGCGGGTCGGCGCAGGATCCACTTCAGGCCCGCGGCGAGCACGTGATGCTCGACCGCGAGCGGGTGGCGCTGGAGGCCGAGCGCGACGTCCTCACCGCCGCCATCAACGGCCTCCTGCGCCGCGACCCGGCGGCGCCCCTGCCGCCGCCGCCGCCCGCGCTCGAGCCGGCCCCGGCGCCGTCGGCGAGCCGCGACGAGCTGCTGGCGATGGCGCTGGCGCGGCGGCCGCAGCGCCAGGTGGTGCAGGCGGCGGCGCGGGCGGCGGTCGCCGAGGTGCGCATGGCCGAGCGCGAGGCCTACCCCGACCTCGAGCTGATGGCGTCGTGGGACTCGATGTGGAGCGAGCCGGCGCACCAGTGGATGGTGGGCGTGATGCTCGACCTGCCGCTCGGGCGCGGGCGGCGGCAGGCCGCCCGCGACGCCGCGGCGGCGACGGTGGCGCGGCGTCGGCACGAGGACGCGCGGCTGGTCGACGCCATCCGGGTCGAGGTCGAGCGCGCCCACCGCCGGGTGGTCGAGGTCGACCGCCTGCTCGCGCTCGACGAGGGCGAGCGGGTGCCGCTGGCGCGGGACCGGCTCGACGCCGCCCGCGCCGGCTTCGTGGCGGGGCGCGACGACTTCGCGGTGGTGGTCGCCGCCGAGCAGGCCCTGCGCGAGGCCGAGCGCGAGCTCGAGCGCACCCGCGCCGAGCGGTCGCGGCGACGGGCCGCCCTGGCCCGCGCCGTGGGGCTCATCCCGGGGCTGCCGATCACCGAAGGAGAGGTCCGATGAAGCGCTGGCAGGTCGCCCTGATCACGGGCGCGGTGGCCGCCACGGTCGCCGCGCTGTTCCACGCCGAGCTCGTCGCCTGGTTCTCGCCGCCGGATCGCGCGGCGCGGGCGGCGCGCGCGCCGGCCGCCCACGATCACGGCGCCGCCTCGGGCGCGCCGGCGACGACCGCCCCGGCCCGGCCGCCCGGGCCCGCCGAGCCGGCGATCGCCCCCACCGAGCTGCCGGCGCCGGCGCGGTCGGCGGTGGCCGAGGCCCTCGACGCCCTCGAGCGGGTGCGCGCCGAGCTGGTGCTCGATCGCCACGACGGCGTCGCCGCGCCCGCCCGCCTCGCGGCCCGGGCCCTGGGCGCGGCCCGCGCCGCGACGACCGCGCCCGCCGCCGACGTCGCCGCCGCCCTCGACCGCGCCCGCGAGGCCGCCGAGCAGCTCGCCGCCAGCGCCGAGCTCGACGGCGCCCGCGTCGCGCTGGCCGAGGTCAACCGCCAGCTCATCGGCCTGGCGGCGGCGGACCCCCGGCTGCAGGAGGGCTGGCGGGTCTTCCGCTGCCCGATGGCGCCCGGCTTCCGCAAGTGGGTGCAGCGCGGCGACGACCTCGGCAACCCGTACATGGGCCAGGCGATGCCGGCCTGCGGCAGCTCGTCGTCGTGGGGCGCGCCGTCGCCGTCGCCGGCCGCGCCGGCCGCCGTCGTCTCCCACGACGGCCACGGCCACGCCGGCGGCGACGTCGCCCACTACACCTGCTCGATGCACCCGTCGATCCGCGCCGCCGACCCCGGTCAGTGCCCGATCTGCGCCATGGATCTCACGCCGGTCACCTTCGACGAGCACGAGGGCGGGGTGGTGATCGTCGAGGAGGCGCGGCGCGGACCCGCCGGGATCCGGACCGGCAAGGTGGTGCGGGCGCCGATGACGCAGGCGCTGCGCGCGCTCGGCCGCGTCACCTACGACGAGGCCGGCCTGCGCGACGTCACCCTGCGGCTGGGCGGCTGGATCACGAAGCTGCACGTCACCCGCACCGGCCAGGCCGTGCGCCAGGGCCAGGTCATGTTCACGCTGTACAGCCCGGAGCTGTACGCGGCGCAGCAGGAGTACCTGCTGGCGCGGGCCCGGGTGGCCGATCCCGCGGCGCGCGCCCACGCCGCGGCGCTGGCCGACGCCAGCGCCCGCAAGCTCGAGCTGTGGGGGCTGACCGCGGCCCAGGTCGCGCGCATCGCGGAGCGCGGCGAACCCATGCGCGACGTCCCGTTCCACGCGCCGGCCAGCGGCTACGTCATCGAGAAGCTCGTGGTCGAGGGCGCCGCGTTCGAGGCCGGGCAGCGCCTGTTCCGGATCGCCGCCCTCGATCGGGTGTGGGTCGAGGTCGACGTCTACGAGGCCGACCTGGACAAGGTGCGCGTGGGCCAGGCCGCGAGCCTGGAGCTGAGCCACCAGGCCGGGCCGCCCGTCGCCGCCCGGGTCGCCTACGTCTACCCGTACCTCGATCCGGGCACGCGCACCGGCAAGGTGCGGCTCGAGCTGCCCAACGCCGGCCACGGCCTCAAGCCCGACATGTACGCGACCGTGACCTTCGCCCTCGACCTCGGGCCGCGGCTGCAGGTGCCGGTCGACGCCGTGGTCTACACCGGCCCGCGGCGCCTGGTCTTCGTCGATCTCGGCGAGGGCCGGCTGGGTCCGCGCGAGGTCACGCTCGGCGTCCGCACCGACGACGCGGTCGAGGTGCTCACCGGCCTGGCCGAGGGCGAGACCGTCGTGACCTCGGGCAACTTCCTGGTCGCCGCCGAGAGCCGCATCCGCTCGGCCGCCAAGCTCTGGACCGAGGAGCGGGCGGGAGGCGCGCCGTGACCGGCGGCGGCGGCGGCGGCGGCGGCGGCGGCGGCGGCGAGGGCGACGGGGTGGTCAGCAAGCTGATCGGCGCCAGCGCGCGCAACCCGCTCCTGACGATCCTCCTGGTCGCCTGCCTGGCGGTGTGGGGCTGGATGTCGCTGCGCCGCGCGCCCCTCGACGCCATCCCCGACCTCTCCGACACCCAGGTGATCATCTTCACCGAGTGGATGGGGCGCAGCCCCGATCTGGTCGAGGATCAGATCACGTACCCGATCTCGACCGCGCTGGTGTCGGCGCCCAGGGTCCAGTTCGTGCGCGGCCAGTCGATGTTCGGGATGTCGTTCGTCTACGTCATCTTCGAGGACGGCACCGACATCTACTGGGCGCGCAGCCGCGTGCTCGAGTACCTGGACCAGGCCCGGGCCCGCCTGCCCGCGGACGCGCGGCCGACCCTGGGGCCCGACGCCACCGGCGTGGGCTGGGTGTTCGAGTACGCGCTGGTCGATCGCCGCGGCCAGCACGACCTGTCCCAGCTCCGCGCCCTCCAGGACTGGAACCTGCGCTACGCGCTCGAGTCGGTTCCGGGCGTGGCCGAGGTCGCGTCGCTGGGCGGGTTCGAGAAGCAGTACCAGATCACGGTCGACCCGATCCGGCTGCGCGCGTTCGGCGTCAGCCTGCAGGAGGTGATGGCGGCGATCCGCCGCTCCAACGAGGACGTCGGCGGCCAGGTGATCGAGATCGCCGGCCACGAGCACGTCGTGCGCGGCCGCGGCTACGTCCAGAGCCTGCGCGACCTGGAGCTGATCCCGGTCAAGCTCGGCCGCGACGGCGTCCCGGTCTACGTGCGCGATCTGGGCGCGGTCGCGCTCGGTCCCGACGCCCGGCGCGGCCTGGCCGAGCTCGACGGCGAGGGCGAGGTCGTGGGCGGGATCGTGATCATGCGCTACGGCGAGAACGCGCTCGACGTGATCGACCGGGTCAAGGCGCGGCTGGCCCAGCTCGAGCTGCCCGATGGCGTCGAGGTCGTGATCACCTACGATCGCTCCGGGCTGATCCGGGCCGCGATCGCGACCCTGCGCGACACCCTGATCGAGGAGATGATCGTCGTCAGCCTCATCATCTTCGTGTTCCTCCTGCACGCCCGCAGCGCGCTGGTGCCGATCCTGACCCTGCCCCTCGGCGTCCTGCTCGCGGTCGTGCCCATGGCCCAGCAGGGCCTGACCGCCAACATCATGTCGCTGGGCGGCATCGCGGTGGCGATCGGCGCCATGGTCGACGCCTCGATCATCATGATCGAGAACATCCACAAGAAGCTGGAGGACTGGGAGGCGTCGGGCCGCGCGGGCGAGCGCGCGCGCGTCGTGGTCGCGGCCATGCAGGAGGTGGGGCCCTCGATCTTCTTCTCGCTCCTGGTCATCACCGTGGCGTTCATGCCGGTGTTCACGCTCGAGGGCACCGAGGGCCGGCTGTTCAAGCCGCTGGCCTACACCAAGACCTACTCGATGGGCTTCGCCGCGGTGCTGGCGGTGACCCTGACGCCGGCGCTGGCCGTGCTGCTCATCCGCGGCAAGCTCCGCGGCGAGCACGTCAACCCGCTCAACCGCTGGCTGGTCGCCGCCTACACGCCGGTGGTGCGGTTCGTGGTCCGGCGGCGCGGGAGCGTCGTGGTGGTGGCGGCCCTGGCGATGGTCTTCACCGTGCCGGCCTACCTCCGGCTCGGCAGCGAGTTCATGCCGCCGCTCAACGAGGGCGCCATCCTGTACATGCCGACCGCGCCGCCGGGGATGTCCGACGCCGAGGCGTCGCGGGTGCTGACCGAGATGGGGCGCGAGCTGCGCACGTTCCCCGAGGGCGCGAGCGTGTTCGGCAAGATGGGGCGGGCCGAGACCGCGACCGATCCGGCGCCGATCGGCATGGTCGAGACCGTGATCGTGCTCAAGCCGCGCGACCAGGGGCGGCCGGGCCTGACCTGGAACCAGCTCATCGCCGAGATGGACGAGAAGCTGCGCTACCCGGGGATGCCCAACATCTGGTGGATGCCGATCCAGACCCGGACCGAGATGCTGTCGACCGGCGTGCGCAGCCCGCTCGGCATCCAGGTGTTCGGCGCCGATCTGGTCGAGATCGAGGAGGCCGCGATCGCGATCGAGCGCGCGCTGGCCGCCGTGCCCGGCACCCGCAGCGCCTTCGCCGACCGCGCGACCGGCGGCTTCTACCTCGACGTCACGGTCGATCGCGAGGCCGCGGCTCGCCACGGCCTGACCGTGGGCGACGTCAACGAGGTCGTGCAGACCGCGATCGGCGGCATGACCATGTCGCAGACCGTCGAGGGCCGCGAGCGCTTCGCCATCAACCTGCGCTACGCCCGCGAGCTGCGCGACGATCCGGAGCGCCTGGGCGACGTCCTGGTGGCGACGCCGACCGGCGCCCAGATCCCGCTGGCCCAGGTGGCGACGATCACCAGCGTGACCGGCCCGCCCATGATCCGGTCCGAGGACGGGCGCCTGGTCGGCTTCGTCTTCGTCGACACCGACCGGCCCATCGCCGACTACGTCGCCGACGCCCGCGCCGTGGTCGCGCGCGACGTCGTCCTGCCCGCCGGCACCCGCCTCGAGTGGGTCGGCCAGTTCCGCTACCTCGAGCGGGCGCGCGCCAAGCTGGCCATCGTCGTGCCGGTGACGCTGATGATCGTCTTCCTCCTGCTCTACCTGAACACGCGCTCGCTGATCGAGACCGGGATCGTGCTGCTGGCGGTGCCGTTCTCGCTGATCGGCGCGGTGTGGCTGCTCTACCTGCTCGACTACAACATGAGCGTCGCGGTGTGGGTCGGCCTCATCGCCCTGGCCGGGCTCGACGCCGAGACCGGCGTGGTCATGCTGCTCTACCTCACGCTGGCCCACCGCCGCCGCGAGGCGGCCGGCCAGGTCCGGACCCGGGCCGAGCTCGAGGACGCGATCGTCGAGGGCGCGGCGCGGCGGGTGCGGCCCAAGCTCATGACCGTGCTCACGACGATGATCGCGCTGGTCCCGATCCTGTGGAGCGACGGCACCGGCGCCGACGTCATGAAGCGCATCGCCGCGCCCATGGTCGGCGGCCTCGTCACCTCCTTCCTGCTCGAGCTCACCGTCTACCCGGCCCTGTTCGCGCTCTGGAAGGGCCGCGGCCTGCCCGCCGACGTCGCCCGCGCCGTCGCGTCCCCGCCCCGGTAGCCGCCCGACGCTCCCGGTCGGCCGGAGCCCGTCACCGACCGCGGTCGGAGATCGCGGGAAACGAACGGCGCGCCCATCGCTCCGGTCGGCCGGAGCCCGTCACCGACCGCGGTCGGAGATCGCGGGAGACGAACGGCGCGCCCATCGCTCCGGTCGGCCTGAGCTCTTCACCGACCGCGGTCGGAGATTGCGGGAAACGAACGGCGAGCCAATCTCTCCGGTCGGCCTGAGCCGCCCGAGCGTGAGCGAGGGCGTGTCGAAGGCCGACAAGCCGCGGCCGTCGCGCG
>CAADGB010000277.1 GCA_900696455.1 uncultured delta proteobacterium
AGGGCGCAAGGCGGGCGAGGGCGGCGGGCGGCGGGCGGCGCGGGCGCCAGCGGGCGCGGGCGCCGGCGGGTTGCCGGCGCGGGCGCGACCGCGATACATCCGTCCCATGAGCAAGGACGAGCGCGCGGGCGACCCGCTCACCGGCCGGCTGGCCCTGGTCACCGGCGGCGGCCGCGGCATCGGGCTGGCGATCGCCCTGCGCCTGGCGGGCGCCGGCGCCCGGGTGATCGTCACCGGCCGCGGCCAGGCCGACGTCGAGAGCACCGCGGCCGCGGTCGGCGGTCACGCCCTGGTCTGCGACCTCGCCGACCGCGAGGCCACCGACCGCATGGTCGAGTCGGTGCGGGCGATCGGGCGCCTCGACATCCTGGTCAACAACGCCGGCGTCGCCGAGAGCGCGCCGCTGGCTCGCACCGACGACGCGCTGTGGGATCGCACGATGGAGGTGAACGCTACCGCGCCGTTCCGCCTGGTCCGCGCCTTCGCGCCGGCGATGATCGACGCCGGCTGGGGCCGCGTGATCACGGTGGCGTCGAACGCCGGCCTCACCGGCTACGGCTACACCGCGGCCTACTGCGCGGCCAAGCATGCCGCGGTCGGCATGACCCGGGCCCTGGCCATCGACCTCGGGCGCACCGGCGTCACGATCAACGCGGTGTGCCCGGGCTGGGTCGCGACCCGTATGGCCGACGAGGCCATCGCCCGCATCGCGGCGCGCACCGGGCGCGACCAGGGGCAGGCGCGGGCCGCCCTCGAGAGCATGAGCCCGCAGCGGCGGCTGATCGAGCCCGAGGAGGTGGCGGCGGCGGTGGCGATGCTGTGCACCGACGCCGCCCGCGGCATCCACGGCCAGACCCTGGTCATCGACGGCGGGCAGGTGCTCAAGTGAGCGCGCCGGAGGCGGTGGTGGTGCCGGGCTGGCCGCCCCCGCGCGGCTACGCCAACGGCATGGTCGGCGACGGCCGGGTCCTGTTCGTCGCCGGCCAGATCGGCTGGCAGCCCGACGGTGCGTGGGCCCACGACGATCTCGCCGGGCAGCTCGGCCAGGCCCTGGCCAACGTCGTGGCGGTGGTCCGCGCCGCCGGCGGCGGGCCCGAGCACCTGGCCTCGCTCACGATCTACGTCACCGACATCGAGGCCTACCGCCGGGACCACAAGGCAGTGGGCGCCGCCTACCGCGCGGTCATGGGCAAGCGCTTCCCGGCGATGGCGCTGGTCGCGGTCAGCGCGCTGGTCGAGCCGCGGGCCCTGGTCGAGATCCAGGGGTACGCCGTCCTGCCCTCGACCGTCCCCGGCGCGTGAACCTCGGTTCGGGGAGGCGCGGGCGTGTGCCACCGCGACGTGCTTCGCGGCAAGAACCGGCAACTTTTCGCTTCACCTCGGTCGGGCCGAGGAGTAGCTTGCGCGGATGCGCCAGCTCTCCTTCGTTCTCGCTCCCGTCCTCTCGCTCTCGCTCGTCGCCTGCGGCGGCGACGACGACGGCACCGTCACCCCCATCGACGCGCCGGTCCAGAACATCGACGCCGCGCCGGTCACGTGCACGGTCTCGACCAACAGCTTCGGCGACGCCGGGGCCCTGACCGGGCAAGCATTCTTCCGCGCGAGCCAGGCGAACCCTGCTCTGTACCAGATCCTCGCGCTGGCGCCTCTTGAGCCGACCGCGCCCCAGGACGTGCTCTTCGTCGACCTCTACACCGGCTACGAGCCGTTCGGCACCGAGCAGGCGCCGACCCCGGTGGTGCCGGGCACGTACCCGCTGACCGGCGCCCAGACCGACTACGCGACCTGCGGCACCTGCGTGACCATCTCCACCAACGTCAACGGCCAGGCGTTCGACGACGACTACATGGTGACCGGCGGCAGCCTGGTCATCAGCGCGGTCGGCGACGCGATCGGCGAGACCCTGACCTTCTCGCTGTCGAACCTGCAGCTCCAGCACGTCACGATCAACGAGCAGACCGGCGCCACCACCGCGGTCGGCGACGGCTGCACCACGGCGCTCTCGGCGGCGACCTTCACCGCCACCGTGGCCGCGTTCCCGTCGAACGCGATCGAGGGGCTGCGCGTGTTCCGTTCGATCGCCGCGCGCGACCTGCGCTGAGCGCCGCGCGGTCAGGGCCGCAGGCTGACGGCGAGCCCCGCCGCGTCGACGCGGATCCGGTACTGCCCGTTCGCGGGCAGGTCGGTCAGCGGCTTGACCGCGGCGGCGATGCACCCGCGCTCCGCCGGCGTGAGCGCGTCGTTGCCGAAGTAGGCCCGGGCCTGGTCGCCGCGGGGGATGATCGACACCCCGACGACGCGGTGCCCGGCGCCGCCGGCGAGGCACCCCGCGATCGCGGCGCGGACCCGGTCCGCGGGCTCGGCCCGGGCGCCGTCGGCGTCGGCTCCGTTCCCGGAATCGGATCCGATTCCGTTCCCGGAACCGGATCCGGTTCCGGATCCGGTTCCGGTTCCGGATCCGATTCCGGATCCGATTCCGTTCCCGTTCCCGTTCCCGTTCCCGTTCCCGTTCCCGGCTCCGTCCTCGGTGCCTGATCCGGTCCCGGCTCCGATTCCGGATCCGATTCCGTTCCCGTTCCCGGCTCCGTCCTCGGTGCCTGATCCGGTCCCGGCACCGGCCTCGGCCACGGCTCCGGTCCCCGACGCGAGGCCGTCGTGATCTCCCCGCTCGCCCTGAGCGAGGCCCGCAGGGCCGAGTCGAAGGGCGCCCGCCGCGGCCGCCGGCTCGGTGGGCGCGTGGCCGACCGGCCGGCCCTGGAGCGCCACCACCGCCACGGTCGCGGCGCCGGCGCCGAGCGCCGCGCTCGCCAGCGCGACCAGCAGCGTCTTGCCGCG
>CAADGB010000278.1 GCA_900696455.1 uncultured delta proteobacterium
ACGAACGGCGCCGGCAAGCACCCGACATCGCTCGCGCGGGGCCCATCTTTCCGGTCGGCCTGAGCCGCCCGAGCGACAGCGAGGGCGTGTCGAAGGCCGACAAGCCGCGGCTGCGTGCCGTTCGGTTCCCCGCGATCTCCGACCGCGGTCGGTGAAGAGCTCAGGGTGAGCGGGTCATTCAGCCCCGAGCCCGTATCCGAAACGCACGAAGGGCCCGGGGTGCGCCCGGGCCCTTGGTTCACGTTCTGCCGGCCAGCGGCCGGCTCACGACCTCACTGGGTCAGGTCCGACACCAGCTTGAACTCGACGCGGCGGTTCTTGGCCTGCGCCGCCTTGAGCTTGGCGCCCTTGAGGCCGGTCGGGTCGACCGACGGCGACGTCTCGCCGTAGCCCTTGCTGATGAGGCGGTCGCCCGAGATGCCCTTGGCCTCGAAGTAGGCCTTCACCGAGTCGGCGCGGGCCTGCGAGAGCTGCAGGTTGGCGTCGTCGTCGCCGACGTCGTCGGTGTGGCCCTGGATCTCCATCTTGAGCTCGGGGAAGTCGGCCAGGACCTTGACCGCGCCGTCGAGGGTCTTGTTCGAGGTCTTCAGGATCTCGGCCGAGCCGGTCTTGAAGTTGATGCCCTTGATGACGCCCGTGAACTTCTTCACCGCCGCCGGGACCTCGTCCGGGCAGCCGTCGTCGTCCTGGTAGCCGTTCTTGGTCTCCTGCTGCTCCGGGCACTTGTCCTGGGCGTCGGGCACGCCGTCACCGTCGTTGTCCGGATCGGGGCAGCCGTCGTCGTCCTGGAAGCCGTCCATGTCCTCGGCCTCGTTCGGGCACCTGTCCGAGGCGTCGGGGATGCCGTCACCGTCGTTGTCCGGGTCGGGGCAGCCGTCGTCGTCCTTGAAGCCGTCCAGGTCCTCGGCGTCGTTCGGGCACTGATCCTGGGCGTCGGCGATGCCGTCACCGTCGTTGTCGCCGTCGGGGCAGCCGTCGTCGTCCTGGAAGCCGTCCATGTCCTCCGGATCGTCGGGGCACTGGTCGGCGTCGCCGACGATGCCGTCGCGGTCCGGATCGTTGTCGGGCTCGGGCGGGGGCGGCGGCTCCTTCTTGGACTCCTTGCGACCGAACTCCTTGTAGACCGAGAGCAGGAGCTCGTAGTCGCTGGCCAGGCCCTCGCTGTCGCTGGAGGGGACCGCCAGCCAGCGCGCGTCGAAGCGCAGACCCCAGCCGTTCTCGACGCGGTACTTGGCGCCGATGCCGCCGTAGAAGGTCTCGTCCTTGTCCTTGTAGATCCGGTCCTCGTTGCCGGTCTCGACCACGTGGACCAGCCCGCCGCCGGCGAGGACGAACGGGATGAGCTTCTTGTCGGGGTTGCCCGCGCCGAACTGGGCGATGAGGTGAGCGCGGTAGGTGAGCGCCCAGACGTCATAGACCAGGTTGCGCTCCTCGGTCGGGATGAGGCCGACCTCGGCCTCGACGCCGAGCATGTCGCCGAAGCCGACGCCGAGGCGGACCCCGAACAGCGCCGAGTTCCGCAGCGAGGTCGCGGTCTCCACGTCGGGGACACCGAGCTCGTTGTTGACGCTGAAGGTATGGAGACCGGCGGTGGCGCCGACCTCCACGTTGGCCGACGCGGTCGGCGTCAGGGCGATGGCGGCACCGAGGGCACCGCCGAGGGTGATGTTCAGGGTGCGGCGCAAGGATGGCAGTCTCATGGGAGTCTCGATCCTTTGTTGCAGTTCCTACCCCCCCCGGAAATCCCTCCCCTGGGCGGGCGCGAGCGATGCTGCGTGTTTATCGACAAGGGAGCCGCGTTTCCAGTCCCTGGGCCACTTTCTGACACCTCGTGCGACAGATCGAGTCGCAGGGCCGCGGGAGCGAGATCGGTCCCCGGCGCGCTCCCGGCCGGTCTCGTCGGGCCCTCGTCGACGAGCGCAAGCCGCGCTCAGCCCCGGACTCGACCTGCGAAGAAATCTGACGACACCCGCAGGCGCTCGGGGATCGCCTCCCGGCGGGCGAGGGCCTGGGCGCGGGAGACGGAGTACCGGAAGGGCGCGCGGGCGGGCAGGGCCAGGCTCGCCGGCAGGTGCAGCGTGGCGCAGGCCGGGCCCCCGCCGGCCTTGCCGAAGAGCTCGAACAGCGCGATGCGGTGGAGCGTGAGGCCGAGCCGCTCGAGCGAGGTCGCGAAGGCCGGGCTGACGGTGTCGGTCACGAGCACGCCCTGCTTCACCTGGCGCGAGTTGCCGGCGTAGTGATGGACGGCGTCGGCCATCCCGATGGGCAGGAGGCGGCCGGGCAGGGCGCGGGCGACCACGTCGTGGCCGTCGCCCCACAGCCCGCCGGCGTAGTGGGCGAGGCGCGTCGGCCCCTCGGCGGGGCGGACGGCGAAGTGGACCGTGTCGCCGTGGAAGTGCGGGTAGACCAGCTCGGCGTGGACGCGGGCGGCGGCCGGCACCCCGGCGTGATCGGCCGCGAACGTCACGCCCTCGCGCGAGCTGCGCGCGCTCTTGGGGGCGAGCCCGCGATCGTAGTGGCCGGGCACGGCGTAGGTGAGGATGACCTTGTCGCCGGTGACCGCGACGTCGGCCATCCCCTCCCAGCGGTGCGGGTTGTCCGTGAGCTCGAGGGCGAGGCCGCAGGCGTCGGCGATCTGGCCGAGCAGCGCGCGGTAGTAGCCGGCCTCGCGCCGCCGGTGCGGCAGCATGTGCGGCATCACGCCGCGCAGGACGCGGTCGCGGAGGGTGACCCACGGGCCGTTGGCGGTGAAGACGCGCCCGGTGTCGACCTCGTCGATCTGGCCGAGGACCTCGCGGGCGCCGGCCGGCCGGATGGCGCCGGCGCCGTCGACCTCGAGGGCGGCGTGGCCGAGGTAGGGCTCGTCGACGGCCTCGACCTGGTACAGCGCGTCGCCGCCGCAGGCCACGATGGCGTCGCAGATCGCCAGCCACTCGTCGTAGGCGCGGCGCGGCGCGTACTCGAGGTGGGTGACCTCGCTCTTGTAGTTGGCGCCGGCCTTGTTGCAGGTGGCCGGCACCGGCGGCCGGACCAGCAGGAGATCGCCATGGACGTCGGCGAGGACGGACATGGCGCCTCTATATCACCATCGCCGCCGTCACCGCCGCGGCGCGGCGCGGGTCAGGTGGCGACCGGCAGCCGCGGCGCCGCGCGGCGCGCGAGCTCGGCGACCGCGTCGAGCCAGCCCGGCTCGGCGTTGAGCGACGACACCAGCGTCAGCCGCTCGCCGCCGTCGGCCTGCCACTGGGTGGCGGCGCGCATGCCGATCTCCTCGAGGGTCTCCAGGCAGTCGGCGACGAACGCCGGGCACATGACGGCGATCTTGCGCACCCCCTGCCGGGCCAGGGCCGGCAGCGCCTCGTCGGTGTAGGGCTTGATCCACGGCACGCGCCCCAGGCGCGACTGGAAGGCGACGCTCCAGCCCTCGGCCGCCAGCCCGAGGCGGGCGGCGAGGGCGCGGGCGGTGGCGTAGCACTGGGCGCGGTAGCAGTCGCGGGCGGGGCCGACCGGCGCGTCGCAGCACGACGGGCTGGCCAGGCAGTGCTGGCCGCTGGGATCGCCGGCGCGCATGTGGTGCTCGGGGAGGCCGTGGAACGAGAACAGCACGTGCTCGGCCTCGGCGGCGGCGAGCTGGGGCCGGGCCACCGCCGCGAACGCGCCCAGGAAGCCGTCGTCGGCGTAGAACGGCGGCACCACCACCAGCGGCGGCACGTTGGTGCGGGCGGCGGCCAGCCGGTAGAGGTGCTCGAGCGAGCTGCCGGTCGACGAGGACGCGTACTGCGGGTAGAGCGGCAGGGCGACGATGCGCGTGACCTCGGCGGCGATCAGGCGATCGAGCGCCGCCCCCAGCGACGGCGAGCCGTAGCGCATGCCCAGCTCCACCCGCCAGTCGTCGCCGAGGCGGGCGGCGACGCCGGCGGCCAGATCCTGGCCGTGGAAGAGCAGCGGCGAGCCGCGCCGCGCGTCCCAGATCTGCTGGTAGGCGTGGGCGCTCTTGCGCGGCCGCGTGGGCAGGATGACGAGCTCGAGCAGGAGCTTGCGCCCGACCGCGTTCATGTCGAGGACGCGGGGGTCGCCCAGGAACTCGCGCAGGTAGCGCCGGACGGCGGCGGGCGTCGGCGCGTCGGGGGTGCCGAGGTTGATGAGGAGGAGGCCGGTCGCCACGGCCGTTCGTGTAGCACGGGTCCGCGGGCCACGACGATCGGCGGGCGGCGACGATCCGCGGGCGACGGCGAGCGGCGGGCGGCGACGATCCGCGGGCGACGGCGAGCGGCGAGCGGCGACGCTCGCCCGATCAGCGGGCGGCGAGGTCGTAGCCGTCGTCGCTGGTCTCGCCGTCGAAGGCCGGGTTGGTCTCGCCGGTGTCGTCGTCGTCGCCGATCGACGACAGGCGCGAGGTCCACTTGAGGGCGAGGGGCGTGACGCGGACCGGGAGGTTGGTGGGCTGGGCGAGCTCGCGGTGCGCGATCAGGCGGCCCAGCAGGTGGACGAGGCGGGCGGGCGGCGTCGTGCTCGGGCGGCAGGCGGCGGCGCGCATGCGGGCCGGCACGGCGATCGACCGGTCGTGCACGATGACCGTCGGCGGCGTCGGCCGGAACACCGAGAGCATGACCAGCCGCTCCAGCTCGCCCGCCGCCTCGGCGTCGACCAGGACGCCGTCGATGGGCTGGGTCCCCAGGAGGTCGATCCCGGGGATCAGCGCCGGCGCGAGCCGGACGTCGTGGCCGGCCGCGCGGGCGGCGGCGGTCCAGGCCTCGCGGCGGTCGTCGTGCTCGGTGATGATGAGGATCGTGGTCATCGCGCAACTGGTACGCCCTCGCCCGCCACCAGGTCAGGGCGGGGCGGGATAGGCGCAGGTCGGCGTGGGGGTAGTCAGGTGTGATCGATGCGAGCCGCCTTGCACTTCGAGGCGAAAGCTCTTGATAGCAGGTGGCCCCGGCGCGGTCGGGCCGCGATCGGGTAGCGGCGCCCTCTGCACCGGGAGTGAGTGATCTCGGCGGCCTGGAGCGAGGCTCGAAAAGCCGGCGGCCAGGGATTGCGGTGCCCCCCGGGCCGGGCATGATGTCCGCCGTGGCCGCGACCCCGAGCGCACCGCTGGCGAAGAGGCTGGGCATCAAGCCCGGCCACGTCGTCGTGATCACCGGCGGCGCGCCCGCGGGCTTCGCCGACGCGATCGACCTGCCCGAGGGCGCGCGCCTGTTCCACCAGCTCCGGCCGGCGACCGTCGACGTCGTGGTGTGCTTCGTCGACCGGGTGACCGAGCTGGAGCGGCGGCTGAGCCACATGCTCGCCCGCCTCCACCCCGACGGTGGGCTGTGGGTGGCGTGGCCCCGGAAGTCGTCGCGGCGCGCGACCGACATCACCGAGGACGTGGTGCGGCGGATCGGCCTCGCCGGCGGCATGGTCGACAACAAGGTGTGCGCGATCGACGGGGTCTGGTCCGGGCTGCGGCTCGTGGTCCGCGTCGAGAACCGGGCCGCGGTCGCCTACCGGGTCGCGCCGCCGCCGGTGCCGCTGCCCGCGCGCCGCCGGCGCCGCGCCCCGGCGAGCCGCGGCGCCGGGGGCTCGACCTTGCGTCGCGCGCTCGCCCGGCCGTCGCGCTGACGCGCGCCACGCCCTCCGAGGCGGCGCCGATCCCGTCGCGTCATCACCACGGCCGCGCCGCGGGTGTGGCGCGCGCGCGACAGGTCGGCGGGCGGCGGCGTCGCAAGCGCGCGGAGCGGCACGGCGCCGGGGCCGTCGCGGAGCGGCGTGGGATTTGCTCGCACCGCGCGAGCATGAGGAGCGTCCGTCTGGCCGCGGCCTGCGCCGTGGCCCTCGTCACCCCGGTGCTCGTCGGCTGCGCCGGCTACCGCGCCGGCTCGTTCGCGATGGCCGGGGAGCCGTTCGTCGGCGAGCGGACCACCCTCGGCTGCCTCGACGTCGCGGTCGACGTCCACCGCGATCCGGTCGCCGCCGGTCCGGTGGTCCACTACCAGTTCGGCAACCGCTGCGACCGCGCCGCCACGGTCGATCTGGCGCGGGTGCGCGTCACCGGCCGCACCCGCGACGGCGCCGAGGTGGCGCTCGTGCCTTTCGACCCGCACGGCGAGATCCGCGCGCTGCCGCTCGACGCCCACCGCGCCGGCCGCGAGCGCATCGAGTACCGCACCCGCCGCGATCTCGGCGGCGACGTGATCTCGATCTGCGTCGCCGTCGGCGATCTCGGCGCGGGGCCGGCGGCGCCGGGCCTGCCCACCACGACCTGCCGGACCGTCGCCCGCGCCGGGCTCGAGCTGGCGGAGGCGACGCCGTGAGCCGCGGCCGGGCCTCGCGCGCGGCGACCACGGCGGCGGCGCTGGCGGCGCTGGCGGCGATCGGCGGGCTGGTGGCGGTCGTCGCGCCGGCGAGCCTCGTCGCGCCGGCGGCGGCGGGATCCTGCGGCGGCGGCGGCGGCGACGGCGGCGGTGGCTCGAGCGGCGGCGACGGCGGCGGCTCGTCGTCCAGCGACGACGGGAGCAGCTCGTCGTCGGCGCCGGCATGCATCGACACCACCGACGTCCACGGCTACCGGGCCTGCACCGGCTTCGGCGCGTGGCGGGCGCGGCGGATCGGCGTCGCCGTCGAGCTGGCCGCGATCTCGTCGCGGGTCGACCTGTCCGGGATCGAGGCCGGCGGCGACATCTCGCACTCCGACGGCACCGGCTACCGCTACCGCGTCGTCGGCGAGGATCTGGGCGGGCAGGGGGTGGCCCACGGCGTGGCCCTGCGCACCCTCGTCCACGGCCGCCTGCTCTACGCCGGCGTCGAGGCCAGCGTCGCCGCGGTCGCGACCTCGGGGGCCGAGCGCATGATCACCGACGACGGCGCGCTCCTGGCGCCGCGGGTCACCGGCGCCAGCACCACGCTGGCGGTGGTCGGCAGCCGCCGCTTCGCCGATCAGCTCCTGGGGCCGGCGGCGCCGCGCCGCCTGAGCCTGGGCGCCGAGCTCGGCGGCGGCGTCCGCCTCACCGCGGTCAAGGCCGAGAGCGTCAAGGGCTCGTGCATCACCGTCGACCACACCCTCCACGGGGAGGCGGTGCTCGAGGCCCGCGCCCGCGCCGACCTCTGGCTCTCGCCGCACCTCGCGCTCGGGCTGTGGGGCGGCACCGATCTGCTGGCGCGCACGCCGTCGGCGGGGCTCGTGCTGTCGTCGCACCTGCGGGCGTTCGACGGCACGCGCTGACGCGTGGCGCGCCCGGGAGTCAGCGCGGCGCCGGCACCACGGCGCCGGCGTAGCCGACCACGCGCTCGGTGTCGCCGTTGACCGCGGCGCTGGTGGTGTAGCCGACCAGCTCCGGCGGCGCGGCGGCCAGCTCCTGGGCGCAGGCGAGGAGCGTCGCCACCGGCCGCGCCCCGCACATGGAGATGTCGTGGCCGTCGACGGTGTCGAGCAGGCGCTCGGGGTCGCCGGAGGCCAGGGCGTCGAGCGCCAGGCGATCGCGGCGCCGGGTCTCGACCTCGTCCTCGAAGTGGTTCATGTCGCTCGACGCGACCAGCATCACGTCGGCGCCGGGGACGAGCCCCAGCCGGCGCCAGGCGCGGACGATCGCCGCCGCCAGCCGCCGGCACTCGCCGGGAGCCAGGCCGCCGAGCACCACCGGCACCAGGTGGAGCGACGGCTGGCGCGCGAGCAGGAGCGGCACCAGCACCTCGATGGCGTGCTCGCGGGCGTGGGCCGCCTCGTCGGCGGCGGCGCCGCGCACCGGATCCGCGGCCAGCTCGTCGAGCAGCACCGCGCCCAGGCCGCGATCGACCGGGACCTCGCCGTGCGGCGTGCGCCACGCCGGCGCCATGCTCACCGACACCCGCGCGCCACGGCCGGTGTGGTTGGGGCACAGGACGAGCACGCGCTCGGGCACCGCCACCGCGGCCAGGGTCCGGGCGGCCAGCGCGCCCGAGTACATCCACCCCGCGTGGGGCACGACCACGCCCAGCGCCGGCCGTGCCGTCGGCGGCGCGCCCGCGAACAGGCGCGCCAGCGCGCCGTCGATCTCGGCCCGGGTCCCCGGATAGAAGCGACCGGCCACCGCCGGCTCGCGCGTCACCACGTCGCCCATGGCTCCATCCTGCGCCGTTTCGACCGCGCCGGCCAGTCCAGGCTACAGTGTGGCTCCGTGAGGATCGCCCACTGCTCCGACCTGCACCTCCTGTCCCTGGAGGGCGCGCGCGCGCTCGACTTCGCCAGCAAGCGCTGGATCGGCGGCATGAACCTCCTCACCAACCGCGGCCGCCACTACCACACCGAGGCGTTCGAGGACATGGTCGCCGACCTGAACGCCCAGGCCGTCGACCACGTGCTGTGCACCGGCGACGTCACCAACCTCGCGTTCGAGCAGGAGTTCCGCTTCGCCCGCGCCCGCTTCGATCAGCTCGCGCTCGGGCCCGAGGGGGTCACCGTCCTGCCCGGCAACCACGACGCCTACGTCGACGAGGGCCGCGCCCACTTCGCGGCGGTCTTCGCCGACTACGCGGCGACGGATCCGGGCTGGGGGTGGGACGACGGCGACGACGATCCGTGGCCGATCGTGCGGGTGCGCGGCCAGGTCGCGATCCTCGGCCTCTCCACCAGCTTCCAGACCCCGTGGTTCACCGCCTACGGCCGGGTCGGCGAGCGCCAGCTCGCGCGCCTCGGCCGCGCCCTCGCCGATCCCCGCCTCGCCGGCAAGGCGCGGGTGGTGGCGATCCACCACCCTCCGGCCGGCAAGCGCGCCGCGAGCCGGATCCGCGGCCTCAAGGATCGCGACGCCTTCGCCGCCACGATCGCGAGCCACGGCGCCGAGCTGGTGGTGCACGGCCACGAGCACCGCGATCTGCGCGAGCTCCTGCCCACGCCCCGGGGCTCCGTCGACGTGCTGGGCGTGCCGTCCGGAACCTACGAGGCCGGCAAGCCCGATCGCACCGCGCGCTACCGCGTGCTCGAGCTCGCGGGCGGCAAGGTGATCTCCCATCACCTCCGGGTCTGGCACCGGGATCGCAGAGTGTTCGAGCGCGATGACCGAGAGCCCGCCGCGATCGCCGCAAGTGCCTAGAAGCGCGTCACGCGCGCCATCGCCGGGCCGCCGGGTGTCGAAAACCTGCCACCTCCACGGGTGCGCAAGGTTGTAACTATTGAACTTGACAACGGTTTACACCATGCGCTACCAGCTTCGCCCTGCCCCTCACCCCGCACCCCTCGCCGAGGAAGAACTCGTGAGCAACTCTCCGTACACGGCCGAGCAGGCCGACGAGCTCGTACAGACGGACGAGCAGTACGTCATGCGTCCGTGGACCCACCCCGCGGGCGAGCCCGTGATCGTGGCGAAGGCGAAGGGCTGCGTCGTCACCGACGTCCACGGCAAGGACTACCTCGATCTCACCGCCGGCTACTTCGTCAACAACGCCGGCCACTGCCACCCCCGCATCATCGAGGCCGCGACCCAGCAGCTCCACCAGGTGCTGCAGGTCTCGGGCAAGCACGGCACGGTGCCGGCGGTCCGCCTCGCCCAGCGCCTGGTCGAGCTGCTGCCGAAGACGATCGACCAGGCGTTCTTCTCGACCGGCGGCTCCGAGGCCAACGAGTTCGCGCTCAAGATGGCGCGCCAGGCCACCGGCAAGACCGACGTGGCGTTCCTCGAGAACGGCTACCACGGCCTGACCCTGGGCTCGCTCGAGGTCACCGCCAGCGAGAAGTACCGCGAGAGCGCCGGCCGGCCGCTCTCCGACCACACCTTCGCCCTCCCCACCGCCTACTGCTACCGCTGCCCGAAGCGGCCCGAGACCTGCGCCACCGAGTGCCTCGACGGCCTCGAGGACCGGCTGGCGGCGCGGCCCCGGACCGCGGCCATCATCGCCGAGCCGATCCAGGCGGTGGGCGGGCTGGCCCCGCCCCAGAAGTGGTGGGATCGGGTCGACGCCGCGCGCCGCAAGCACGGCGCCCTGCTCATCCTCGACGAGATCCAGACCGGGCTCGGCCGCACCGGCAAGATGTTCGGCCTCGATCACTACGGCCTCGAGCCCGAGATCGTGACCGGCGGCAAGGGCCTGTCGGGCGGCGTCGGCTCGCTGGCGGTCACCTGCGCCGGCAAGGACGTCATCGCGAAGTTCTTCGGCGGCACCACGCCGACCTCGGGCGGCAACGCGGTGTCGGCGGCGGCCGGCCTGGCCATGATCGAGACCCTGGTCGACGAGGGCCTCGTCGACAACGCCCGCCGCATGGGCGAGCACTTCACCGCCGGGGCGTGGGCCCTGGGCGACCCGTGGATCGGCGACGTCCGCTTCACCGGGCTGCTCGGCGGCATCGCGCTGGTGGCGGACCGCGCCACCAAGGAGGTGCTGAACAAGAAGGCGCTGGCCGCGGTCAAGGACGCCCTGCACGCCGAGGGCATGCTGATCACGGTCAGCGGCCTCCACGGCAACGTCTTGCGCCTGCAGCCGCCGCTGTCGGTGACCGCGGCCCAGATCGACACCTTCCTCGCCGCCCTGCGCAAGGTGCTCGCGGCGGTCCGGCAGTCGGTGTAAGGTCCGGCCGCCGGTTCCGCCATGAACCTGTTCGTCGTCCGCAAGCACCTCGACCGGATCCTCCACCCGGTCCTGACCGCCATCGGCCGCCTGCCCATCCACGCCAACCAGTGGACGCTCATCGGCGCCGCGGTCGGGCTGGTGGGGGCCGTGGTCTTCTTCTACGGCTACTGGTGGGTGGGCCTGGCGCTGCTGCTCCTGCGCGGCCTCATCGACCACATCGACGGCTTCGTCGCCCGCACCTTCAACCAGCGCTCGACCTTCGGCGCGGTCATGGACGACGTCTGCGACCGCTGGACGCTGGGGGTCATGTACGCCGGCGGCTGCGTCAACATCTCGTACGACTACCCCCACGCCCTCATCGTCATGGGCCTCGGCATCACCGGCGCCCTCACCAACGTCATCATCAAGCTCTCGGTCTACGCCGAGTCGCAGCAGGACGTGTGGCGCGAGAAGGGCAAGATCGGCCACCCCATCGACGTCGTCGGCCTGTTCGGCTCGGCCGAGTTCATCATCTACTTCGGCACCGGCGTCTTCTTCACCGCGCTGCTCCACGATCCGCGCCCGATGCTGGCGGGGGCGTGGGCGGTGGCCATCATGTCGCACGTCTCGCTGTTCCAGCGCATCTGGTTCGCGTGGCGGCGCTACCGCTTCGTCGATCCGGCGGGGCGGCAGCTCCCGGCCGAGCCCGCGCCCGCGCCGGCGGCGCGCGACGACGAGGGCGAGGCGCCCATGGGCGAGGCGCGCTAGGGGCGGACGGAGGGGGCCATGGCGTCGAACCTGAACCCGGCCAACGCGGTCACCGCCTCGCGCTTCCTGACGCTGCCGCCGTTCCTGTGGGCGGTCGATCAGGGCCACTACCAGCTCGCCTGCGTGCTGCTGCTGGTGTGCGGCGTGCTCGACCTGTTCGACGGCGCGGTCGCGCGCCTGTTCCGCTGCCAGACCCCGTTCGGCGCGGTCTTCGACGCCATCGCCGACGGCGTCTGCTACGGCTTCGCGATCGTCGTCCTCACCGCCTACGGCCGGGTGCCGCTGGTGCCGGTGCTCGTCATCGTCGGGCTCGGCCTGGTCAACACCGGCCTCCGCTGGCTGTACGCGCGCCGCGCCGGCCGCACGGTCAACTACCAGAGCCACGCCATGGAGCGGCTGGTCGCCTTCGCCGCCTACCTGGGCGGCTTCGGCACCCTCGGCTTCCAGGTCGACTACTTCTTCTGGACCTTCACCGCGCTGATGGTGGTGGTGGTCATCCACGACGCCAAGCGCCTGGCCCTCGATCCGGTGCCGGCGGCCGCGCCGCTGGCCGCGCCGGAGCTCGACGACGACGTCGGGGCGTCCTCGCCCGCGGGCGTCGGCGACCGGGTCGAGCGGACGGCGGAGGTGGCGCCGTGAACTTCGTCTCCTACGACGGCCAGATGCTGTTCGCGGCGCTCATGACCGGGGGCGTCGCCGCCTACTGGATCGCCATCGACGGCGTGCGGCTGCGGCGGGCGGTGGTCGCCTACCGCGCGGCGCCCGGCGACCGCTCGATCCGCGACCGCATCTTCGGCAGCGTCATCGGCATCATCGTCGGCGCCGTCGGCGTCTTCGGCTCGCTCAACTACTACTACTGGTGACCGGCGCGCCGCCGGCGCCGCGGCCGGGCGCGGCCTCGCGGGCGTCGTCACCGTCGGGCGCGGGCGCGGCGGTCACGCCCGGCGCCGCGGCCAGGTCGAGCGTCTCGCCGTGGTCGAGGACGCGCACGCCGGCGACGTCCTGGGCGCGGGCGACCTGCTCGAGCCGGCGCCGCGGCATGCTGGGCGGGCCGAGGCGCAGGTTGACCGTGCCCCAGTGCACCGGGACCAGGGCGCGCGCGCCCAGGCGCTGGAAGATGTCGAGGGCGCAGTCGGGGTCGATGTGGACGCCGCGGTCGAGCGCCGTCCGCCGCCAGCGGTAGTACCAGACCGGCAGCATGCCGCCGATGGGCAGGAGCGTGGCGTCGAGGGCGAAGCGCTTGCCCAGCTCGTCGAAGATGGCGTGGTCCGAGAAGTCGACGTCGCCGGCGTGGTGGACGCTCCGGCCCTCGGCGGTCAGCACGTAGCCGGCGCAGGTCGGCGCGTCGCCCTTGCGCCAGCGGCCCTGGTCGTGGCGGGTGGGCACGGCGACCACGTCGAGCCCGCCCAGGTCGACGTGATCGCCGGGCTCGACCTCGGAGACCCGGGCGAAGCCGAGATCGGCGACCACCGGGGCCGCGCCGCGGGGGACCACCAGGTGGGCGGCGCGGTCGACGGCCTTGAGGGTCCAGCGGTTGAGGTGGTCGACGTGGCTGTGGGTGATGAGCACGGCGTCGACGGCGCCGGCGGCGCGGGCGCGGGCGCGGCCGAGCGGATCGACGAGCACGCGGCGGGGCCCGAGGGCGACCACCGCGGAGGCGTGGCCGAGCCAGGTGACTCCCGGGCTGGAACCCGACGGCATCAGGCTGCTATAGCACGGGGGTTCGTGCTGACGTACTTCCTCATCGGCGTGGCCATCGGCGCGCTCACCGGGGTCCCCATCGGCCCGGTCAACGTGGCGGTCATCGATGCTGCCTACCGGCACACCTTGCGCCGGGGCATGGCGGTGGGCCTGGGCGGCGCCGTCGGCGACTTCGGCTTCGCCCTCGCCGGCATCCTGGGCGTCGGCCCGCACGTCATCGCCCAGCCCGGGGTCAAGCCGGTCCTCTACCTGATCTCGGGCCTGGTCCTGGTCGGCTACGGCCTCCTGACCGTCCGCAGCCAGCCGCCGCCGCCGCCGACCGCGCCGCCCCACCAGGTCCCGCCGAGCCAGGAGGTGTGGAGCGGCTTCACCGTCGGCTTCGGCCTCATCGTGCTCAACCCGGCCGCGATCGTCACCTGGGTCGTGGTGGTGGGTGGCCACATCGGCCACAACGTGCAGCCGCTCGAGGGCCTGGCCGCCGCCACCGGCGTCTTCTTCGGCAGCTTCGGCTGGTTCTCGTTCGTCGCCTACGTCGCCGACAAGGGCAAGCGGCTGATGGGCGACAAGGCGATCTGGATCGCGCGCGTCGTCGGCATCGCCCTGGTCGGCTACGGCCTGTACTCGCTGTACCGGGCGGCGGTCTTCTTCCGGGCGTGAGCCCGGCGCCGGCCAGCCCGGTCCGCGGGCGCTGACGGGCTAGTTCTCCTCGAGCGCGGCCAGGAGCTCGCCGACGGTCTCCTCGACGCGGACCGCCAGCGACCGCGACACCGGCGCGCCCTCCTCGGCGATGAGCGCCGACAGCCGGCGGGCGGCGCCGGCGATCTGGCCGCGCAGGCGCTCGGCCCGCTCGACGTCCTCCTCGGGGAACGCCACCTCCTTGAACGTCCGCTTGAGCAGCGGGGCCTCGGCGCCCTCGTCGAAGGCGACCCGGCGGATGTTGGCCAGGGTCTCCTCGTCGGCGGCGCCGCGCGCGGTCGCCTTCTCGACGAACTCGACCGCGGCCAGGCTCGGCACCGGCGCCGACGGCTGGCTGCGGGCGCGCTCGAGCACCTTGGGCGCGCTCGACTCGAGGAAGCGGTAGCTGCCCAGCAGCTTGTCGACGGTGGAGCGGCGCAGGTGCAGCTCCTTGCGGCAGTAGGCCTCGAAGTCGGTGAAGCCCCAGCGCTGCCACGACGCCTGCTTCTGGACCCGGGCCAGGGCGTCGGCCAGCTCCAGCCAGGTGCGCTTGAAGGCCCGCGCCTTGGCCAGGGTGTCGGCGCGCTCGGGGTCGTTGGCGACGGCGAGGAGCTGGTCCTCCATCGCCCGGTCGGTCTTGGTGATGATCTTGGAGCCCACGGTCGGCACGCTACGGCCACGGTCTGATCGTCGTGGGCGGCGCGGGCGCGGCGGCGTCGCCAGCGGTCTCAGAATTCCACCAGCGCGCCGAGGGATCCTCGGGGGTTGCGCGCGGCACGGAACCTGCTGAGCTGGCAGCCGATGCGCCTCCTCGCCGCCGTCGCCGTCGCCGCGCTGGGGGCCGGGTGCCTGCTCGCCGCCGACGAGACCGCGGGCCTGGCGCCCGACGACCAGCGCGGGCTCGACGCCTGCCGGATCGACCTCGACTGCACCCTGGCCGGGCCGTCGTGCTGCGACTGCCCGAGCTTCGCGGTGGCCGGCGCCTCGGGCTGGGACGACGCCTGCGAGCAGGTCGCCTGCCCCGAGCCCACGGCCGAGCCCACGGCATGCCCGGCGCTGGTGGCGCGCTGCGACCGGGGGACGTGCGTCGCCGCCTGCGCGCCGTCGCCGTGCGAGCTGGCCTGCCCCGACGGCTTCGCCGTCGACGCCGCCGGTTGCACCACCTGCGCCTGCGCGAGCGGGCCGGTCGCGCCCGAGTGTCAGGCCGACGCCGAGTGCGTGCGCGCGCCCGGCGACTGCTGCGGCTGCGACCGCGGCGGGGTCGACGTCGCGGTGCCGGCGACCGGCCTCGCCGGCTTCGTCGCCGGCCTGGGCTGCACCGGCGGCGAGGTCTGCCCGGGGGTGTCGACCTGCCAGCCCGGGGCGGAGCCGCGCTGCAGCGGCGGCCGCTGCGTGCTGGGGGGCGGCGCGGCCCCGCCCGCCGACGGCACCTGCGGGCGCCCGGACCTGCCGGCGTGCCCGGACGGTCAGGTGTGCGTGATCAACGCCGACGGCGCCGAGGCGGGGACGGGGCGCTGCGAGGCGCCGTGAGCCGCGCTATACTCGGCGCCACATGAGCTCAGGCGGAAAACCAGGCGCGCCCACTCGCATGGGCGGGTCGGGGACGGGGTCGGGAGGCGCCGGTTCGGGCGCGCATCCGCCGGCGGGGTCGGCGGCCAGCATGCCCGCGGCCGGGTCGTCGACGGAGATCCCGGCCGACGGTGCCGAGTCCTCGCTGGTCGGCGAGGTGCTCGACGGCCGCTACCGCGTCTTCAAGAAGCTGGGCGAGGGCGGCATGGGCGAGGTCTACGCCGCCGAGCACATCCACATCGAGAAGAAGGTCGCGATCAAGCTGCTGCGGCCGGAGATCGTGTCGAACCAGGAGGCGGTGAGCCGCTTCCGCCAGGAGGCGCGCTCGGCCTCGTCGATCGGCCACCGCAACATCATCGGCATCGACGACTTCGGCCAGCTCAAGGATGGCCGCATCTACCTGTGCATGGAGCTCCTCGACGGCGCTCCGCTCAACGACATGATCAAGGAGCCGCTGGCGACCGACCGGCTGCTCAACATCCTCATCCAGACCGGGCACGGCCTGGCCGCGGCGCACGCCAAGAACATCGTGCACCGCGACATGAAGCCCGAGAACATCTTCGTCACCGTCGGGCCCAACGGGGAGGACGTCCCCAAGCTCCTCGACTTCGGCATCGCCAAGGTCGCCGGCCAGGACGGCCAGAACAACCTGACCCGGACCGGGACGATCTTCGGCACGCCGTTCTACATGGCGCCCGAGCAGGCGCTCGGCCAGCACGTCGACGCCCGCGTCGACATCTACGCCATGGGCGTGATCATGTACGAGGTGTTCACCGGCTCGCTGCCGTTCCAGGGCGAGTCGTTCATGGGCATCCTCACCCAGCACATCACCACCGATCCCGAGCCGGTGGCGCAGCGCGCCGCCAAGGCCGGCAAGACGCTGCCCGCCGGCCTGGCCGAGATCATCACCCACTGCCTGGCCAAGGATCCGGACAAGCGGTACCGCTCGATGGACGAGCTGGTCAACGCGCTGGTCGGCGTCTACCGCACGATGGTCGGCCCGGGGATGAGCTCGTACATGGAGGCGTTCGCGCCGCGCACCGGCGCGATGCCGGCGGCGGGCGGGCCGGGGCCGACCCCCGGGCCGAGCGCGATGCTGCCGGCGCTGGGCGCGAGCGCCGGCATGCCCGGGGCCGGTGGGCCGGCGGCGAGCGCGCCGACGATGATGGCCGGCGGTCCGCCGCCGGGCGCGCTGGGGCCGCACGGCCCGAGCGGTCCCCACGGGCCGAGCGCGCACCCGCCGGGGTACCCGATGTCGGGCCCGATGTCGGGACCGATGTCGGGACCGATGTCGTCGCCGCCTGGCTCGATGCCGCCGGGGCCGATGAACCCGCCGTACCTCGGCTCGCCCAGCGGCGGCTACGCCGCCGAGTCGCAGCTCGCGATGCCGAAGAAGTCCAAGGCCGGGCTCGTCGCGGTGATCGTGATCCTCCTGGTCGTCGGCGGCGGCGCGGGCGCGTTCGCCGTGCTCGGCGGCAAGAAGAAGGATGACAGCGGCGGCGGTGGCGGCACCGACCAGGTCGCGCTCGCCGACGCCGGCGGCGGCGGTGGCACCGACGTCGGCGCGGGATCGGGCAGCGGCTCGACAGCGGGCAGCGCGGGCACCGACGTCGGGTCGGGCTCGGGGTCCGGCTCGGGCTCCGGCTCCGGGACCGGCGCGGGCGGGACCGCCGAGGTCGACGCCGGCGTCGCCACGGTGGAGCTCGACGCGGGCGCCGCCGCACCCCCGGAGATCGACGCCGGCGCGGTCGTCCCCGACGCGGTCGATCCGGTCGCGGTGCTGGTCGCGGTCAGCACCCGCAACGCGGTGATCTACGTCGACGGCAAGAAGCTCGGCAAGTCGCCGCAGATGGTCAAGGTCAAGCCGGGCGAGACCCGCACGGTGAAGGTCAAGGCCAGCGGTCACGTCGATCAGACCGTCACCATCGACGGCACCGAGGAGCGCGTCGATCTCGCGCTCAAGCCCAGGGGTGGCGGCCCCGGCACCGGGGGCGGTCCTGGCACCGGGGGCGGCCCCAGCCGGTCGTACTGCGAGCAGAACCCGCTCGATCCCGACTGCGCGCAGTAGGCGGCCGCGACGCCGGTCACAGCGGGGCGGCGCCGCATCCTCGTCGGGCGCGCCGTCGGGGCCGGGTTCTGGCATCATGGACGGGTCCTTCACGTCCGCCCGTCCCGAGGTCGTCATGTCCGCACCCCAGCAGCTCCCGCCGCGCCGCCCGCGCCCCTCCTCGTCCGTGCTCGTGTTCGTCGTCGGCCTCGGCCTCGCCGTGGCCGGCGCGCTCGCGGTCGCCGCGCCCGCCCCGGCGTGGGCGCAGGGCGACCCGCGGGTCGAGGCCCGCGCCCGCTACACCGCCGGCAAGCAGAAGTTCGACGCCGGCGACTACCGCGGCGCCATCGCCGACTTCTCGGCGGCGGACCAGCTCGCGCCGTCGGCGGTCAACGACTTCAACATCGCGCTCGCCCACGAGCGCCTCGACGACGCCGGGCAGGCCATCCGCTACTACCGCTCGTACCTCGACCGCCAGCCCAACGCCCCCACCCGCGCCGATGTCGAGGCGGCGATCGCCCGGCTCGACGCCGCCGCCAAGGCCGCGGCGGCGGCGGACGAGGCGCGCCGGGCCGAGGAGGCGCGCCGGGCCGAGGAGGCGCGCCGGGCCGAGGAGGCGCGCCGGGCGGCGGCC
>CAADGB010000279.1 GCA_900696455.1 uncultured delta proteobacterium
CGCGCGGCCGGCGCCGGCGCCCGGCCCGGGCGGCGCTCGGCCAGCAGGCGATCGAGCGCGGCGAGGTGGGCGCGCGCCCGCGCCGGCGCGAGCGCGGTCGGGAGCCGGACGTACGCCAGCCACTCGGCGCGGGCCTCGTGCAGGAAGCCGGCGGTCTCGTAGAGGAAGGCGCGGTGGTAGTGCAGCTCGGCGGCGGGCACCGGCGGCGCGAGGGCGAGGCCGGCCTCGAGCCGCTCGGCGTACGAGCCCGACAGCGCCTGCTGCGCCCGCACCACCAGGTCGAACGCGTGGGTGATCTGCTCGTCCCGATCGTAGATCACGGCCAGGGTCAGCCACTCGAGCGCGTCCTCGGCCTCCCAGCTCCCGGTCCCGGCCTCGACCCGGAGCGAGAGCAGCTCGACCGCGTCGCCGGTGCGGCCGACGCCGTCGAGGGCGTGGGCGAGGTAGACCGCGGCCACCGAGCTGCTGCGGCGATCGGCGCGCTCGCCCAGGGCCTGGCGCAGGGGGCCGAGCGCGGCGGCGGGCTCCCCGCGGCGGAGGGCGAGGCGGCCGAGCCGGAGGAGGGCGTCGGTGCGCGCCGGCCCGCGCGGCGCGCGCGCCGCGAACTCGGCGAGCCGTCGCGCGGCCTCGCCGGCGAGGCCGGCCTCGTCGGCGAGCGCGCCCAGGTAGTAGCCGAGCTCGGGATCGTCCGGGGCGAGGGTGCGGGCGTGGCGGGCGAGGCGGGTGGCCTCGGCGACGACGCGCGCGCGCTGCTCGGGGCTCCAGTCCGAGGTCAGGACGCCGAGCGCGTCGCGCAGCGCCAGCTTGATCGCCCCGACCTGCGCCCGGTGCGGGGACACGACCTCGGCCCAGACCTCGCCGCGGTCGCGGCGGTCGGGATCCCGGGGCGCGGCGGCGGCGGCGGTCGCCAGGGTCAGGGCGACCAGCCCGGCCGCCACGGCCTGTCCTCTCGCGCGGGGCACCCGCCCAGTATGCGCGCAGGGATCGGGTGGCACCAGCCGGCCGGGGCGCGAGCGTCCGGACCGGTGGGCGGAGCGGCCGCCGGGGCCCGGCGCCCCAGGGAGCGGGGGACGATGGACCCCGTCCTTGCGCGCGCACCGCTCGTGATCTCCACGGCTTGCGGTGGGCTCGTCCTCGCCGCGAGCTGGCAGGGACCTTGCTCTGGTCCGGCTCGTGGATAGCGCTGGCGTCATGCGCGCGGCCCTCGAGCTCTTCTCCGCCCGGCACTACCCGGGAGTCGTGGCGGCGTGCCAGGACGCGATCCTGGACGACCCGGGCAACCTGCACCTCCGGCTCCTGCGAGCGCGCGCGCTGATGGCGCTGCGGCGCGACCCCGAGGCCCAGACCGAGATCAGCGAGTGCCTGCGGCTCGAGCCGCGGCTGGGCGCCGCCTATCGCCTGCTCGGCGAGCTGGCGGCGCGCCGCGACGAGGTCGAGTCGGCCAAGATCTTCCTGCGCGAGGCGCTGCGCCTCGATCCCGACGACGCCGAGGCCCGCGAGTGGCTGGGCGTGGTCCAGGCGATGGTCCGGTCGACCGCGGCGGCGGATAAACTCCCGGCGGCCGCCGCCGCGGTTGACCATCTTGTCGAGCGGTCACGATCGTCGCGGCGCGCGCAGGGCACGCGGCCGCCGCCCGAGCACCGGCCGTCGGCCCTGTCCCAGCTCCCCGTGGCGTCGGGGTTCGGCAGCTACCTGGTCGAGGCCGGCGTGCTGTCGCCGGTGCAGCTCCGCGCCGCGCTCGCGTACAAGAAATCGACCGGCCTGCGCCTGGGCACGGCGGCGGTCGCGCTCGGCTTCGCCTCCGAGCTCAAGATCGAGTGGGCGTCGCTGGCCTATCACGGCCAGCACCGCCGCGCCGCGATGTAGCCTGCCCGGCCCCGGGAATTCCCGTAGACTGGCCGGGCCGCGATGTTCGAGCCCGGCACCGTCATCGGCCAGAAGTTCTGGGTCGAGCGCGAGCTCGGCCAGGGCGGCATGGGCGTGGTGGTGGCGGCGACCCACCTCCAGCTCGGGCAGCGGGTCGCGCTCAAGTTCCTGCGGCCGGAGGCGACGCGCGACGCCGCCCAGGTCGAGCGCTTCCAGCGCGAGGCGCGCGCGGTGGCGCGGCTGCGCAGCGAGCACGTGTGCCGGGTCCTCGACGTCGGCAGCGAGCGCGGCGTGCCGTACATCGTGATGGAGCACCTCGAGGGCCGCGACCTCGGCACGGCGCTCGAGAAGGGCGGGCCGGTGCCGGTGGCGCAGGCGGTCGACCACGTGGTGCAGGCGTGCCTGGCGCTGGCCGAGGCCCACGCCGCCGGCATCGTCCACCGCGACCTCAAGCCGTCGAACCTGTTCCTGACCCGGCGGCCCGAGGGCACGCCGCTGGTCAAGGTCATGGACTTCGGCATCGCCAAGCTGCACGGCCGCATGGACGCGCGCCTCACCGACTCGGCGGCGATCATGGGCTCGCCGGCCTACATGGCGCCCGAGCAGCTCAAGAGCGCGCGCGACGTCGACGCCCGCGCCGACGTGTGGTCGCTGGGCGTGGTGCTGTTCGAGCTGGTCACCGGGCGGCGCCCGTTCGACGCGCCGACGATCGCCGAGATCGCGGCCAAGGTGACGCTCGATCCGCCGGCGCCGCTGCCGCTGTCGCTGCCGCGGGGCTTCCCCGAGCTGGTGCTGCGCTGCCTGGAGAAGGATCCGCGGCGGCGCTTCCGCTCGGTCGCCGAGCTGGCGCAGGCGATCGCGCCGTACGGCCTGCCCGCGACCCGCGCCACCGCCGAGCACGCGGCGCAGCTCGCCGGGGCCGCGGTGCGGCGGACCGATCCGTCGGCGCGGGTGATGGGTGCGCAGACGATGCCGCGGTGGAAGTCGGTCCTCGGGCGCGGCGGCTCGCCGCGGCGACGGTGGCTGGCGGCGGGCGGCGCCGCGGCGGCGATCGCGGCGGCGGCGGCGATCGCGATCGTCCTGGTGGGCGGCACGCGGGGAGAGGCGAGGGGAGAGGAGCCGGCGGCGGGATCGGGCGTGGTCACGGGGGCGGGGCCGGCCTCGGGTTCGGCCTCGGGTTCGGCTTCGGCTTCGGATTCGGACTCGGCCTCGGGTTCGGCTTCGGATTCGGCCTCGGGTTCGGCTTCGGATTCGGCCTCGGCCTCGGGCTCGGGTTCGGTCTCGGATCCGGCCTCGGGCTCGGGCGCCGCGCTGCTCTTCCCCGCGCGCGCCAGCGAGGGCGGGCGCAAGAAGGACCGCGCCCGCGAGCCGGCGGCGGGCGCGGCGCCGGACGCCGGGGCGCCGCCGTCGGGGGCGGTGGTCGACGACCTCATCGATCGCGACGGCGACGGCATCCCCGACCGGCGCTGATGCCGGCCGGGCTGGGGGCCGCACCCGGGCGCGGCCCCCGCGAGCTCCACGGCAGCGCCGATCAGGCCAGCGGGTCGCGATGGACCTCGGTCAGCGGCAGCCCGCAGCCGAGCGAGGTCAGGCGGGCGACGCCGTCACCGGTCACCTGCTCGCGCGTCCACGCGCCGTCGGCGCCGCGGCGCACGACCTCGACGGCGCGGCGATCGTGGGCGACCAGGACGATCTCGGCCAGCGACGGCACCTGCTTAGTGTCCGAGCTTCTCGGTCCGGTCGTAGTCCTCGGTGGACGGGCTCAGGACCTCGACCACCACGCGGGGGTTGGTCACGGTGTGCCCCGACCGATCGGCAGGATCGGGCTCGAGCCGCTCGCAGACGATCGTGAGATCGGGGTACGTGGCGAGGCCGGTGGCGAGGATGCGGACCCGGAGGTCGGCGGAGAACCCCCGGCAGCGCTGGCCGCGCAGGGCGGTGGTGAAGAGCGCGGCGAGGTGGGCGGCGATCGCGGCGTGCTCGGGCGAGCCGCCGGCCATGGCCCAGACCTGACCGTCGAGGAACTCGTGCTCGATCTCGCCCTGCTCCTCGACGATCAGGTACTCGTCGAAGGTGAAGCGCTGGCGCACCGCCTGGGCCATGGCCCGAGCCCACCGCACGCGCCCCGACCCGGATCACACCATCGACCGGGGGACGGCGGCCTGGCGTTGACGCGGCGGCGGCCGGCGGCGGAGGATGGGGCCATGTCCGATCGGATGAAGCGGCGTGACTTCCTCAGGCTGTCCGGAACGTTCTTCGCGGCGGCGAGCCTCGGCGGCCTGCCCGGGTGCGGCGACGACGGCGGCGATCCCCAGCCCGACGCCCAGCAGGCCGGCGTCTTCGCGTTCCCGCAGGGCGTGGCCTCGGGCGATCCGCGCGAGTCGTCGGTGGTGCTGTGGACGCGCGCGGTGCGCACCTCGGGGGCGTCCGACGCGGTCGGGCTCACGGTCGAGGTCGCCAGCGACGCCGCCTTCGCCACCGTCGTCGTGATGCAGGAGGTGTGGGCCCAGCCCGCGGTCGATCACACCGTGCGCGTGGTCGTGACCGGGCTGGCCGCCGACACCATCTACCACTACCGCTTCCGCGCCGGCGCCGACGTCATCGCCGGCCGCACCCGGACCGCGCCCGCCGCCGACGCCGACGTGCCGGTCCGCCTGGCGTGGGCGAGCTGCCAGGACTACGGCGCCGGCCACTACGGCGCGTACAAGGTGATGCTCGACGAGGATCTGGCGCGGCCCGAGGCCGACCAGATCCGCTTCGTCCTCCACCTCGGCGACTTCATCTACGAGACCCGCGGCGGCGGCTTCCAGGTCCCGCTCGACGACAGCTTCCAGCCCATCACCCTCAACAACCCCGACGGCAACCCGCGCCAGGTCAGCCCGTTCCCGTCGGGCGGCGGCACCGCCGGCGGCACCAACTTCGCGCAGACCGTCGACGACTTCCGCCACCTCTACAAGATCTTCGCCTCCGATCCCGACCTCATGGCGGCGCGCGCCCGCTGGCCGTTCATCCACACCTGGGACGACCACGAGTTCTCGAACGACTGCTGGCAGAGCATGGCGAACTTCACGGACGCCAACAGCACCGACGAGCCGTCGCAGCGCAAGAAGCTGGCCGCCAACCAGGCCTGGTTCGAGTACATCCCGGTCCAGCTCACCGGCGCCCCCGGCGTCCCCGGCGTCACCCAGCACGCCAGGGACTTCACCCCGCCGCCCGGCGAGCTCACCGACGCCGCCTTCACCGCCCCCGACGACGACAACTTCGTCCCCGAGCCCAACAACGTCGCCGCCGTCGGCTCGATGACCATCTACCGCAGCCTCCGCTTCGGCCGCCACGTCGAGCTGGTCGTGACCGACCAGCGCAGCTACCGCAGCGACCACGCGGTGCCGGAGGAGTTCACCCAGGGCTCGATCGAGTACCTCGACGAGCGCAACGCGCTACCCGCCGATGACGTGGCGATCATGGACGCCGGTCGTACCTACAACAACAACAACCCGCCGACGATGGTCGGCTTCACCTCGAAGCCCAACCCGCGCCGCGAGAGCCCGCCCGGGACCATGCTCGGCGCCCAGCAGAAGCAGTGGTTCAAGGACACGATGCGGCTCTCAACCGCCACCTGGAAGCTGTGGGGCAACGAGGTCCCGCTCATGCGCTTCTTCATCAAGGCCGCGCCGGTGACCCTGGTGGTGGATCGGATCATGAACGGCGACGCCTGGGACGGCTACGCCGTCGAACGCAACGAGCTGATGACCTATCTTCGCGATCAGAGCGTCGAGAACGTCGTGGTGCTCACGGGCGACATCCATGCGCACTTTGCGGGCATCGTCAACGACGACTACAGCGCAGCGACGCCCAGCCCGGTCGCGGTCGAGTTCTGCGCCGCCGGCATCGCCTCGAACTCGCTGTTCTCGTTCTTCGAAAGCGCCGCCCGCGGTTCGGGCGTACCGGCCGACGTCCGCGCCGTCATCACGTACGACGCCTCGGGGTCCGGCGGCGCGAGCTTCGTGGAGAACATGAATCTGCTGTTGCTGCACGGAACGGCCGCAGCGGACACCATGGCGCGCACGAACGACCGGGCGATGGCCCTTGCCGCGTCGGACCCGACCGTCAACCCGCACCTGAAGTACGCCGACACCAACTGTCAGGGGTTCGGTGTCGCATTGATCGGCGCCTCGCAGATCGAGGCCACGTTGACCACGATCAGCCGCCCGGTCACCCAGGCCGCCTCCACCGTCCGCCGCACCGCCCGGTTCGTGGTTCCGGCAGGCAATCCGGCCGGGCTGACCGGGCCGACGATCACGGGGACGCCACCGTTCCCGTTCGAGCCCGGCTGACCTGAGACTCGGCGGCAAGGGCTTTCGCCAGCACGTGTTCGGTCGCGCAGCGGAGGACTATCGTCCGTGACGTCGCTCCGGATCGTGGTCATGCTCACGCTCGGTTCGGCGTGCGGTCCGCGCCCCGTGGTCGGCGGCGAGGTCCGGCTTGAGGACGGAGCTCGCTCCGGTGTAGGCTCGCCGCAAACGGAAGCGGGCGTGGACGCCCCGGCGGACGCGAACGTCGACGCGGACGTGGTCCTCGCAAGAACGAGCTCGGAGGCTCCACCGCCCTTGCCCGAACCGCCCGCGTCGAACGGTGCCGTGTCGGGTACGTCGTTCTGGCAGGGGGCGAAGCCTGAGGAGAGGCCTGGTCGCCGGATCGGGATCGCGGAGGCGCGCGCGAGCGACTGGGTGGGCCCGAGGCGCGCGGAGTTCTGGGGGCTCGAGGACGTCATCGTCGTGGCGGTGCCGGTGACCGAGACCGGCAAGCAGCGCGCTCGCAACGCGCGGAGCTGGCCCGATGGCGACGGGCTGCGCTGCGATCATCGGGTCTGCCCGAACTACGTGACGCTGGCCTCCGGCGATCGACTCGCGCTGACCAACAGCACCGCGTCACCGGTCGAGTGGGAGCTCGTTCGCGATGGGCGCGTCGTGCTTCGCGTGGCCATCGACGCGAGGCGCTTCGCACCGGCATACGTCGACATCGACGGACTGGCCGCGGGCGTGTACGGGGTGCGGGAGTCCGCGTCGGGCGAGCAGGTCGGCTGGGTGTACCGGTCGGCCACTGACGAGCTCGCCGTCGGGCCGACCCGAGGCAGTTTGTGCCGCTTCTCCCTCTCGTTATCGCCGGGCACCTACCGCCTCGTCGCCTGGCATCCGGACCTGGAGAGTCAGGAGCACCTGGTGGAGGTCAAGCCCAGGCGGATCCAGCGCTTCAACCCGGTCTTCTCGGAGGCGCAGATTCGACCGTGAAGACGAACCACGGCATCACACCGGAGCCGCCCGCCGCCGTTCCGTGATGTCAGGGGCTCCGTGCAGGCAGGGTGAGCGGCGTCTGGAACGAGATCTTCATCATGCCGGAGGGCGGGGTCACGGCGCCTGCAGCGTTGCGCACCACGCACCGGCCGACCGATCCCCCCCCTGATGCGATGGGGCTGGGATTCACCAGCACGGCATTGCCTGCGGACGCCGATTCGGTCCCTCCAGCGCCGCTCGTTCCGCAGCCGGTGCAGGTCACCGCGGGCGCTGGCGTCGTGCCGGCGACCGGCCCCTCGACCCCCGCCTGCCGGACCATGTTCGAGTCGCTCGCGCCGCCGCTTCCACCTCGGCCGGCGATGACGGCGCCGGCGGTGAACTGGGTCGACGGGGCCTCGATGAGCACCCCGCCGCCCGCGCCACCCCCGGTGCCGAACCAGCCGAAGAAGATGATGAGTTCGCCAGCGCCGCCGCTGACGTTGAGCAGCGACGTCGAGGCCATCGCGACCCGCGTCCGGCTGACCAGCTGGATCGCGCCGCCACCATTGTTCTGGTAGCCGCCGCCGCCGCCGCCCTCGAGCGGGCTGAGCCCGACGGAGGTGATGGGCATGCCTCCGGTCGCGGCGGCGATGCTGCCGCGTCCGCCCGCGAACGCGTTGCCTCCGCCACCAAACGCGCCACTTCCTGACGACTGACCCTCGGACGACGATCGGACCGAGTGCCCGGGACCGGGCCGGCTCGGTGGGTTGAGGCTCTCGCCGGCGACCGGCGACAGGTCGATGCTGCCGGCCAGGTAGATGTCGAAGTGAGAGGTGATGGCGAGGGCGCGCGTGCCGCGGACCTCGATGTTGCGCCCGGCGAGGAGCTTGAACGTGCGCACCTTGAGGACGAGGATCTCCGGCGCGCCGCTCTGGGTGATCACCTGGGCCGGCACCGTCAGCAGGCTGCCGTCGGGGTCCACGATCTGGGTGGTGCCCGAGGTCGAGTTGTAGTTGCTGGTGTCGATGATCACGTTGCCGGCGATCGCGGGGTTGACGGGGAGGCTGCCGTCGAGGCCGGCCGGGCTGGTCTGGGCCGCGTCGAGCGCCGCGTTGAGGCCGTTCGAGGCGTCGATGTCCGCGCACCGCGGCTGGGTGGCGTGGCAGCCCATCGGGCACTGGTAGTCGTTCATCGTGATCGTGACGGGGCCGCCCGACGCGCTGCCGTTGGGGATCGCGTACGAGACGAAGTCCCCGGTGGCGTCGCACTGGGTGAAGCGGCCGACGCTGCAGGTCTGGGTGCTGCGGGCGCAGCGGTCGAAGGTGGCGGTGACGGTCACCGCCGCGGTCACGGTCGTCGTGCATGTGCCCGTGCCCGAACAGCCGCCGCCCGACCAGCCATGGAACACCGAGCCGCCGGTGGGGCTGGCCGCCAGCGTGACCATGGTGCCGTCCGTGACCAGCTCCGAGCAATCGGTGCCGCAGTCGATCGCGCCGGCCGGCGACGTCGAGGTCACGGTCCCGGTCCCGAGCCCGGCCCGGCTGACCATCAGGGTGTAGCGCTGGAGGAACGTCGCCGTGACGCTGCGCGCCGCCGACATCGTGACGGTACACGACCCCGTGCCGGCGCAGCCGCTGCCCGACCAGCCGGCGAAGACCACGCCGCCGCTGGTGCTGGCGGTGAGGGTCACCATCGTGCCGGCGTCGTACAGGTGGTCGCAGTCGGCGCCGCAGTCGACGCCGCCGGGCGACGAGGTCACCGTGCCCAGGCTCGCCCCGCTGCCGGCGCGGGTGACGGTGAGCAGGTACTGGTTGCGCGTGAACGCCGCGCTGACGCTGCGGGCGGCGGTCATCGCGACCACGCACGCGCCGGTGCCGCCGCAGCCCGAGCCCGACCACCCCGCGAACGTCGACGTGCCGTCGGCGGTCGCGGTCAGGGTGACGTCGGTGCCGTGGTCGTACGGCTCGTCGCAGTCGACGCCGCAGTTGATGCCGGCCGGGTTCGAGGTCACGACGCCGCCGCCGGTGCCGGTGCGGGCCGCGGTCAGGGTGTGTCGCCGCAGGTTGAAGGTGGCGGCGACCGACACCACCGCGTTGATCGTGACGGCGCACGAGCCGGTGCCGGTACATGCCCCGCTCCAGCCGGCGAAGACCGAGTCGGCCGCCGGCGTCGCGGTGAGGGTGACCATGGTGCCGCCGCTGTAGACCTGATCGCAGTCGGTGCCGCAGTTGATGCCGGCCGGCGTCGAGGTCACCGTGCCCGACCCGTTGCCGTTCCTGGCGACGGTGAGCGTGTAGTCGAGGGCGAACGGCGCGTCGATCACCGCGGCCTGTGTGATGGTGAAGCTGCACGGGCTCGTCCCGGTGCACCCGGCATCGTTCCAGCCGGCGAACACCGAGGGCGGCGTCGGGGTCGCGGTCAGGGTCAGCGCCGTGCCGTGGTCGAGCGTGGCCTGGCAGGTCCCGGGACAGCTGATCCCGCCGACGTTCGAGGTCACGGACCCGACCCCGTTGCCACCCGGGACGACCGTGACGGTGTGCCGGCGAATGTCGAACGTCGCCTGGATCGTGGTGTCGCTGTCGAGCGTGAACGAGCAGTTCGGTGCCGTATCGTTACAGACCCCGGACCAGCCCGAGAACAGCGCGCTGCCGCCTGGCGTGGCCGTGAGCGTCACGAGGGTGCCGGGGGGGAACGCGGCGGAGCAGGTCGTCCCGCAGTCGATCATCGACGCGCCGACGGTGTTCGACGTGACCGAGCCCGTCGAGGTCCCGGTGCGTACGACTGTCAACGTCACCATCGGCGGACCGTCGGTCGCGGCGTCCTGCGGACCGTCGGTCGCGGCGTCGGTCTCGGCGGCGTCGTCGCCCGAGTCGGGCGGACCGCCCGGGACCTCCCACTGGCACGCGGGGAGGGTGGCGAGCGCGAACAGCGCGAGGCATCTCGACATGGTGATCGACCGTACCGCATGGTCGGTGGATTTCGGAAGCCGCGAGGGGACGGATGGGCAGGTGTGGGCGTTCATGGGTCGAGGTATCGGGTGGGGCAGACGGATGTTGCGAGGCCGTCGCAGGTAGCGAAAGATGAAGCGAAAGTCGCCGCGACGGTTCGACTGTGCCCCCAAAAACACGAACGCCGCGGACTCCATCCGCGGCGTCGGTCGAACTCGGGAGGTGGACGCGTCAGGGAGGGGTCGTGAAGCCCACGATCGCGTGGCCACCGAGCACGGTCGCCGGCGGATCGAGCGCGAGGATCGCGGACCGGATCACCGTGGTCTGGATCCGCTCGATATCCGAGTCGATGAAGGCCGCCATGTAGGCCGCAGGAATCGTGATCGAGGTGACTCCGCCGATCGCCGCGCACCGTACCTGCTTGCGCTTGGTGGTCGGCGCGGGGAAATCGAACGGGCTCGCACCCGGGGCGGTGTCGGTGCTGATGATGTTGACGAGCATGCCCATGGCGCTACCGCTTCCACACGAGCCGGCGTCGCAGGCGATGGTCAGAGCGGCGGCCGTCCCCGTGGTCGGGATCGCGTTGAGCGCCTGCGTGGCCGCCGTGGTCAGCGCGAAGTCGTCGGCGACCGAAGGGTTCGAGACTGTGAAGGACTCGACGTGGTTACCGCCGCCCATGGTGTGCACCACGCTGATGGCGTTGTCATCGAGGATGAACCCGGGGTTCGGCGCACCGGGGATCGGTCCGACGCCAGCGATGTTCACATGCAGCGCGGCTGCCGGGAGCGTCTCGACGACGGCGGCCGGGTTGCCGTAGGCGATCTGGTTCGCCGCCAGCGGTGTCCCGACGTGGACGATCGGGAACACGCCGTTGTTGGCGGCGTTGGTCGCGCCGGCGATTCGCACGTACCGACCGGCCGAGTTGGCCACGGTGAACGTGTTGTCCGTGTCGGTCAGGATCGCGGCGCCCGCCAGCGGACCGGCGCCGAGCGCGATCACGCCGCCGGTGCTCGCGGTGCTCGTGTCCGGGCAAGTGTACCCGACCGTGGCGGTGAACGTGCAGGGCGGGAAGGCTGCTTGCGACGCGCCGCCAGTCAACGTGATCGCCACGGGCCCCTCGTCGCTGCCGATCTGGGCGGCGAGTTGCGCAGGAGTGAACTCCCACAGCTTGCAGCCCGTAGGCGCCCCGGGGGCCTCCTCCATGAGCGGAGGCACCAGGAGCGTGCGATCGACGAACGCGATGCCGACTTGCGGCCCCTGTCCGAAGAACGTGCCGCTCGTGCCGGGGTTGAGGAGCTTGGCCTCCATCACCGTCACGGTGCCGGTGTGCGTGGCGACCCGGGCGTCGATGCCGGCGTCGGTCGGCTGGGCGTCGATCGACGGCGCGTCGATCTGCACGGCGTCGTGGTCGTGGTCATCGTCGCCGGGCAGGTTGTCGCCACAGGCGGCAGCGGCGCCGAGGGCGCACACAAGCAAGACGAAGCGCTTCATGATCTGGTTCCTCCAAGAGTTCAGGCGCCGTGGCGACGGGACCGGTCCCGTCGGGCCTGGACGGCCCCTCTCCGTTCCTGTGGCCACTCTACGCCAAGTCCCCGGCGGAATGCCAAACCCGCGCCTTCAAATGTGATCCCCGCCCGGCGGGCGAGCTGACCCTCCGACAGGTCAGGCCGCCGGCGACGGCGCCTCGGCTGCGACCCGCGCCGGCCCGGTCGGCCCAGCCCCTGCCGCCACCCGCGCTGGCCAGCCCACTGCCTGCTACCGCGGTCGGCGCAGCACGAGCTGATCGCGGCTGGTCAGCCGGTAACCACCCCGGTCGTTGTCGGCGTCGAGCGAGAGCCCGGTGTCCTTGAGGAGCTGGCGCAGGCGGGAGACGTTGACGAACAGCGGGTTGTCGTGGCGCAGGGGGTCGTACTCCTGGCCCCAGGCCGCCCGCGTCAGGTCGTCCTTGGACAGGGTCTCGGCCGGGCGCTCCGCCAGGGCGTACAGGAGCTTGCGCAGGACCGGGCGGGTGCCGAGCGACAGGACCCTGGCCCCGGCCACGACCTCGTGGCGCGCGGTGTCGATGACCACCGGCGGCGCCGCCCGCCCGGGCTCGACATCGATCACGGCGAGGAGCGCGTCGAGCAGGTCGGCGTCGGCCGAGGCCAGGGCTCGTGCGGCCTTCGCCCGCGCCGCCGGCCACGCCGCCGCCTGGCCGGCGCGCCGCCCCACCAGGCCGCGCGCCAGGTGCGCCAGCGCCAGCTCGACGTGGTAGCCGGGGCGATCCTCGGCCTGGGCGTCGCCACCGCCGTGGCGGCCGCTGTCCCCGATCTCGGGATCGTCACCCAGCGCGCGTGCCACGCCCGTGTCATCGCCGCGCAGCGCCGCGGCGATGGCCTGGAACGCGCGGGTGCGGACGCTGGGGCTGGGCGGGCCGGCCTCGTCGCGCACCGCCATCGCCAGCCGCGTCACCGGATCGTCCGCGGCCGCGTTGTGGGCGGCGCGCGCCAGCACCGGCGCGCCCAGGGCGCGCGCCCGGTCGGCGACCGAGGCCAGGACCGCGCGCGCCTCGACCCGCCGCCCCAGCACGTGCAGGATGCGGCCGGTGAAGACCGAGGTCCACAGGACGCCGAGGACGTAGCCGGCCTCCTCGGCGCGGGCGGTCAGCGCGCGCAGCGCGGCCAGCGCGGCCAGGCGATCGCCGGCCTCCCACTGCCGCAGGCCGTGCAGGGCCTCGGCGTGGATCTGCGACAGCGGATCGACGTGGCCGGCCAGCGCCTGCTCCATGACCGACAGGGCGCGGGCGCTGTCGGCGGGCGTGGTCGCGACGTCGTAGGCGCCGAAGGCCAGGGCGCCCAGGGCGGCGGCGCGGTAACCGTGGGCGGCCGGCGCGCGGTTGTCGCTGGTGGGAGCGCCGCGGCGCTCGCCGCCGACGGCGTATCGATCGAGCCACGCGAAGTAGGTCGCGGTCGCCCACAGGAGCGCGCGGCCCGCGCCCTGGGCGCCGGCGGTGGCGGCGGCGAGCTGGTCGAGGGCGGCGGCGGGGGCCTCGGTGTGGAAGCGGACCGCGGCGTCGAGCGCGGCGACGTTGGCCTTGCCGAGCGGCGGCAGCGCCGCGTCGGCGGCGGCGCGGGCCAGCGCGGCGCGGGCGTCGGTGAAGCGGCCGGCGAGCAGCGCCAGGGTCGCCAGCGGCAGGAGCACCGCGCCCGACGGCGGCCGCGCCGTCAGGGCGTCGCGCAGCGCCCGCTCGCCGGCCTCGACGTCGACCAGGCGGACCAGGGCGCGGGCGTGGAGCGCCGCGACCTCGGCGTCGCGCAGCGTCGGCGGCAGGGCGAGGGCGATCGCCGCCAGCTCGCGCGACGCGCCCTGGTTGAGCAGGTCGCTGGCGCGGGCGACCAGGTGATCGCGGGCGTCGCGGGGTAGCCCGGCGTCGAGCCAGTGCTGGGCGACCGCGGTGATCGCGGCGACCGTCCGCTCTCCGGACAAGGCGTGGGCCAGGGCCGCCGCCAGCTCGGCGCGAGTGGCCGGCGGCAGGGTGGCCAGGGCGGCGTCGCGCACCAGCTCGTGCAGGAGCGGCCGGCCCTCGCCGTCGAGGTCGACCAGGAGCGCGCGCCGCAGGTCGGTGAGCGCCGCCCGCGGCTCGCCGCCGTGGACCGCGGCCAGGGCCTCGCCGCCGAGCGGCACCTTCGCCACCGCGATCGCGCCCAGCAGCCGCGCCCGGTCGGGCGCGAGCTGGGCCACCGCCGCCGCCAGCGGATCGGGGCCGCCGGGATCGCCGGCGTGGCGGCGCCGCAGCAGGAACGGGTTGCCGCCGGTGGCGTCGAACGCGCGCTGGAAGCCGGCGGTGGGGCCGCGCAGCTCGTCGAGGGCCACCCACAGCTCGCGCGCGGCGCGCGCCGGCAGGCCGCCGAGGTGGATCTCGACCCGGTCGTAGCCCTGCGCCGACGCCGGGCGCTCGCGCGAGGTGGCGAGCAGGCGGCCGCGCGCCAGGTGGGCGCCGAGCTCGCTCAGGAGCCAGGCCTGCTCGGCGTCGCGCAGGACGTGGAGATCGTCGACGACGGCGAGGGCGCCAGCGGCGTCGAGGGCGCGGGCCAGCGCCGCCGCCCGCTCGTCGTCGGTGCGCAGCTCGGTGACCGCGCCCAGGGCGCGGCGCAGCTCGTCGAGGAGCGCGCTCGGCCCGGCGGCCGTGGCCCGGGCGTGGACCACCGGCCCCGCCCACGCCGCCGCCACCGCGTAGGCCAGGCTCGACTTGCCGACCCCGGCCAGCCCGCACACCACCGCCACCGGCACCCGGGCCAGGCCGCGCTCGAGCTGAGCCTGCTCGCGGTCGCGGCCGACGAACACCGCCGGCGGCCGCGGCGGCGGCGCGGGCTGGGGCTGCGCGCGGGCCTTCGATCTGGCGCTCGCGGCCGCGCGCGTCCGCGTCGTCGTCGGGCTCGCGCCGGTCTTCGACGCACGCGACGACGTGCGCGCGGGGCGCGCCGCCCGGGGCGGGCGCGGAGGTCTCTTCGCGGCGCGGCTCTTCACGCGGGTGCCGCAGCCTACCTTGGCCCCTGTCGTCGCGACCAGTCGCCGGGACGGCGGCTGCGCCCTGCCCCCCCCGCCTGGTCCCGGCGGCGCCGCGGCCGCGGCTCCCCGCCGAGCTCGGTGCGCCGGAAGGAACGACGCGCTCCGGTCGATCGGTCGGCGCCGGCCCGGGCCGGCGAGACCGGCGCGTGGCGCCTCGGCTCACACGTCGAGGTCGTCGATCTCGTGGGCGTTGTCGGTGATGAGGCGGAAGCGGGCGCCGACGTCCTTGCCCATCAGCTCGGAGATCACGGTGTCGGTGGCCAGCTCCTCGCCCGCCGGCACCCGCACCCGCAGGGCGGCCCGGGTCTTCGGATCGAGCGTGGTCATCTTGAGGGTGTCGGGGTTCATCTCGCCCAGGCCCTTGAAGCGGGTGATGCTGGCCCGGGTGTTGCCCTTCTGGTGCTGCTTGAGGAGGCGCTCCTTGTGCAGGTCGTCGAGGGCCCAGTAGGTCTCCTTGCCGAGATCGATCCGGTACAGCGGCGGCTGCGCCAGGTAGATGTGGCCGGCGTCGATCAGCTTCTTCATGTGGCGGAAGAAGAAGGTGAGGAGCAGGGTCGAGATGTGGTGGCCGTCGGCGTCGGCGTCCATCAGCAGGAAGATCTTGCCGTAGCGCAGCTTGGAGGTGTCGAGCTGCTCGCCCATGCCGCAGCCCAGGGCGCTGACGATGTCCTGCAGCTCCTTGTTGGCCAGGAGCTTCTGGGTGTTGGCCTGCTCGGCGTTGAGGACCTTGCCGCGCAGGGGCAGGATGGCCTGGGTGCGGCGATCGCGGCCCTGCTTGGCCGAGCCGCCGGCCGAGTCGCCCTCGACGATGAACAGCTCGCTCTCCTCGGGATCGGTCGAGGCGCAGTCGGCGAGCTTGCCCGGCAGGTTGAGGCGGTGGGAGACCGCGGTCTTGCGGCTGACGCTCTGGGCGGCGGCCCGCGACGCCTCGCGCGCCCGCGCCGCGATGATCGTGCGCGCCACCACCGCCTGCGCCCAGTTGGGGTTGCCGTTCAGGTAGTTCTCGAGCGCGGGCCGGACCAGGGCCTCGACCTGGCCGGCGACCTCGGGGTTGTTGAGGCGGTTCTTGGTCTGGCTCTGGAACTGCGGATCGTGGACGTAGGTGGAGAGGATCGCGACCACGCCCTCGCGGATGTCCTCGGCGGTCAGGGTCACGCCCTTGGGGTCGAGCTTGTGGGTGGCGATGTAGTTGCGCACCGCCTTGAGGATGGCGGCGCGCAGGCCCTGGTCGTGGGTGCCGCCGTCGGGAGTGGGCACGCTGTTGACGTGGCTCTTGATGAGCTCGTCGGTGGCCTCGGTCCACACCAGCGCCAGCTCGACGCCGAGCTGGACGTCGTCGTCGCGCTTCTCCAGGTAGAAGACGGCGCCGCCCGGCGGCACCGCCGCCTTGCCGCGGCTGGCCACCAGGGTCGGCAGCCACTCGGCGATGCCCTTGTCGTGGACGAAGCGGTGGGTGATCGGCGGCGCCTGGGTCTCGTCGATGAAGATCATCTCGAGCCCGTGGTGGAGGTAGCCCTTGGTCTCGAGCCGCTCGGCGATGAGCTCGGGATCGAACGCGAGCTTGCTGCCGAAGACCTCGTCGTCGGGGCGGAAGCGGACCAGGGTGCCGGAGCCGCGGGCCGCGCCCAGGGTCTTGAACTTGCCCACGACCTCGCCGCGGGCGCAGCGCAGCTCGTGGCGCTGGCCGTCGCGCTTGACCTGGACCAGCAGCTCGGCCGACAGCGCGTTGACCACCGCCGAGCCCACGCCGTGGAGGCCGCCCGAGACCGCGTAGCTCTTGCCGCGGTCGAACTTGCCGCCCGAGTGCAGCGTCGTGAAGACGACCTCGAGCGCGGACTTCTTGAAGCGGGGCATGAGGTCGACCGGGATGCCGCGGCCGTTGTCCTCGACCGTCGCGCTCTTGCCGTCGGCGTGGAGCGTGACCTCGACCTTGGTGGCGTGGCCGTTGATGGCCTCGTCGATCGAGTTGTCGACCAGCTCCCACAGCAGGTGGTGGTAGCCGTCCTTGCCGGTGCCGCCGATGTACATGCCGGGGCGCTTGCGCACCGGCTCCAGGCCCTCGAGGACCTGGATCTCGTCACCGCCGTACTTGCCCTTGCTCTTCGGCTGCGCCATGGCTACTTGCCCTCCGTCGCGGTGCCCAGGCTGGGGATGGTCACCGCCGGCTCGACCAGGGTGAAGGTGGTCCGCTTCTGCAGCGCGTGGCCCTTGCCGCCGCGGGCCGAGACCGCGCGCGGGTCGGCCTTCTGCGGGAAGGCCTTGCCGGCGGCGTTCTCGATCACCAGCTCGGTGTGCTTGTCGCCGGCGACGAAGCCGATGACGTGGTCGTCGTCGGCGGTCTTGATGACCGTGACCCCGCGCCCCGGGCCCTCGAGGCGCGCGATGTCGTCGGCCTTGCAGTGCAGGACGTGGCCCTTGTGGGTGGCGGCCACGACCACGTCGCCGTCCTTGACGCCGATGACGCCGATCACCTCGTCGCCCTCGGCCGGCCGGGCGTAGCGGCGGCCGGCGCGGGTCGTGATCTCGCCGTGGGCCGCGGTGGCGAAGCGCAGGCCGTAGCCGTTCTTGCTCACCGCCAGGAGCGTGTCGGGGACCGCCAGCCGCGGGTCGAGCGACATCGCGGCGACGATGCGCTCGCCGTCGTCGAACTTGAAGTACTTCTGCGCCGGGTCGCCGTAGCCGGTGGTGGCGGCGATGTCGTTGATCTTGGAGACGTAGGCCGAGCCGCGGTTGGAGAAGAAGATGACCTTCTCCTTGGTCGAGCCCGGCAGCACCGCCATGACCGCGTCGCCCTCGCGGGTGCGGGTCGCCGCCGGGTCCTTGAGCTCGCGCACCCGCTTGATCCAGCCGTCGCGGGTGACGACGACGTTGGCGTCCTCGTCGACGATGAAGGCGTCCTCGCTGACCTCGAGCTCCTCGGCGGCGCCGCCGACCTTGGTCCGGCGCTTGTCGCCGTGGCGCTCGGCCACCTCCGCCAGCTCGCCCTTGACCACCTCCCACAGCTTGCTCTCGCTCTTGAGCAGGACGCGGATCTTCTTGGCCGCCGCCTCCTTCTCGGCCAGCTCCTCGCGGATGATCCGGATCTCGAGCCGGGCCAGCTTGTAGAGCTTGAGCTCGAGGATGGCGTCGACCTGGAGCGCGTCGAGGCCGAAGCGCTTCATCAGCTTGGCGGCGGCGTCGGCCTTGCCGTCCGAGGCCCGGATGATCTTGATCGTCTCGTCGAGGGCGTCGAAGATCGTGGCGAAGCCCTCGAGGACGTGGATGCGCTTCTCGAGCTGGCGCAGCTCGTGGCGGAAGCGCCGCCGCACCACCCGCAGGCGGAAGTCGAGGAAGTGCTCGAGCACCTCCTTGAGGCCGAGGCGCTGGGGCTGGGCCGGCGGCTCGGGGCTGGCGCCGTCCTCGCCGTCGGCGCCGTCGGCGCCGTCGGCGGCCGGCGGCTCGTCCTCGACGTCGTCGCCGTTGACCGGGACCAGGCAGGTGATGTTGAGGTTGAAGTTCTGCTGCAGCGGCGTGTGCTTGTACAGGTACGCCATCACCACCGCCGGATCGGCGTCGCGCTTGATCTCGAGCACGATGCGGACGTCGGTGGTCGACTCGTCGCGGACGTCGAGCAGGAACGGCAGCTTGCGCGAGAGGATGACCTCCGCGATCTTCTCGACCAGCGAGGCCTTGGTCATGGCCCACGGGATCGAGGTGATGACGAGGTCGGTGCCGCCGCGCTTCTTCTCCTCGAGCTTGTACTCGCCGCGGACGCGGATCGCGCCCTGGCCGGCCTCGTAGATCTCGCGCAGCTCGCTCTTGCTGTTGAGGATCTGGCCGCCGGTGGGGAAGTCGGGACCCTTGATGTGGGTCATCAGGTTGTGGGTCGTCAGGTCGCGCTTGTCGCAGAGGGCGACCAGCGCCGCCGCCACCTCGCCCAGGTTGTGGGGCGGGATGTTGGTGGCCATGCCCACGGCGATGCCGGTCGAGCCGTTGACCAGGAGGTTGGGGAAGCGGGCGGGCAGGACCTGGGGCTCGGTGGTGGTGCCGTCGTAGTTGGGGCGGAACGGCACCGTCTTCTGCTCGAGCTCGCGCAGGAGCTCCATCGCCGGCGGGGCCAGGCGGCACTCGGTGTAGCGGTAGGCGGCCGGCGCGTCGCCGTCGAGCGAGCCGAAGTTGCCGGAGCCGTCGACCAGCGGCAGGCGCAGGGTGAAGTCCTGGGCCATGCGCACCATCGCGTCGTAGACCGAGGTGTCGCCGTGGGGGTGGTACTTGCCGAGGACCGAACCGACGACCTTGGCGCTCTTGCGGTGCTTGGCCTCGGGCCGCAGGTGCTCCTCGCTCAGCATCGCGTAGAGGATGCGGCGCTGCACCGGCTTGAGGCCGTCGCGGACGTCGGGCAGGGCGCGGGCGGTGATGACCGACAGCGCGTAGTTGAGGTAGCGGCGCCGGGCCTCGGCGGCCAGCGCGGTGTCCTCCTCGCCGCCGCCCCCGTCGCCGCCGCCGTAGATGTTGGTGGGGGGAGCGCCGCCGCCGTCGCCGGCGGAGCGTTGCTTGCGGCCCTCGCGAGGTGCCACGGTCGATTTCTTGGCCATGATGCGGGTGGTGCGGGTCGGAGGTGCGGTGCCCGCGGCGGGCGGCGCGTCGGAGGCGACGGCCGGCGCGGGGGTCGGGGCCGACGGGGCGACGACCTTACTCGCCGGCGAAAAAAGGTCTAGCTGGTCGGGATCGCTCGTTGCGGGCACGTGTCCTCCTCGGGCCCCGTCGGGCCGGGCGTGGCACGCCCCCCCCACAGCGGGCGGCGAGCGGCCCAGCGCCCGGGGACGCAAAGGGTTTTTGCCCGCGACGGGGGTGGCGTGGTACAGGGGGTGTCCACGCATGGTCGACAGGCGATCCAGGGCGCGCAAGAAATCGACCCTCGAGCTGGGCGTCCGCGCCCCGGCTCGCACCGGCTCGCTGCGCCTGTTCGTGCTGCTGGCGGTGATGGTGCTGGTCAACCTCTACGTCTTCGTGTGGCGCGACGGCACCAGCATCGGCGACGTGCGGCGCAAGGCCCACGACGCCGAGATCGGGCAGCTCGCGCTGGCGAGCGCCGCCCCGCCGGCGCCGGTGGTCGCGGCCGGCGACGCCGGCGCCGCCGTCGACAGCGGGCGCGGCGGCACGTTCGCGGGCAAGGTCGCCCGCGACGAGAGCTTCGGCAAGATCCTGCGCAAGAAGGTGGGGCTCGACGCCGGGCCCGCCGACGAGCTCATCCGCGCCGTGGCGCCGGTGTTCGACTTCCGCGGCCTGCGGGTCGGCCAGGCGTGGCAGGTGGTGGTCGACGACGACGGCAAGATCGACGCCTTCGAGCTCGAGGTCAGCCGCGTCCTCACCATCCGCGCCCGCCGCGGCGAGGACGGGGCGCTGGTCGCGACCAAGGAGGAGGCGGCGACCCGGGTCGAGGTGCGCGAGGTCGGCGGCCGCATCGACAGCTCGCTCTACGCCGCGATCAAGCAGGCCGGCGAGGACACCGCGCTGGTGGCGTTCTTCGTCGACGTCTTCGCCTACGACCTCGACTTCTACAACGACACCCACGCCGGCGACACCTTCCGGGTGATCGTCGAGGCCGAGTACAAGGACGCCGAGCTCCTGCGCTACCGCCGCATCCTCGCCGCCGAGTACGCCGGCAAGGCCGGCACCTTCCGCGTCTTCCACTGGAGCCCGCCCGGCGCCGACGGCAAGCGGGCGCGTTACTTCGACGAGCACGGGCAGTCGGTCGAGAAGTCGATGCTCAAGACCCCGCTCAAGTTCTCGCGCGTCTCGAGCGGCTTCAACCCGCGCCGCATGCACCCGGTGCTGCACACCGTGCGCGGCCACTTCGGGACCGACTTCGCCGCGCCGACCGGCACGCCGGTGTGGGCCGCCGCCGACGGCGTCATCACCGGCCGCGCCTTCTCGCCGGGGCCCGGCAACATGGTCACGATCCGCCACGACAACGGCTACGTCACGCTCTACATGCACCTGTCGAAGTTCGCCGCCGGCCAGAAGGTCGGGCAGCGGGTCGCCGCCAAGACCGTCATCGGCTACGTCGGCTCGACCGGGCTGTCGACCGGGCCCCACCTCCACTTCGGGGTCAAGAAGAACGGCGCCTACGTCGACTTCGCCAAGCTGGCGCCGACGCGCCACGCCGGCGTGAGCAAGAAGGATCTGCCGGCGTTCAGGGCCGCGATCGGGCCGGTGAGCGAGCGGCTGGCGGCGATCCCGACGGCGCCCGCGCCGGCCGGCGGCGCGAACGACGCCGTGGCGGCGCCGGCCCGCTGAGCCGGGTCGGACTCGGACTCGGATCCGGGCTCGGATTCGGACTCGGACTCGGATCCGGGCTCGGATTCGGACTCGGACTCGGACTCGGATCCGGACTCGGACTCGGACTCGGATCCGGCCTCGGATTCGGGTACGGACTCGGACTCGGACTCGGACTCGGACTCGGACTCGGATCCGCCCTCGGCCTCGGCCTCGGGCGCCGGTGGTCAGCCCGTGGGGCGGCCGAAGATCACGCGGGCGGGCATGAGGCCGGACGAGGCGGTGCCGAACCAGCCGTAGGCCGTGACCTCGCCGGTGTCGTCGGTGACGAACAGCATCGTGCCGAAGCCGAAGCCGCCGGCGCCGTCGGCGGGGCGGGTGTCGTCCTGGTGGGGCAGGCCGGTGGCGTCGACGATGCGCACCGCCCAGGCCCCGGGCCAGTCCGGCACCTCGCGGGGCGGGCCGACGACGAAGCCGACGTGGCCGGTGACCGCCGAGGTCGACAGCGGCGAGCGCAGCCAGGCGAAGGCGTCGCCGGGGCGGGCCTGGCTGACGTGGGGGACGCGCTGCCAGCCGCGGCGGGCGCGCTCGACGGGCGCGGCGTCGATGGCGCGGTAGAAGTCGCTGGCCACCGGGCGACCGCCGCCGACCGCGCGCAGGGCGCGCGGCGCGGTGCGCTTCATCAGCCAGGCCGCCATGCCCGAGCAGTCCCACGCGTAGTAGCCGTCGCGTGGGCGGACGACGGTGCGGGCCTGGTAGCGGGTCTCGCGGACCCCTTGATCGAGCTCGCGCAGCAGCTCGATCAGGCGGGCGCCGGCGGGGGGGGGGGCGTCGGCGGCGGACATCGTCAGCTCGGCGCGCGGCACCGGCGGTGGGACCTCGCCGGGAGCGGGCGCCCCGGTGAGCGGGCGGGTGGACGCGGAGGCGGGCGTGCCCGACGGGGCGGGAGCCGCGGGGGGCGCGGCGCAGGCCAGGCCGGCGGCCGCGGCCAGGGCGGACGCGGCCAGCGCGAGCGACACCCGCGGCGCGGGCCGGTCGGTGCGGCGACGCACGTCGTGGTTCTGACACCGGGGCCCGCGACCGGCAACGGAAACCGGCGATCGGCGCGACCGGCCCCGAGATGGGTTGCCGGGGGCCGGGTTCGCGCGCATCCTTGGGGAAGGCCCGTCGGGTCGCGTCGTCTCGCTCGCTCACCGTCGGAGGTTCGCTTGCTCAAGTTGCTGCTCGGACTGCTCAAGGGTGCGCTGCTCGGCGGCGCCCTCGGCTACGGCGCGTACGCCGCCGGGCTCGACGGCGGCCTGCTGTGGCCGGTCTACGGGCTGGCGGGCGCGCTGGTGGGCCTGGTCGCCGGCACGCCGCTGTGGAAGCTCATCACCGACAAGAACGCGACGACGTGGGTGAGCGTGCTCAAGGCGATCTTCGGCTTCGGCGTGGGCTGTGGGCTGTACGCGCTGGTGGCCAAGGTGTGGGGCGGCTTCGAGCTGTCGCTGACGTTCCTCGAGGCGCGGCCGCGCCTCGTCCAGCACTGGCAGCCGGTGTTCGGCGCGGCGGTGGGCGGCTTCCTGGGCGCGTTCTTCGAGATCGACGACGCCATCGGCGGCGACGACGACAAGCCCAAGGGCGCGAGCAAGGGCAAGCCGGCCCAGCTCCCCGCCGGCAAGCGCTGACCCACCCGTACCCGTCCGGACCTCCTCGCCGCGCGCGGGACGAGGAACGATGGACCCGGATGCTGGCGCGCCGCGGGGCCCGGTCGCTCGCCGTCGTCGTCGACGGTACGTTCGTCGCGTTCGCGGCGCTCGTGGCGCTCGGCACGGCCGGGTCGACGGGCTGCGGGATGTACACCGGGCTGGGCACGTCCCTCACCCGCGGTGGGCTGGGGATGGAGGGGCCGGGCGGTGAGGTGGCCGAGCTCGACGGCACGGCCTCGCTCGACCACCGGACCTGGGAGGCGGGCGGCTTCACCGGCCTGCGCAACGTCCGCCTGACCGGCGGCATGTCGGCTAGCTACAGCCGGGTCGCGGCCCGCACCGGCGCCCAGCTCGAGGGCTCGTCGACGGGGCGCCTGGCGTGGACCGTCGGCCTCGGCGTCGGGCCCCTGGTCGCCGGCGTGTCGCCCTACGTGCAGGCCGGCTTTCCGCTGCTCGCGTCCCCGATCGTGGATCGACCGCTGGTCGAGCGTCACCTCGAGGCCGGGGCGGAGGTGTGTACGCCGTCGGCGTGGCTCACGCGCGGCTCGCGGCGGTCGCGCCGGGAGGACCTCGGCGCGTCGGGCGTCTGCGTTCGCCTGGCCGTGGCCTTCGACCGGGGCGATCCGCGCGATCTCGGCGACGAGATCACGACCGCGACCCACTACGACGCCCGCGGCGTCCTGATCTCGGTCGTCAGCCGCGTCGACCTGAGGGCGCTGTTCCGATGAAGCGCGGCGCCGTCGAGGCGAGCGCCGCCGATCGCCCTCGCGTGACGCGGCCGCGCGCCCCGGGCGGATCGCGCCTGCTCACCGCGCTGGCCGTGGCGGCGGCGCTCCTCGTCACCGGGTGCGCCGGGGGCAAGCAGCACGGCGGCGCGTTCGGCCCTCGCCGCTACAAGCTCGCCTACGGCCTCGAGCAGGGCAGCGCCCGGCTGCCGGCGACCGCGCGCGGGGCGACGATGTCGTACCTGAGCTACAGCGACTTCAACGGCCCGTTGGGCAAGCTGCTGCTGTTCATGGCGACGGCGCCGCAGCCCACGGTGAAGCACCTGGGCACCCACCGCTCCTGCTCGGGCGGCACGTGTACCGTGACCTCGTACTACTCGGTCACCCCGCCGCGCGAGGAGGACGTCCAGCGCTTCACGCGCATGGTCGAGGACGTCGAGAAGCACGGCCACCCCATCGAGGCCACCCTCCAGCTCCCCCTGCGCTCGCTGGGCGGCGAGGCCGGCGGCTGGTCGCTGGAGGTGCTGTTCAAGGGCTGGCGCGGTTTCCGCGGTCAGCTCGTCGAGGTGGCCGGCGGCTTCAACTACAGCGCGTTCACGTACGAGGGCCTGCTCGTGCGCGACGGCAACTTCCCGGCGGCGAGCGAGGTCACGCGGACGTATCGCTTCCAGGAGGCGGGGTTCCCGCTGCGCGTGGCCTGGTACGCGACGCCGGTACTCTCGCTCTACCTGCGGCACGACCTCAACGTCATCGGCCTGCTCCAGCTCGAGGACGAGGACGAGCGCGCCCCGTCGCTCACCTCGTTCGGCGTCCGCGCGCACCTGCCCGTGCTCGAGCTGCGCGCCGGGCTGGTCACCGACAGCTTCCACCCGGAGAGCGCGACGCTGTCGCTGGAGGCGGCGCTTGTCTTCTGAGCCCCGTCCTCGGTCGCCCGGGCGACGTCGCCGGTGCGGGGCCGGCACGGCGTTCGTCCTCGCCGCCGCGCTGGTGGCGGCGGGCGCCGGCGTCGCGGCCGGCCAGGCGCCGCCGCCGGACGCGTCGCCGGTACCGCCGATCCAGCCGGCGCGCGCGACGGGCGCTCCGCCGGACGCGGGGACGGGAGCGGGGACGGGGACGACGACGGGGGCGGGGACGTCTCCGACGCCCGCGCCGGAGCCGACGACGGGCGCTCCGCCGGCTGTGGCGACGGCAACCTCGACCGCGCCGGCGCCGGCGGCGGCGCCGCCGGGCTCGCCGGACAAGCGGCGGCTGGCCGGCGCCCACGTCTCGTTCGAGGTCGGCGGAGTGCGCTGGCTGGCCCTGCCCGGGCCGCTGGCCACGGGCGTCGGCAAGGCGCTCGTGGTCGGCGTGCGGCGGGCCGGCCACGGGCTCGAGATCCATGCCAGCGCCGGCTACCGTCACGAGCCGCCCGCGGAGGTGCGCTCGGTGCGGGCGACCGGCCACAGCGGGTACTTCGCCGTGCTCTACCGCCGCACCTTTCACCTGCCGCGCTTCGACGTCAGCGCCGCCGGCGGGTTCGCGCGCCTGAGCGCGCCGCTCTACCTGGCCGCCACCGACAACCTCGGCAGCGAGCCCGGCGCCGGCACGATGACCGGCCTCGGCGTCATGGCCGCCCTCGGCGTCGCCTACCCGCTGCTCGACGGCGTCGACCTGGCGTTCGAGCTGCGCACCGCCCACGCGCTGTGGACCCTGCCACCGGCGAGCTACGTCGAGACTCTCGAGGAGCAGGTCTCGGGCGTCTACACCGCGACCTACGGCAGCGGCGAGCCGACGCCGGTGCCGCTGGTGGTCGGCCTCGGCCTGCGCATCATGCTCTGACCCGTGTCTCGCCGGTCAGGCGGCTCTGACCCGGGGCCGCGCGCGAGCGCGCGCTGGCTGCGCGCACGGGCCTGACATCCGCCCGAACAGGCCGCGGCGCGCGCGTGCGCCGGCGGGGCTCGGGCTCGGATTCGGCCTCGGGCTCGGCCTCGGATTCCGCCTCGGACTCGGCTTCGGCCTCGGACTCGGCCTCGGACTCGGCCTCGGCCTCGGACTCGGCCTCGGATTCCGCCTCGGCCTCGGCTTCGGCCTCGGACTCGGCCTCGGATTCCGCCTCGGCCTCGGCCTCGGTCGGCGCGTTCAGGGCGGCGTGTCGGGTCCGGGCGGCGCGGCGGGCCGGGCCGGCGCCCCGCCGCGGAACCACAGCGCCAGGCGCGGGTTCTGGCCGCGGCGCCACAGGAAGCCGTCGAGGACGTAGTGGGTGAGCTGGGGCACGGCGAGCAGCGGCACGATGAAGGCGTGGGCGTGATCGAGCCCGAGGTCGCCGCCGAAGAGGTAGGGGCGGTCGTGCCAGACCGCGCGATCCCACAGCAGCTCCTCGAGGTAGGCCACCGCCCACAGCGTCGCGGCGAACCCCAGCGCGCCGCGGGCGAGGAGGCGGGCGCCGGGGCCGGCGGCGGTGACCGGATCGGCGGCGGCGACGGCGCGGCCGTAGACGAACACCAGGGCGGCGTAGGGGACGCCGTGGATGAGGACGTTGGTCACGGTGAAGGTCAGGTCGCCGTCGGTGGCGACGATGCCGGTGTACCAGCAGGCGGCGGTGGTCGCGACCACCAGGTGCTTGCCCCACGCCACCGGGCGGCGGCGGGCGTCGAGCGCGGCGCGCGCCACGTAGGTGGCGAGGATCGCGAGGTAGAGCGCGCCGGCCACGCTGGCCACCGTCGCCGGCAGCCCGGCGGCGAAGTCGCCGGGGCGGAACCAGGCGAAGCTGCGCTCGGGCGCGGCGTGCCACCACAGGAGCGGATAGAGGGTGGCGGCGTAGATCGTCAGGCCGTCGACGATCGCGCCGGCGCGATCGCGCTCGCCGGCGCGGGCGCGGTACAGCGCCACCCAGCCGTACTGCTGGCGCACGAAGTGGAAGACGGCCAGGTAGGCCAGCACCCGCCAGAACAGCGCGGCGCCACCGACGGCGTGGACGGCGACGCCCGCCGCGTACCCGGCCAGCGGCACCGCGGCGTAGAGCACGGGCCGGCGCCGCAGCTCGGCGGGATCGAGGTAGGTGACGAACGCGGTCGACCAGACGTGGGCGACGTCGACCATGAGCACGAGCGCGATCCACGCCGCGTCGGGGGTGTCGGCGGGCAGCGCCAGCGCCGGCGCCAGCGCCACCACCGCCAGGGCGATCGCCGCCGGCAGCGCGAACACCGCCAGATCGAGGCGGGCGGAGAACAGCCAGCGCCCCGGGCCGGGGGCCGCGATGGTCGGCGCGCCGGCGTTCACGGCGGCACCGCGCCGCCGGCGAGCGCGGCCACCACCTCGTCGGCGGCGCGCACGCCGTGATCGAGGGCCTCCTCGAACAGCGCCAGGCCCGAGAGCTCGCTGCCCGCCCAGTGGATGGGGCCGAGCGGCGCCCGCGCCGCCGCCAGCGCCGGGTCGAAGACCGCGCCCACCCGCGGCCGGGCCATGGCGTGGCCCCAGTAGGCGACGTCGACGCGGCGGCAGCGGGCGCGCAGGTCGGGGTGGGCGCGGCCGAGATCGGCGAGCGCGACCTCGGCCCAGTCGGCGCGGCTGGCGCCGTCGAGCTCGCGGCGGGCGGTCGCGGCGTCGCCGGTGAACGGGTAGTACCAGGTCAGGACCGTCGGGCCATGATCGCGGCCGCCCTGGTGCGTGGCGACGACGTAGCCGAGGCTGGGGCTGTCGTGGAGGATGTTGTCCCAGGCCACCGGCGCGTCGCCGGGCCGCGTGCGCAGCCGCTCGTCGAGGTGGAGGTTGGCGACCGCCCACGCCCCGCGATCGATGACCGGCAGCGCCCGGGCGCCCGCGCGCACGGGCGCCACCACGTGGCGCGCGACGAACAGCGGGGCGGCGATGATCGCGCGCCGCGCCCGCACCCCGACCGGCCCGTCGGGGCCGAGCGCCACCACCTCGACCCCGCCGTCGCCGCCGTCGCCCGCGGGGTGCGCGCGCGGGCCCGCGGCCGGCCGGACGTCGGCCACGGCGTGCCCCAGGCGCAGGCGGTCGCCGAGCGCGCCGGCGAGGTGGGCGACCAGCCGGCCGTTGCCGTCGGGCCAGGTCACGACCGGCTGGTGCTCGGCGCCGGGGTGGGCGACGCGGGCGGCGAAGTAGGCGACCCCGGCCCAGGCGCTGGTGTCGGCGGCGAGCAGGCCGTAGTCGTCGCGGCAGGCGTAGTCGCACAGCCAGCGCAGGCGGCTCGAGGTGAAGCCGTGGCGGTCGAGCCAGGTCGCGAACGACTCGCGGTCGAGCGCGGTGACGGTGGCGTCGTCGGAGCCCGCCGCGGCCGGCAGCGCGAAGGCGCGGCGGCCGGCGCCGTCGCGCCAGCCCGCCCAGCGATCCATCTCGGCGGTGAAGCGCGCGAGCTGGGCGTGATCGTCGGCGCTGGCGCCGGCGTGGAGGTAGCCGCCCTCGTACCAGCGGCCGAGGTGGAAGAGCCGCTCCTCGGGCTCGCGCACCCGCGCCGCCTCCGCCGCCACCGGCTCGCCGCCGGCGTCCTCGCCGTCGAGGGCGCCGACCTCGGCCAGCAGCGCCCGCATCGCCACCTGGTGGCGCATGGGGGTGACGACGTAGTGCGCGCCCCACGGGTAGGCGGTGACCGCCGAGGCGCCGGCCTGGGCGGTGCCGCCGGCCACGTCGTCCAGCTCGAGCACGATCAGGTCGCGGACGCCCTGGCGCAGGAGCCGCCACGCCGCGCCCAGGCCGGCGACCCCGCCGCCCACCACCACGACCTCGGTCCGCCGCCATCGGTCGTCCGGGATCCGGACATCCGGCGGAGCCCCGCCGCGGCCGGCGTCGCGCAGGCGGTGGCCGGCGGCCTTGCCCGGGGTCAGGAGCTCGCCGTCGGGGGTGGGCGGGCGGCCGCGGCCGCGGCAGGCCACGGCCAGCGGGGCGCCGAGCAGCCAGGCCACGAGATCGCGCCGCGACGGGGTCATGGCGGGTCGGGCCGGCCCTACTGCCAGCGCCGCCACTCGGCGTCGTAGTAGCGGACCAGCATCTGGTTGTCGAGGCGGTTGATCTCGGTCTCGACCTCGGCCATGTCGGCGGGGAAGCGGAACATCGCCGCCATCGCCTCGCGGTCGAGGAAGCGGCGGGGCACCGCCGGCGGCTCGGTGGGCGGGGGGAAGGCGGCGCGGCGGGCCAGGGCGAAGCCCCACACCCCGAACGACGGCACGGCGACGTGGTAGGGCGCGACGGTGAGGCCGGCGGCGCGCATCGTGCGCACGATGCACCAGAACGAGCGGCGCGCGAACAGCGGCGAGGTCGCCTGGACCGCGATCGCCCCGTCGGGGGCGAGGCGGGCGGCCAGGAGCTGGTAGAAGTGGCGGGTGTAGAGCTTGCCCAGGGCGAAGCCGTTGGGATCCGGGAAGTCGACGATCGCCACGTCCCAGCCCGCCGGGGCGTCCGACATCCAGACGAAGGCGTCGTCGTTGACCACGGTGAGGCGCGGGTCGTCGAAGGCGTGGCGGTTGAGCTCGGCCAGCGGCGCGAAGCGGCGCGACAGCCCCGTCATCGCGGGATCGAGATCGACCAGGGTGACGGCCTCGACCGAGGGGTGGGCCAGGACCTCGCGCGCGGCCAGGCCGTCGCCGCCGCCGAGGATGAGCACGCGCCGCGGCGGCCGGCCGGCCTCGGCCGCCGCCACCATCGCCGGGTGGACCAGGGCCTCGTGGTAGCGGTACTCGTCGGCCGACGCGAACTGCAGGTTGCCGTTGAGGAAGAGCTGGAAGCCGCTCTTGCCGGTGGTCACGACGATGCGCTGGAAGCGCGTGGTCTGGGCGTGGACGATCTCGTCGGCGTAGATGCGATCCTCCGACCATGTGGTCAGCCGCGACGAGAACACCAGGCCGGCACCGAGGAGGGCGATGACCACCGCGGCCTGGACCCGGATGACGGTGGTGCGCCCGAGCTGGTCGGCGAGCAGCCACGTCCCCCACAGCGCGACCAGGGCGTTGACCAGGCCGATGACCAGCGAGGTGCGCAGGAGGCCGAGCTCGGGCACGAACAGGAGCGGGAACAGCACCGAGGCCAGGAGCGCGCCGGCGTAGTCGAGGGAGAGCACCCGCGACACCAGGTCCTTGAACGCGACGTCGCGCTGGAGGATGCGCATGAGCAGGGGCAGCTCGAGCCCGACCAGCGAGCCGATCACGAAGACGAAGCCGAGCAGCACCACCTGGAAGCGCTGGACCTCGGCGAAGGCCAGGAACAGGATGGGCGCCGACAGGCCGCCGACCAGCGCCACCGCCAGCTCGACGTCGATGAAGCGGCGGGCCAGGTTGCCCTCGATGTGGCGCGACGCCCACGCCCCCACGCCCATCGCCGACAGGTAGAGGCCGATCACCAGCGAGAACTGCAGCACCGAGTCGCCGAGCAGGTAGCTGCCCAGGGTCGCGGCCAGGAGCTCGTAGACCAGGCCGCAGGTCGCGACCACGACCACGTTGACGTAGAGCAGCGTGGCCGGCGGCGGCCGGTGGGCGCGCGGCGCGGCGGGGGCGTCGGCGGGCGCCGTCACGTCAACCGGAGATCGCGGCCGAGATGATGAGCGCCAGGCCGATCAGCACGCCGGCGACGATCACGCCGAGCGCGGTGTTCTGGTCCTCCTCGATCTCCTTGCGGAAGGAGAAGGGCGCCACCTTCGTCATCAGCCAGAAGGCGGCGGCGAACACCACCACGCCGACGCCGGCGAACGCCGCCGACGACACCAGGGCATCTCCGAGGTCCTCGATCCTCATCATTTTCCTCCGCGGTAGCCGACGATCCAGAACGAGCGGTAGCCGCCCGGCGAGTTGCGCACGCTGCCCGGGACGCGGTCGCGCTCCGAGCTCTTGAAGTCCCAGCCCATGACGCCGGCCAGGAGGTAGACGACCAGGGCCAGCGCGGTGACGCCGGCGTAGATCCGGACCAGCCAGGACACGGCGGTGCGCGGCACCGGCGGGCGATCGGGCGGTGGCGGCGGCGCGGGCGCGCCGGGGGCCGGCGGGGTCGGGCGCGGGGTCGTCACGCGTCACCTCCGCCGCCGAGGCCAGCGGGGGCGTGATCGCTCTGCGACCAGCGCCGGCGCTCGAAGCTCCACCGCCAGCCCAGGAGCAGGAGCCCGGGCACGACGACCACGACCAGCGCGTAGAGCGCGTGGCGCCAGCGGAAGACGTCCTGGCGGACCCGGACGCGGACGTCGCCGCGCAGGCCCTGGACCGGCGGGTGGACCTCGAGGCGCAGCACGTAGCGTCCGGCCGTCACCGCCGGCAGGACGTGGGTGGTCGAGGTCGAGCCCTCGCTCCACGACTCGCCGCCGGAGTAGCCCGAGTAGTACGAGACCTCCCTGGCGAAGGTCTCGATCTCGCCGCTGGCCTCGTTGACGAGGTCGGCGATGACGTAGGCCCAGGAGTTGTCGACCGGGACCTCGATCCGGACCTCGACGTTCTGCCTCGCCGCCAGCGCGAACGGCTCGCTGAAGGCCACCAGCGGCAGGGGCGCGCTCCCGCTCTGCAGCTCGGGGGGGATGGCCTCGGCCGGCGGGGGCTCGAGGCGGAGCGACTCGCTGTGGACGACGTGGCGGTCGGCCATCTGGAGGCGGCCGCAGGTGATGCCGAGGAAGGCGAGGGCGAGGATCGCGAAGGCGTGGGCGGCGTGGCGGTGCCGGAACGGCTGGTTGGCGGCGACGCCGCTCGCCGGCGGCAGGGGCGCGGTCAGCGCGAACGCCCGCTGGACCGCGTCGCGGGTCAGGTACACGCCGAGCGACCAGTTGAGCTCGTCGCTCGAGGTCTCGCGCGACAGCATCGCCGGCGGCGCGACGAAGTCGGCGGTGTCGACCCGCTCGCCGACCTCGACCCGCCAGGACACCTCGCCCCACACCGCGATGACCTCGGCGGTGGCGAGATCGAAGAGGCGGAAGGCGCGCCCGTCGTAGCTCGGCTGGTGGCCGTAGCCGGGATCGACGGCGCCGGGCGGGAGCGTGGTGACGAAGCTCCAGTGGCCGCTGGCCTCGACCAGCCAGCGGAAGCCGACCGACGGCTCGTAGAGCAGGTGCTCGTCCCACACCACCAGCTCGCCGCCGGGGTAGTGGGCCTGGCGCTCGATGCGGCCGATGAGGGTGTAGGTGACGCCGTCGAAGGTGCCGCGCGCGCCCAGGGGCAGGGTGCCGCGCTGGCCCGGGGTCTGGGCGAGCTTGCCCAGGATCGCGAGCGGGCCCTCGCAGTCGAGGATCGCGGCGCAATAGTCGCAGACCACGCGCAGCGACCGATCGGGGGCGCGCAGCTCGATGGCGCCGCCGCAGCTCGGACAGGCCAGGCGCCGGGCGCCGGCGGCGGCGCCGGCGGGCGCCGCGGTCTCGCCGCCGCGGACCCCGAGCTCGGCCAGGGACACCTGGCGGCCGAGGTAGATCGAGGCGCCGCCGTCGGCGTCGCCCGGATCGTCGGGATCGCCGTAGTCGATCGTGGCGAAGCGGCCGGTGCCGTCGGCGAGATCGACCAGGGCGCTGCGGGTGCCGGGGCGGACGCGGAACGGGATCTCGCCGGCGGCGGCGATCAGCTCGGCGACGTTGCGCTCGCCGACCGTGAACAGCCGCGGCCCGTCGTCCTCGAGCTGGAGGGTCGCGCCCGGGAAGACCTCGTCCCACGGCGGCGGCTCGCCGGCGCCCAGGGTCTCGAACGTCAGGTAGAAGCGGCCCTGGGCCTCGGCCAGCCACCCCCAGCGCCCGTCGTCCAGCTTGGCGTACCACTCGTCCCACACCCCGCCCGCCGGGTGGCGGTACTGAGCGCGGCCGACCAGGAGGAAGCCCTGGCCGCGGTAGCGGCCGTCGGCGAACAGCGCCAGCGGCGACGCGGTGGGGACCAGATCGGCGATCTGCCCCAGCGACTCGGCGCCGCGATCGCCGCGGACCACCGCGGCGCGGCAGCTCTCGCACACCCGGACGAAGCTGTCGTCGTAGCGGAACTCGACGCTGGCGCCGCAGGTCGGGCAGGCGACGATCACGCGCCGGCCCCTCGCCGCACCGTGGTGACCGTGACCCGATCCGCGGCCAGGGCCTCGCCCAGGAGCGCCGGCCAGTCGACCGCCACCCGCTCGCGACAGCAGTAGAGGTTGAAGGTCGCGACCCCGCTCTCGGGGTAGGTGTGGCAGGCGAGGTGCGACTCGGCGAGGAGGTAGAGCGCGGTCACGCCGCCGGGCCCGCCGAAGCGGTGGACCTGGGGCTGGCCGATCACGGTCAGGCCGAGCGCGGCGACCACGCCGTCGCACAGCCGGGTGAGGGCGGTGGCGTCACGCAGGCGCGCCGGGTCGCAGCCAAGGGCGTCGACGATCCACTCGGTACCGCCGGTCACGGGCGCCCAAGGTAGCACAGCGCACCGGCGGCGGGCCCGGCGCCGCCGCCCGACGATCACGGCATCGCGAGCTCGAGGCCGACGGCGACCACGTCCCGGCTGTGGCCGTGGCGGCCGAGGTTGGCGGCGGGCGCGCCGGCGGCGAACGGGTTGTCCGCGGGCAGGCCGGGCGCGCCGACCACGGTCTCGCGGGCGAGCTGCCGCGACCAGCCGACGGTGACGGTGGCGGCGCCGGCGGTGAGCTCGGCGCCCGCGGCCAGGATGTGGCCGCCGCGATCGACGCCGCCGAGGGTCGTGGCGCGGGTGGCCTGGGCGGCGCCGCGCCAGCCGTAGCCCGCCGACAGCCACAGGAAGCCGGGGAGGATCTCGAGGTCGCCGCTCACCCGCAGCGCGCCGTGGGATCGGCGGCCGATGCGCGAGGGCAGGCGATCGAGGGGGGCGCTGGCGCCGGTGTCGTCGACGACGCGGGCGCCGTCGATGTGCCAGGCCGGGACGTCGGCGGCGAGATAGGTCCAGGCCGCGGCGCCGGCCTCGATCGCGTGGCGCTCGCCGACCCAGCGCACGCCGGCCTGCAGGGCGAGGGGCGAGGCGACGCGAGCGCGGGCGGTCGCGTCGGCGGCGACCACCGTGGGGGCGGTGGTCGCGCTGCCCGCGGGCGGTGGCGTGCGGCCCCAGGCCACGGTGGCGTCACCGTCGAGGTGGACGTCGCCGGCCCAGCTCGCGCCCACCGCCAGCTCGAGGGGGACCTCGGGCGGCGCGACCAGCGCGCCCAGCGCGGCGCCGGGGATCAGGCGATCGGCGCCGGTCACCGTCACGTCGACGTCGCGCACCGGGTTGCCGGACGGCAGGTCGCGGCCGCCGAAGCCGGCCCACACCCGGCGCCGCTCGACGGCGTCGACCCGGGCGACGGTGGCGGTGGCGCCGAGCGCCAGCCACTCGGTGGCGCGCAGGGCGAGGCCGGCGGCGGCGGTGCGGCGGGTCCAGCGCGCCTCGAGCGCGGCGTGGCGGTGGGGGAAGTCGGCGCTGACGGTGTCGGCGGGCAGCCCGGGCTCGGGCGCCGGCAGGCGGCGATCGAGGGAGGCGGTGGTGGCGATCGCCACGCCGACCACCACGGGCCCGAGGTGGCCGACGGCGCCGGCGAGCGGCACCAGCTCGCTCGGCCCGCGGTCGGAGATCCGCGGATGCGCGGCGGTGGACAGCCAGACGTCGTCGTCGATGAACAGCCCGCCGAGCTGGGCCCGGCGCTCGCCGCGGCGGGCGATCGCGGCCGGGCACGCGAACAGGGCGGCCGGGCCGTCGTCGGACACCAGCGCGGCGCCGGCGCGGCCGACGGCGCGGGGCGAGACCAGGCCGAGCTCGCCCTCGGCCCTGGCGTCGCCGGGCACGATCGCGGCCGCGAGCGCGACGACGGTCGCGAGCGCGGCGGCGGGGCGACGGGGCACGCGGCGACGATAGCAGAAGCCGGATCGGCGACGCCGTCCTCGGCCTCGGAGCGGGAGGGTCCGCTCACCCTGAGCCCTCCACCGACCGCGGTCGGAGCTCGCGGGAAACCGAACGGCACGCAGCCGCGGCTTGTCGGCCTTCGACACGCCCTCGCTGTCGCTCGGGCGGCTCAGGCCGACCGGAAGGATGGGCCCCGCGCGAGCGAGGTCGGGTGCTTGCCGGCGCCGTTCGTCAGGAGCGGAGCCCCGAAGGGGCGAAGTCGAAGGGGCTCGGGGCTCGGGGCTCGGATTCGGATTCGGGCTCGGATTCGGGCTCGGATTCGGCCTCGGATTCGGATTCGGATTCGGGCTCGGATTCGGGCTCGGATTCGGCCTCGGATTCGGATTCGGATTCGGGCTCGGATTCGGGCTCGGATTCGGGCTCGGATTCGGGCTCGGATTCGGATTCGGATTCGGGCTCGGATTCGGGCTCGGATTCGGATTCGGATTCGGGCTCGGATTCGGATTCGGATTCGGGTTCGGATTCGGATTCGGATTCGGATTCGGATTCGGATTCGGGCTCGGCCTCGGATTCGGGTTCGGATTCGGATTCGGGCTCGGCCTCGGCCTCGGCCTCGGACCCCGAGCGAGACCCCGGAGGGCCTGCGTCGAAGGCGACCCCCGCGGATCAGGGCAGCGGGGGCGGCGCGCACGCGCCGGCGCAGCAGCGCTCGCTGGCGCGCGCGCACGCGGCCTTGGCGGCGGCGCAGCGCTCCTCGGCCCAGGCGTCGCCGGGCAGCTCGGCGGCCAGGTCGCAGATCTGGGCGGCGGCGTCGCAGATCGACGCCGACAGCCGGCACAGATCGGTGCAGCGATCGCTGGGGACGTGGGGGCAGGTGCGGCGGACCTCGGCCATGGGCGTCGCCGCCGCGGCCGCGGCCGCCGCGGCGTCGGGGCGCTCGACGGCGGCGGCGTCGAGATCGCGCGCGATCGCGTCGTCGAGCTCGGCGATGCGGGCGCGCAGGTCGGCGGGGCGGCCGGTCAGCGCCGGGTCGGACCCGGCGTCGGCCGCGCCCGGCGCCGAGGTCAGCTTCGACGGGCCGCGCGCCGCGCACGCGAGGAGCGCGGCGGCGAGCACCGCGGTCGCGAGCGCCGCCGTGATGGACGACGCGCTCACGTCGCGGCCTCCGCCGCGGCCTGCTCCTCGGCCTCGGCGGCCTCGTGGTCGCACCGGCAGCAGCGCTCGCGCGCCTCGCGGCACGACGCCTTGGCGCTGTCGCACTTCTCGCGGGCCCAGGCGTCGGCCAGCTCGTCGGCGATGCTGCAGATGCTCTCGGCGTTGTCGCAGATGGCGTCGCCCAGGCTGCACACGTCCCCGCACGCGCCGCGCGGCGCCGACGGCGGCACGCAGGTGCGGGCCGCGCTCGACACCGACATCCGGCTCATGGCCATGACCTGGGCGGCGTCGGGCTCGACGTGCATGCCCGCCTCCCGCCGCCACTCGCGGATCTGCGCCCACAGCACGGTGATCTCGTTGCGCCGGCCCTGCTGGTCGTGCCAGGCCCGCGGCGCCGCGGCGCCGCCGCAGGCGAGGAGCCAGCCCGAGGCCGCGCCCACGGCGAGCGCGGCCACCACGACCGCCGCGCCGCGCGCCCGGCCGTGCCCCTCACCGCGGTCGCGCGGCCGGGGCATCAGCGCTCCTCCAGCAGGCGCCGCTGCAGCGCCTCGTTGATGGCGATCGAGCGATCGAAGGCGAGGATGGCCTGCCGCCGCACCTCGCGCGCCCGCTCGCCGTCGACGGGCTGGCCGGTGGCGGCCAGGACCTCGGCCTGGGCCTGCAGCACCTCGCCCTTGACCGTGTAGAGGTTGGCCAGGAAGAACGACTCGCGGCCGGCGCCGGTGAGGCCCTCGTCGACCACGGTCATGGCGGCGTCGAGCTGGCCCTGGGCCACCAGCAGCTTGGCGAGCATGGCGCGGGCGTCGAGGCGGACGTCCTCGGCCTCGGCGGCGCCGGCGGGGAACTCGATGGCGAGGATCTGGCGCACGGCGGTGGTGGCGAGGGCGAGCTGCCCGTCGCTCATGTAGACCCGGGCCTTGTGATGGAAATTCTTCGCTTGCGACAGGGCGATCATCAGGCCCTCGTCGATCACGTCCTCGGGCTCGGTGATGCGGGTCACGGAGCCGCCGCGGCGGTCGCCGTCGCTCGAGCAGGCGAGGCCGGCGGCGCCGGCGGCCATGATCACCGCGGCGAGCGCCGCCAGGGCGGCCGTGCGCAAGATCGCGCGGCGCCGGCGACGACGGGGCGAGGGGGTGGGGGTCATGGCCGGCCTCCGGGACCAGGCGAGCGCGCGGCGCCGGCGAGCGTGCGCTCGCGGAACCCGGCCAGCCGGTCGGCGTAGATGGTGTCGATGCGGACCACGGTGGCGCCGGCCGCGGCCTCGAGCGAGGGCGCCGGCGCGATGACGCCGATGAGCGGATCGGCCGGGCGCGAGCGCAGGTGCTCGGCCACCGGCGCGGTGGCCACCGGCGCGGCGGGCGCCGGCGGCGAGGCCGGACGCGCCAGCAGGAGCGCGACCGCGGCGGCGGCGACCGCGGTGGCGACGCCGGCGGTGATCCACGGCACCAGGCCGCGGGCGCGGCGCGCGCGGTCGAGGGGCACCACGCCCGGCACCGTCATCGCCGGGTCGCTGAGCGTCGGGCCGCCGCCCTTGCGCTCGATCGCGGTGGCCAGCGCCGCCTCGACGACGCTGCGGGTGCGGGCGGCGCCGAGCTCGACCGGGCGGGCGGCGGCGCGGATCACCGTCGCGACCTCGAGCAGCGCCCGCTCCTCGGCCGGCACCGCCGCCGGCGCGCGCCCGGCCAGGACCTTGTCGATCAGGTCACCGAAGGCGCGGGCCCGCGCCTTCTCGGCGGCGCCGGCGCGGTCGTCGGGCCCGGGCACGGGGGTGGGCGTGTCGTCGTCGCGGGTCATGGCGTCGGATCCTGTCCGGCGCGATCGCCGAACTTCTTGCGGAAGGCGCGCACGGCGCGGTGGAGGAGCACGTCGAAGGTGCCCACGGTGACCTCGAGCCGGCGCGCGCACTCGTCGCGCGACAGCTCGTCGACGAGGCGGAGCTGGATGGCGGTGCGGTAGCGCGCGGGCAGCTCGCCCAGCGCCTCCTCGATGCGCGCGCGGTGCAGGCGGCGCTCCTCCTCGGCCAGCATCATGGCGTCGGGGCTGGCCTCGGGATCGGTCTCCGACGGCAGCTCCTGGGCCATCGCGTCGGCGAGGCGGCGCGAGCGCTTGGAGGCGCGGTGGACGTCGTAGACCTTGTTGATCGCGATCTGCCGCAGCCACGGGTAGATCGACTTGCCCTGCCAGGTGAAGCGCCCGATCTTCTCGACCGCGGTCGCCAGGGTGTCGCGCAGCACGTCCTCGGCGGTCGCGGCGTCGCCCAGGCGCGGCAGGATCACCGTGCCGTACAGGGGCGGGGCGTAGCGTTCGAGGAGGGGGCGCATGGCGTCGAGGTTTCCGCGCTGGGCCTCCTCGACCAGGCGTTGCTCTTCATCGAGCTCGACGGCTGTGGCAGCTCCGGAGGCCAAGTGCCGATCCTGTAACGCGGTGCGACCCCGGCATCTTACACGCCGGCCGCCGGCGGGAGCCCGATCGCGGGCTCGTAGACCACCTCGACCAGGTAGAGGCCGTGGGCGGGGGCGGTCTGGCCGGCCCGGGTCCGGTCCCGACCTGCAAGGATCTCGGGGACCTGGGCCGCCCGGAGCCGCCCCTCGCCGACGTCGACCAGGGTGCCCACCAGGATGCGGACCATGTTGCGGAGGAACGCGTTGCCGCGGACCTCCACCGCCAGGACCCCGGGCTCGGGCCGGCGCAGGGCGACCTCGTCGATCCGACGGGTCGTGGTGCGGGCGGTGCAGCCAGCGGCGCGCAGCGCGGCGAAGTCGCGCTCGCCCACGAAGGCCGTCGCCGCCGCCGCCATGGCGTCGACGTCGAGGCGCTGCGGCCGGTGCCACGCGCGGTGGGCGAGGAGCGGCGAACGATCGGGTCGGGCCAGCACCAGGTAGCGGTAGTGCTTGCCGCGGGCGCTGAAGCGCGGGTGGAAGTCGTCGCCGACCTCGCGCGCGTCGGTGACGGCGATGGCGGGCGGCAGCAGGCTGTTGAGGCCGCGGCGGACGCCGTGGGGTGGGATCGGCCGCGCGGTGCGGAAGCTCGCGACCTGGCCCAGGGCGTGGACGCCGGCGTCGGTGCGGGAGGCGCCGACGACCGCGACCGGGTGGTCGAGCAGGCGGGCCAGCGCGGCCTCGAGGTGTCCCTGGACCGTCGACGCGTTGTCCTGGCGCTGCCAGCCGCCGAGGCCGGTGCCGTCGTACTCGACGGTGACGCGGAGGTGCCGCACCGCCCGCGCTCAGAACTCGAAGTCGATGCCCGCGAACCAGGTGGTGTCGCCGAGCGACAGCTTCTTGGCGCTGCCGAAGCCGTCGACCCACGCCCTCACGACCTCGGCGTAGAAGCCGGCGTGCTCGAGCCCGCTGTCGCGCATCGAGCGCGCCGCCGACGGGTCGATGCCCTCGGCGCGGATCGCGAGGCCGGCGGCGCCGACCAGGCCGAGCGAGCCGCCGATGGCGCGATCGCAGTTGGTGAAGTCGGGCGGGCAGGCCTTGGCCAGGTCGCCGTCGGGGCGGCGCACCCACCACAGCGAGTAGCCGAGGCCGCCGCGCAGGTACGGCACCAGCGGCACGCCCCAGCGGTCGTCGATGCCGGTGGCGCGCCAGATGGCGGTGGCCTCGAACGGGATGATGCGCAGCGTGTTCTCGTTGCCCTCGGCCCGCATGTCGGTGCCGGGCACGTAGGCGAGCGCGGTCTTGCTGAAGTAGCCGACCGACACGCCGGCGCCGACCTGGCCGATGCGGGTGGCGAACAGGCGGTGCAGATCGATGGCCGGCATCCAGCTCCCGCTGCCGAACATGCGCTCGTAGGGGCCGGGCGAGGCGAAGCGGTCGTCGTCGATCGACGGCGTGAACGGGCCGAGGCGGAGGCCGAAGTGCCAGGCCGGCTCGGGATCGACCGCGGTCGACATCGCCAGATCGTCGTCCCAGTACGGGGTCGCGCTCTGGGCGGCGGCCACCGCCGGCGCCACCACCACCGCCGCGGCCAGGGCGAGGCGCAGCCGACGCCGGCGCGCGGCCGCCGTCGGCGCGGCCCGGCGCCGGCGCCACCACAGGGCGGCGGCGGTCAGCGCCAGCAGGAGCGGCAGGCCCAGCGCGTGCCACACCAGCGCCACCGCCACCAGCGGCAGGAGCGCCACCGCCAGCACGACGCGGGCGACCACCGACTCGCGCGCGAGCTCGGCCAGCGGCGCGCCCCAGGCGTAGTAGCGGGCCACCAGCCAGCGCCCGGCCGCCGACGTCGCGAGCTCGTCGCGCCACGCCCGCAGCGCGCCGAGGAGCGCGCCGCCGCCGCCGCCCAGGGTCGCCTCGACCAGGCACAGCCCGCCCTCGACGTCGGGGTTCTCCTCGTTCAGGTCCTCCCAGAAGTCGGTCACCGGCTGGGGGGTGATGGTCGTGGGCACGTAGCGCGCGCTGTAGTTGCCGGCCTTGTCCATCGCCACCAGCACCACCGTGTACTCGACGCCGTTGGCCAGCCCGCCGAGGGTGACCGAGGTCGCGCTCCCGCCGGTGGCCTGGCCGCAGACGAACGTCGCGTCGAGGCGGGCCAGCGCGGCGGGCAGGCTGGCGAAGGTGACGGGCGTGCCGGTCACGTCCTCCGGGTTGGTGACGGTGGCGCCCTCGAGCTCGGCGACGCCGGCGCCGCACACCGAGGCCACGGTGTCGAAGCGGGTGGCGTGGGTGGGCTCGTCGTGGGCGGGGGCGCCGCCGACCGCGCACAGGGCCTGGAAGTAGGCGTAGTCCTCGGTGCCGCTCGAGATGCGGCTCCACCCGAGCGTGATCTGGCCCTCCTGGGCGCTGACCGTGACGCGGTCGGGGACCGCCGGCGCGCGCATGTCGACCGGCGACACCTCCACCACCGTCTCGGGGGTGAGGGTCGTGCCGCCGTCGCTGCTGGTGTAGAAGCCGAGCGCGGTCGCGGTGACGTTGGGGTCGCACGCGGTCGAGGTCGCGGCCGGCGTGAGCAGCGTGCGCACGCTCTCGAAGCGCTTGACCACCAGCCGCACGTCGGCCGCGTCGGGGATGGGCTCGAGCTGGGTGCAGCGCGCGTCGCGGTCGGCGGGGTTGGTGACCGCCTCGCAGCCGGAGCCGGCGTAGACGAAGATCTGGGTGCCGGCCACCGACTCGGCGGGCTGGGTCGCCCAGCTCACCCGCAGGTGGTAGTTCTGGTCGGCGACGGTGTCGTCGCACACGCAGCGGGCGAGGTTGAAGTAGCGCAGGCGCGCGTCCTCGGTCGGGACGATGAAGTCGCCCTCGTCGGTCGAGCCGGCGTCGGCCGCGGGGTCCGACGGCGTCTTGAGCTCCACCGCGAGCGTGCCGCCGCCGAGCTCGGCGTGGGCCACGGACGGGGCTGCGCTGGCGAGGACGGCGAGCGACGAGACGACGGGCCAGACACGCATGGGGGACGCCTTCTGCAAGGGCGGTGCCGGGTTCGGCGCCAGCCCCTAGCTAACATGCCGTCGATCCACGGGCAATTCGTCTGCCACAATGGCAGGGCGCGCGCGTGGTCCTTGTCACCGGGGCACGCCGGCGGTCACGGCGGCGGCGGGGGCGGTGGCAGGGCGTGGGCGGAGGCCGGCGGCGCGTCGCGGAGTGCGTCGATCCGGGCCGCCAGGACGCGGGCCCGCGCGAGCATGTCGGCGGTCGCGAGGCCGCCCCACGCCGCCGCGTAGTACAGCTCGGTCAGCTCGGCCAGCTCGGCGGCGCCGGCGACGCCGCGCTCGGCGAGGTGACGGGCGAGCTCGCGCGGCGTCATCGCCGGATCGCGGCGGTGGCCGCGGCGGGCCAGGCGGCGGGCGGCGCGCTCGTAGAGCCGCGCCAGCTCGGAGCGCGCGGGCGAGCGGGCGGCGGGCGCGTCGAGGGCGGGGCCGCGGTGCCGGCGTCGACGCCGGAGCCACAGGGCGAGGGCCGCGAGCGCGCCGCCGCCGGCGGCCGCGAGCCACGGCCAGTGGCGCCCGGACCAGCGCTCGACCGCGTCCCAGGCGTCGCGCAGCGAGCGGGCGCCGCCCTTGAAGCGGTGCCCCACCGCGCGGAACAGCTCGAGCTGCTGGTAGATGTCGTAGTCGATCACCCACTTGCTCCACTGGAAGCGCAGGGTGTCGAGCCAGCGGCCGAAGCTCGCCCGCCACCCGCTGCCGCCGCGGCCGAGGCGATCGACCTCGCCCGGCGGCGTCGGCTCGAACGTGACCCAGCCGTGGCCGGGGAACCAGACCTCGGCCCACGAGTGGGCGTCGCCGGCGCGCACCGCGATGTAGCCGTCGTACTCGTTCCACTCGCCGCCGAGGAAGCCGTTGACGCTGCGGGTGGGGACGCCGACGATCCGGGCCATGATCGCGAACGCCGACGAGAAGTACTCGCAGTGGCCGGCCTTGCGATCGAACAGGAAGTGGTCGATGGGCTCCTGGCCGCCGGGGTCGCGCAGGTCGAGCGTGTAGCGCATGTGCTCGTGGAGCCAGTCGCGGATCCGCACCGCCTTGTCGTAGTTGGTGACCGCGCCGGCGGTGATCTCCTGGGCCTTGGCCCGCGTGCGCGCGGTGATCTCGGGCGGTACCTGCAGGTAGACGTCGTAGCCGCGCGGCAGCTCGCTGCCGGCGGCGGCGCGCAGGGCGCGGGCGTCGGCGGCGCCGGGCAGATCGAGCTCGGACCACACGGTGTAGTGGAGCGGGCCGTCGCGGGGCAGGCGGATCTCGTCGTTGCGCTCCGCGGGCGGGCGGCCGCGTCGCAGCGGCAGGTCGACCTCGAACGCCAGCGGCCGCGACGCCCCGAACAGGACGTCGGCGCCGAGCGGCTCGAGCCAGATCTCCTGCCGCACGGCGCGCTCGCGCCGGAGCGAGCGCTCGTCGCTGGCCATCGATCGGGCGTCGCCCAGCAGGTAGCGGCGGGCGCGGTTGGGGCCGGTGCGCTCGTGCTGGACGCGGGTGTCGGGCGCGCGGCGGCTGCGCGTCCACTCGCCGTTGCGGTACAGGTCGAAGGCGACGCCGCGCCAGTAGACGTAGGGGGCGTCGCGGCCGCGCAGCATGGGCTCCGAGACCTGGACCCGCATCACGATCGTCGCGTCGGTCTTGAGCCGGCCGTGGCCGCCCAGCTTCACGCCGTCGGAGAAGCCGACCATGTTGAGGCCGCTCTTGCCGCGGAACAGGAAGCCGACCCCGACCCGGGGGATGGTGAGGAACATGAGCGTCGCCAGCACGAACACGCCCAGCGACACCAGGCCGGTGCCGACGAAGAACCGGCGATCGACGATGCGCCGCGACTCGAGGATGCGGCGGACCTCGACCCGCTCCGAGGCCCGCGGGTCGGCGTGCTTGAGCAGGAAGTTGTCCTCCATCTCGCGCCGCAGGTGGAACAGGATGAGGGTCCAGGTCGTCGACACGACGAAGACCAGGAAGCACAGGCCGTAGAGCAGGTCGCCGCTCATGACGCTGCCGGCGACCAGCATCAGGAAGGCGAGCAGGTAGAGCTGCTGCCAGTCCTTGGCCGCCTTGCGGGTGAAGGCGCGGGCGACGGTGAGGATGACGAGGAAGCCGGCGCCCTGGCCGAGGTAGTCGCCGGTGGTCACCCCCAGCACCACGCCCCAGGCCAGGGCCAGGAGCGACAGCCCGGTGAAGAGCCAGGTCCAGCGCTCGACCCGGACCCGCGGCGCCTCCCACCACCACGAGCCGGCGAGGCCGAGCCCGCCGAGCAGGGTGACCAGCGGCGACACCGTCCCGCCCGAGACCAGGGCGAGGAACGCGCTGGCGACGGTGAGGTAGCTGGTGACCTTGTGGGCCTGGGCGAAGCGCATGGGCGTGGGGCCTAGCAGGGCACGACGTGGTCGGCGGGCGGCCGGCCGGCGGCCGGGAGCTCGGCCGGGACGCACAGCACGCGATCGTGGCGGGGATCGAGCTCCGCCATCGCCACCTCGTCGGTGACCGGCGGCAGGAGCGCCAGCTCGCGCAGGATGCGGGTGAGCTGGGCGCGCCCGCTGGCGCGCGGCACCTGGGCGCCGCGGGCGGCGAGGCCGACCGCCCACCCGGCCTCGAGGTACGCGCTGGCCAGGCTGGCGGCGTGGGAGATCGCGCGCTCGACGGCGTCGACCGCGGGCCCGTCCTCGCGCACGCGCTCGCCGGCGACCAGCGCCCGCACCACGCGGGCCGGCAGCGCGCTGTCGACGGCGATCGTGACCTGGCGCTCGAGCTCGTCCTCGTGCTCGCGCACCATCACCCGGCCGGTGCGCGCGGTCGAGCGCCAGTGGATGCCGCGGCGGTCGTCGCCCTGCCGCCACTCGCGGAGGCCGAAGAACTCGCCGCGCCGGCCGATGCGGTGGCTGGTGCCGGCGCCGCGGGCGCGAGGCCGCGGCGGCGGGCGGCTGACGCCGACCAGACGCGGGTAGACCAGCACCTCGGTCAGCTCGTCGGCGTCCCTGGACTTGCGGAAGAGCGTGAACGGGAAGCGCGTGGCGATGCGGAAGCCGTCGAAGCGGTACAGCCCGCGGCGGGCGAAGGTGTGGCGGTACGAGGTGCGCTGGGTGCGGCCGGGCGGGATCTTGAGGAAGTAGCACTTCTTGTCGAGCGGCCGGCCGTCGACCAGGTCCTCGACCTCGATCGAGAACGAGGCCAGGCCGGCCTTCTGGTTCTCCACCGAGATCTCCATCAGGAAGGGCTGGCCGGCGAAGATCTGCGGCGGCGGGCGGCGGCGCACCACCAGGCCGCGCATCGTCACCTCCGACAGCACGCCCGACGCGATGATGAAGGACAGGAGCCAGGCCAGGATCAGGTAGAGCAGGTTGTTGCCGGTGTTGATCGCGGCGACGCCGATCGCGACGGCGAGGAAGGTCAGCCACCGGCCCTCGCGGGTGAACGACAGCCGCCGCGGCGGGCGCAGCCGGCGCAGCGCGCGGCGCCAGCGCGAGCGGGCCGGGCCGGGTCGGGCCGGCATCAGGTCGGCACCGGCACCCGCGCGACGATCTCGGCGATGGCGCGCTCGGCCTCGACGCGGGCGCGGCCGAGCGACTCGTGGGCGGCGGGCAGGGTCACGCGGTGGGCCAGGGCCGGCACCGCGAGCCGCTTGAGATCGTCGGGGACGGCGTAGTCGCGGCCGTCGGCGAAGGCGTGGGCCTGGGCGGCGCGGTACCAGGCCAGGGCGCCGCGGGTCGAGACCCCGACCGCGATCGCGGCGTTCTTGCGGCTGTCCTCGACCACGGACATGGCGTAGTCGACCAGGGCGTCGTCGACCCGCACCCGCTCGACCGCGTCCTGGGCGGCGCGCAGGTGGTCGTGATCGATCACGGCCGACAGCGCCGCCACCGGATCGCCGCCGCCGCGGTCGCGCAGGAGCTCGCGCTCGACCTGGCGGTCGGGGTAGCCGAGGTGGATGCGCAGGAGGAAGCGATCCATCTGCGACTCGGGCAGGGGGTAGGTGCCGAAGTGCTCGACCGGGTTCTGGGTCGCCAGCACCATGAACGGCGGCGGCAGGGCGTGGGTGACGTCGTCGATCGAGACGTGGCCCTCGCTCATGGCCTCGAGCAAGGCCGACTGGGTGCGCGGCGTCGTCCGGTTGATCTCGTCGGCGAGGACGATGTTGGCGAAGATCGGCCCCTTGCGCAGCTCGAAGCTGCGATCGTCCGGGTCGTAGATCGAGACGCCGGTGATGTCCGAGGGCAGGAGGTCGCTGGTGAACTGGATGCGGCGGAAGGTGCCGCCGACCGCCGCGGCCAGCGAGCGCGCGAGGGTGGTCTTGCCGACGCCGGGGATGTCCTCGATGAGGAGGTGGCCGCGCGCCAGGAGCGTGGTCACCGCCAGCCGGATCGCCTGCGGCTTGCCGCGGATGACCGACGCCACGCTGGCCTCGAGCCGGTGGACCGCGGCCAGGAGCTCGGACACCGGGGGCGTGGCCGGATCCGCGGCGCCGGGAGCGGTCAGAGCGGCCGGAGCCGGAGCCGGGACGAGGGCGCGCATCTGCTGCCCAGTATAGCCCATGCTCCGAAAACGACGCGGGCCCCGGAGGCCAGGGCCCGCGTCGCCACGGGGCGCGATGAGGTAGCGGGCGGCGCGGCCCGACCTCGTCGTGCGGTCAGTCGCCGCGCAGCGACATGAGGAGCTGCAGCACGTACCAGAACAGCGTGGCGACCGTCGAGAACAGCATCAGCGCCGCCGCCACGTGGTGGGTCGGCGGGAAGTCCTTCATCACCGCCGAGGTCTGGAACAGGATGTAGCCGGCCATGAGCGCGATCATGGCGCCGCAGAAGACCGCGCCCAGCGCGAAGCCGAACAGCATCGACGCCAGGATGATGCCGAGCGCGCCGAAGGTGAGGACGGTGAGGATGCCGCGCAGGAACGAGAAGTCCTTCTTGGTCACGAACACCGTCGCGGTCAGGCCGACGAAGATCGTCATGGTGATGAGCGCGGCGTTGAGGATGATGTCGTTGGCGCCGCTGGCGCCGAACCGGACGATGGCGACCCAGAGCAGCGGCTGCAGCAGCACGCCCTGCGCGGTGACCGCCAGGCCGAGGCCGAGGTACTGCACGCCCCGCGAGGTGTCGGAGCGGGCCATGCGCTCGGCGATCCAGCCGACGACCATGAACAGGCCGAGGACCAGGAGCCAGTTGAAGCTCCCCTTCAACGCCCAGGCCGAGAACTTGAGGCTGGTCTCGGGCATGAAGCGCATCATGCCGGCGGTGACGGCGGCGAACGCGAGGAGCGCGATGCCGAGGTGGGCGTAGGTGCGGCGCAGGAACGCGACGCGCTCGCTGACGCCGAGGGTGGCGACGGCGCCAGGGATGGGACGGCGATCAGCCATTGCTGCGAATGCCATGGGTTCTTTCCTCCGGGTACCGGGCGAGCCTAGCACGGGCGCCCGGGGTGGGAACGTGTGGTCGACGCGAGGTCGACACCTGGACCGGCGGCGGGGCCCGGACATTCCCGGCGGGCCACGCCAGGTATCGGCGGCGCGGCCGGACCGCCCCGCCGGGGCTGGGCCGGCGCCGCTGCTCGCGGTCAGGCGCTACCGGCGCCGCGCCGCCGCCAGGCGGGCGAGGACGGGGCGCTTGTCGGCGGCGAGGCGGCCGGCCGCGGCCAGGGCCTCGAGCGCGGCCACCGCCTGATCGAGATCGACGCCTGCCAGCGCGCGATCGGCGGCGGTCGCCCCCGCGCGGGCCAGGCGGGCCCGCGCGCGCAGGCCGCGGGCCTCGGCGGCCAGGGTCGGCCACACCGCCGAGCCCGGCGAGGCCGCGACGCCGACCTCGGCGGCGGCCACCGCGCGCTCGGCGTCGGCGAGGGCGGCGGCGTGGTCGCCGGTGGCGAGGTGGAGCTCGGCGCGCACGAGGAGGCCGCTCACCAGGGTCTCCTTCCACTCCACGCTCAGGTCGTCGGCGGCGATGAGCTTGTCGACCAGCGCGATGGCCGCCTCGGCCCGGGCCTCGCCCAGGGCATGCTCGCCGGCGCGGAGGTGGACGCGGGCGAGCTGGATCTCGGACAGCGCCACCTCGTTGCGGATGAGGGCCTGGTCGGGACTCTCGTCGTGGAGCTTGCGGCGCAGGGGCAGCGCCGACTCGCCGGCGCGGCGGGCGCGGGCGAGGTCGCCGCCGACCCAGTGGGCGTAGGAGATCTTGCTGTCCGACCACGCCACCAGCCGCCGCCACAGCGGGCTCGCGGGGTCGCGGGCGAGCAGGCGCTCGCGGATCTCGCGGGCGGCGACGTACTGCGCGAGGGCGGCGGCGAGGTCGCCCTGGTAGAGGTGGGCGTCGCCCTTGCGGAAGTGCAGGCGCGACACGTCGATGAGCCAGCTCGTGTTGTCGGGATCCTGCGCCAGGAGCGCGGTGTGGTTGGCGAGGCCCTGGGTGAGCAGGCGCAGCGCGCCGTCGGCGTCGCCGGGCTCGAGCAGGGCGTAGCCCCAGTTGGAGAGCAGGATGCCGCGCTCCCTGCGCCAGGTGCCGTTGCCGGGGTCGCGGCGGAGGAGGCCGTCGACGATCGCCAGCGCCTGCTGGTAGCCGGCGACCGCGGCCTCGAGCCGGCCCAGCTCGCGCGACAGATCGGCGACCTGGGTGTGGGCGCGGACCAGATCGAGCTGGCGGCCGGTGTGCTCGGGGTGGGCGGCGACCACGGCCTGGCGCAGGCGCTCGGCCGCCAGGTAGTCCTCGAGCGCGCGCGCGCTGTCGCCGCGGGCGTAGGCCGAGCTCGCCCGCTTGAAGTGGCTGGTGGCGAGGGCGGCGGTGGCGTCGTCGTCCTCGGGGTGGGCGTCGACCACGCGCTTGCGGGCGGCCAGGGCCAGGTCGTACTCGCGGGTGCTGTCGTCGAGCCGGTTGAGGTTGCGGCTGACGTCGCCGATGAGGTCGTGGGCGGTGGCGGCGGCCAGGAGCGTCGCCTTGTCGTCCGGATTTCGGACGAGCAGCGCGGCGTGGTGGGCGAGCGCGGCGCGCAGGGTCTCGATCTCGGCGGCGTACTCGCCGCGGGCGTGCTGGACGCGGCCGATCTCGACCAGGATCTCGGCCAGGAGCAGGCGGGGGCGATCCTGGGCCGGGCCGTCGGGCAGGGTCGCGAGCAGGGCCTCGAGGCGGGCCCGGCCGTCGCCCAGCGACCCCAGGGCCGCCGCCGGATCGCCGCGCTCGACCTCGGCCTGGCCCAGGGTGTGGAGCGCGGTGGCCATGCGCACGGTGTCGTCGGCGGTGAGGCCGCCGGGCAGGTCGGCGAGGCGGGCGTAGTAGTCGCGGATGCGCCCGCCCATCCCGGCCAGCAGGTCCTTGCGGCCGATCGCGCCCAGGCTCCCGCGCATGTCGTCGACCATGAAGTCGACGATGCCCTCGGCGGCGACCCGCCGGCGCTCGGCGAGCTCGCGCTGGGCGGTGGCGCGGTCGCGCTCGGCGACGATGCGGCGGACCGCCAGGGTGCCGAGCACCGCGAACGCGGCGAGGGCGATCGCGGAGACCGTGACGGCGGCGCGGTGGCGGCGGACGAAGCGGGCGAGCCGCTCGGTCAGCGAGTACGCGTGGGCGGCGACGAGCTGCCCGGTCTGGAAGCGGCGCAGCTCCTCGGCCAGGGCCTGGGCGGTGGGGTAGCGGTCGGCCGGCGCGTGGGCCATGGCGCGCTCGACGATCGCGACCAGGTCGGGCGGGGCGCCGGTCCGGCGCGCCGACAGCGGCACGACCTTGCCGGCGATGGCGTGGGCGATGACGTCGGTGGCGGTGCGGGCGGCGTAGGGCGGGGCGCCGGCCAGGGTGTGGTAGAGCATCGCGCCCAGGCTGAAGACGTCGGCGCGCTCGTCGACGGCGTCCCCTCGCGCCTGCTCGGGAGGCATGTAGGCCGGCGTGCCCATGACGGCGCCGGCCACGGTGAGCGAGCCGGCGGCGGCGGTGCTGGGGCCGGGGCTGCCGCGGCTGCGGCGCGCCGACGATCCGGCGGCGAGGTTGGCGCGGGCGGGGCGGGGGCCGGGGGCGGCGCGAGCGGAACCGGAACCGGATCCGGAACCGGGAGCGGAATCGGGATCGGGCTCGGAATCGGAACCGGGATCGGAATCGGGCTCGGAATCGGATCCGGAATCGGATCCGGACTCGGATCCGGAATCGGGCTCGGAATCGGGCTCGGAATCGGAATCGGGCTCGGAATCGGGCTCGGAGTCGGACCCGGACCCGGACCCGGACCCGGCCCCGGCGGGGCCGCGGCGGAGGGTCGCGACGGCGTCCTCGGTGGGCGCGTCGAGATCCTTGGCCAGGCCCCAGTCGATGACGACGATCTCGCCGAAGTCGCCCACCAGCACGTTGGCGGGCTGGAGGTCGCGGTGGACGACGCGGCGCGAGTGGGCGTAGGCGATGGCCTCGACCGCGGCCAGGATCGACGGCAGGAGCGCCAGCCGCTCGGGCAGCGTGGTGGCGGCGGCGATCACCCGATCGAGGGGGCGGCCGGCCACCAGCTTCATGGCGTAGAACGGCTCGCCCGACGGCCAGCGCCCGGCCTGGTACACCGGCACGATCGCGGGGTGCTGGAGGCGGGCGGTGATGAGGGCCTCGCGGCGGAAGCGCGCCGCCTGCTCGGGGTCGGCGTGGAGCAGCTCCTTCAGCGCGACCGGTCGTCCGAGGTGGCGATCGTGGGCGGCGATGATGCGGCCCATGCCGCCACGGGCGACCTCGCGCTCGGCGATGTACTGGGCGGGATCGGCGACCGGCAGGTCGTCGGCGGCGCCCGGTCCGGCGGGCGCGCCGGCGCCGCTGGCGGCGAGGGTGTCGCGGTAGGACTCGACCTCGGCGCGGCGGCGATCGGTGGAGGTGCCGGCGGCGATCGTGGCGTCGGTGGCGAGCCCGCCGGCCGCCGGCGCGCGCGGCGGCGCCGTCGCCGGTCCCGCGGCGAGGGTCGCGTCGGCGCCGCCAGCCGCGGTCGCGGTCGCGGCGGCCGCCGGCGGCGCCAGGGTCGCGGCGAGCGCGTCGTCGGCCGACGGGCCTTCGGGGCGCGAGGGCGCGCTCATCTGCTAGGAATGTACCGCCGATGTCCGCCCCGCTCCACGTCGTTCGCGCCGGCGCCGGCCCGCTGGTCGTGCTGGTCCACGGCAGCGCCACCGACCACGCCACCTGGTCGATCCAGCTCGCCAGCAAGCTGACCGAGCAGGTCGAGCTGGTGGCCTACGACCGGCGCGGCGCCGGCCGCTCGCCCGCTCCCGACGGCCGGGCGCTCACCGTGGAGGATCACGCCGCCGACCTGGTGGCGCTGCTCGCCGAGCTCCGGCGACCGGCGCTGGTGGTGGGCTCGAGCATGGGCGGCGTGGTGGTGCTCGAGGCGGCGCGGCGGGCGCCGCCCGAGCTCGCCGCCATGGTGCTGCTCGAGCCGCCGCTGCCGCCCTCCGACGACGCGCCCGACACCCAGGGCGCGCTGGTGACGGCCCTCGACGAGCTGGCCGCGCGCGAGGGCGGCCCCGCCGCCGCCGAGCGCTTCCTGCGCACGGTGCTGGGCGAGGCGGCGTGGAGCCGGCTGCCCCGCGCCTTCCAGGTCCGCAGCACCTCGTACTGGCCACAGATCCGCGGCGACTGCCACGCCCTCACCCGCTACCGGGTGCGCTACGCGACGCTGCCGGCGATCGCGACGCCGGCGCTCCTGCTCGCCGGCGATCGCTCGGCGCCGTACTTCCGGCCGACGATCGAGGCCCTGACCGCGGCGCTCCCCCGCGCCCGCATGGACGTCGTGCCCGGCGCCGGCCACATGATGCAGGCCGAGGCGCCGCGCGGCTTCCACGAGCGGCTGCTCGGGTTCGCGGCCGAGGTCGGCCACCTGACCGCCTAGCCGGCGGCCGCGCTTGCCGGGGCCAGGGGCTTCGGGCAGAGTGCCGCGCCATGTCCGAGCCCGACCGGCCCCGCGCGGTGATCGCCGCCGTGCAGCTCCCCGACGTCGACGACGGCGCCTTCGCCTCGTCGATCGCCGAGCTGCGCCGGCTCGCGACCACCCTCGGCCTCGAGGTCATCGGCACCGTGACCCAGCGCCGGGCGCGGCTGGCCGCCGGCAAGGTGCTCGGCGACGGCAAGCTGGTCGAGCTGGCGCGATGGACCGGCGGCACCGGCGAGGTCCCGGCGTACCAGAAGCCGGGGCGGCGGAAGGGCGAGCCGCGGACCGGGTCCGGGTCCGAGGCCGAGGCCGAGGCCGAGGCCGAGGCCGAGGCCGAGACCGAGTCCGGCTCCGAGTCCGAGTCCGAGTCCGGCTCCGAGTCCGAGTCCGAGTCCGAGTCCGGGTCCGAGTCCGAGTCCGGGGCCGGGGCCGATCCCGGCGCTCCGCCGCGTGATCCCGCCCGCCTCGCCACCATCGTCCTCGTCGACCACGATCTGTCGCCGACCCAGGCCCGCAACCTGGAGAAGGCCACCGGGGCCGACGTCCACGACCGCACCCAGGTCATCCTCGGCATCTTCCACCGCCACGCCCGCACCCGCGAGGCTCGGCTCCAGGTCGAGATCGCGCGCCTCGCCTACGAGGCGCCGCGGCTGCGCGAGGGCGGCGGCGGCGGCGACCGCGTGCGCGGCGGCGTCGGCGGCAAGGGCGCCGGCGAGAGCGCGCTCGAGCTCGACCGCCGGCGGATCCGCGATCGCATCGCCGAGCTGCGCCGCGAGCTCGCCGCGATCGAGGCGGGCGGCAAGACCCGGCGCCAGCGCCGCGGCGACGCCCGGACCATCGCCGTGGTCGGCTACACCAACGCCGGCAAGAGCTCGCTCATGCGCGCGCTCACCGGCAGCGAGGTCTACGTCGCCGACAAGCTGTTCGCGACCCTCGACACCACCGTGCGCGTGCTCGACGGGCGGGTCAGGCCGCCCCTCCTCCTGTCGGACACCGTCGGCTTCATCAAGAAGCTGCCCCACGATCTGGTCGCGTCGTTCCGGTCGACGCTCGAGGAGGCCGCCGTGGCCGACCTGCTCCTGCAGGTGGTCGACGCCGCCGACCCCGCGTTCCGCGATCACATGGCGGTCACCCGCGGGGTGCTGGGCGAGGTCGGCGCCGACGCCCCGATGCTGCTGGTGCTCAACAAGGCCGATCGCCTGGACCCCGCTGCCCGCGCCGAGCTCGCCCTGGCGTTCCCCGACGCCGTGCTCATGTCGGCCAAGGACGCCGGCGACGTCGCCGCGCTCCGCGAGCGCCTGATCGAGCACTTCGCCGGCGCCGCGGTCACCGCCGAGCTGGTGGTGCCGTGGGCCCGTCACAAGCTCATCCACGAGCTCCACACCCGCTGCCGCGTCCTCGACGAGCACCACGACGAGCACGGCACCCGCGTCACGGTCCGCGCCCCGGCCACGATCATCGACGAGCTGCGCGCGGCGCTGACCACCTGAGCCCTCCCCGAGGTTGCGCGAGCTGCCCCGGTCGCGCATACCCGAGGCATGCGCGTCATCGGCCCGGTCGCCGTCGTCGTCGGGATCGGGCTGGCGCTGGGCGCGGTGGCCGCCGACGCTGGCGCGGCGCCGCTCGTGCCCGAGCGCGTGGTCATCGTCGGGCGCGCCGCCGCCGGCGCGCCGTGGACCGACCGGCCGACCGAGGCTCGTCTCGGCGACGACGCCGAGCTGGCGGTGGTGGTGATCGGGCGCGAGGGCCGGCGCCGGGTGGTCGTCGCCGACGCCGAGCTCGCCCCGCTGTGGCTGGGCGGGCGCGCCGTGCGCGGCGGCGAGCGCCGCGACCTGGCGGCGCTGGGCCCGGTGCGCGTGCAGTGGTCGACGGTCGAGCCTCACGGCTTCCGGCCGGGCCCGGCGGCCAACGGCGCGACCAGCGCGTTCTACGCCAACGTCTCCACCGAGGCCCGCGACTTCGGCCGCTGGCTCGGCTACGATCGCATCGCCTACTTCGAGCGGGTGCTGGCGCCGTGGTCGGACGCGGCGGAGGCGCGCCGCGTCGCCGCCCGGGTCGTCGCCCACGAGGCCGGCGCGATGCCGGCGCCGCTCGCCGGCCTGGGCACGGTCCGCTACACGGCCGAGGTCGAGGTCGGCGGCGCGCGCCTGGCGACGCCCGGCGCCGAGGCGACCGATCCCTACGGGCTCACCGCGCGCGTCCACCGGGTCTCGATCCGCAGCGGCGACGACTTCGTGGGCTGGCTCGCCGCGTACCTGCTCGTGCCCGAGGTCTTCGGCTCGGCCGGCGGCGGCCGGAACCACCAGACCGAGCGCTTCACCGGCGCCGACTGCGCCGACGTCCTGGTCGGCGCGCTCCGCCGCAGCGGCCGCGCCGACGTGCCCTACACCAACGTCGCCGGGCTGCCGCGGTTCGCGACCGCGGTCGCGTCGGCGACCGCGCTCGACGACGACGGCCGGCCGGCCGCGCCCATCACCGGCGTCCGCCGCGGCGACCTGATCCGCATCGACTACGGCGGTGCGCTCGCCGGTCACACGCCGCGCGCCTGGGACCACGTCGCCGCGCTGTGGGAGGACCGCAGCGATCCCGACGGTCCGCACCGCGGCGGGCCCGACGGCATGCTCGACGGCTTCGACCTCGTCATACACATGGGCCACCCGCGCCTGGTCGTCGAGCCGCTGGCACGGCAGAGCCCGGCGACCGTGGACGTCCTGCGCTGGAGGCCGCGCCCGGGCGTCAGAAGCGGCCGGTGATCACGCCGCCGCCGGGGCCCACGGCGAGGCCGGCGTGGCGGTGGATGCGCACCCGGGGCACGGCCCGGGTCATCAGCCAGATCGAGCCCGCGGTGACCACCGCGCCGACGCCTCCGGTGATGAGGCCGGCGGTGCACATGCCGTCGCGGTCGGTGGCGCAGCCGACGGCGGTGAGCACGATCCCGGTGACCACCGCGGTGCCGCCGAGCGCGGTGAAGGTGACGCCGGTGGCGTAGGCGCCGTTGTGGAGGGGCTTGGCGGCCACCGTCACCGGCTGCTCGCCGAGCATGCCGACCTCGACCCGCACCGGGCGGCGCTCGCGCGTCCGCATCGACACCCAGCGCCCGCGCGGCACGCCCAGCGAGCACGGCGTCACGCACACCGGCTGGCGATCGATCAGCACCTCCCACTGCAGCGCGCCGGTCGACACGAACTCCGCGGTCGGCGGCGGCGGTCCGTAGGCCACCGGTGGTGCCGGCGCGGTCGCGCCAGGCGCGGCCGCGGGATCACCCGGCGGCTCGGCCCCGGGATCGATCCCCTGGTCGCCCATCGGCTCCGCCGCCGGTTGCGCCATCGCCGGCGCGCTCGACAGCAACGCGGCGCACACCCAGAACGCAGACTTTCGGCTCATCGGAACGTCCCTCGATCGATCGACGACGGCTCGCCGATCATCGCACGGCCGGGGCAGATCGCACCAGGGTTGGTGCCTGCGGCCCTCGACGCGTCAGCGTGTCACATGCTCCCGGGGCAGCTCGGCGCCCCAAGCATCGAGGATCACGAGGTCGGCGGTCCGGCCTGCGACTTGCGAGCGTTGACCGCAAGCCATGGAGGTCGCTGTGCCGCAACGACGCACACGCTCGCTCACGTCCGCACGTGCCGCGCTGGTCGCCGCGCTGGGTCTGACCCTTGCCGGTTGCTGGGGCACGATCGCCGATCCCGGCAACACCGGCGGCGAGTGCGGGCTCGTCCCGCTGCCGGCGCCGCGGCGCCTGTCGCACACCGAGTATCGCAACACGGTCCGCGATCTCTTCCCCACCATCACGCTGCCGTCGGTCGAGCTGGTCCCCGATCCCACGCCCCGCGGCTTCGACAACGACGCCGAGGCGCTGCAGCCGTCGGCGCTCCTGGTCAACCAGTACAACGTCGCCGCCGCCCGCATCGCCGAGCGCGTGCGCCAGCGCCGCGCCGACGTCATCGACTGCGCCGCCGCCGACAGCGCCTGCGGCGCCGCCTTCATCGCCGCGTACGCGCCCCGCGCCTACCGGCGGCCGCTGGCGGCCTCCGAGCAGGCGACGCTGCAGCAGGTCTTCGACGGCTACCTGGCCGCCGCCGGCTTCGACGTCGCCCTCGAGCTGACGACCCAGGTCATCCTCCAGTCGCCGGCCTTCCTCTACAAGGTCGAGACCGTGGGCCCCGATCGCCAGCCCAGCCCCTACGACGTCGCGTCGCGCCTGTCGTACCTGCTGTGGTCGACGATGCCCGACGACGAGCTGTTCGCGGCGGCGGCCTCGTCGTCCCTGGCGACGCCGGCGCAGGTCGAGGCCCAGGTCGATCGCATGCTCGCCGATCCCCGCGCCCTCGACGGCTTCATGGTCTTCGCCTCGCAGTGGCTCGATCTCGCCCGCCTCGACCGGGTCAGCAAGCTGCCCGCCGACGGCCTGACCGGCAGCGTCCGCGACGCCCTGCGCGAGGAGGCGCGCCGCTTCCTGGCCGAGATCATCTTCGCCCGCGGCGGCACGATCGACGACCTCCTGACCTCGCCGCGCGCCTTCATCAGCGCCGAGACCGCGGCCTTCTACGGGCTGCCGGCGCCCGCCGCCGGGACCTGGGCCGAGGTCGAGCTGCCGGCCGAGCGCAAGGGCTTCCTGATGCAGGCCCAGTTCCTGGCCAGCCACGGCCACCCCAACAACCCATCGCCGGTGCTGCGCGGCCTGTTCGTGCTCGGCGACCTGATGTGCGTCGAGCTCGGCAGCCCGCCGGCCGGCGTCGACATGTCGATCCCCGAGGGCGATCCGCAGATGGGGCCGACCACCAACCGCCAGAACTACGATCGGGTGACCGGCGCCGACCTGTGCCAGACCTGCCACTCGATCATCAACCCCATCGGCTTCACCTTCGAGCGCTTCGACACCATGGGCCGGGTGCGCAGCGACGACAACGGTCTGCCCATCGACACCAGCGGCACCGTCGCCGGCGCCACCGTGGCCGACGCCCACGCCCTGGTCGAGGTCCGGGCCGCCAGCCCGCAGGTCGAGAGCTGCGTGACCCGCAAGTACATGCTGTACGCGCTGGCCGGCACCGACGCCACCGACGATCGCTGCCTGACCCGCGACGTCGCCGACGGCTTCGCCGCCAGCGGCGGCAGCCTGGTCGGGCTGATGCGCTCGATCGCGGTCCACCCTCGCTTCAACGGCATCGTCGCGGAGGCCAACTGACATGCGCATCCCCCGCTTCACGCCCTCGCGTCGTCGCTTCCTGCAGGCCGCCGGCCTCGGCGCCGGCGGGCTGTTCCTGCCGTCGCTCCTGCGCGGCAAGCGCGCCAAGGCTGGCGTCGGCGCCCCGCCGATGCGCCTCATCATCTGCTACCACCACCACGGCGTGCCGCATGCGACCTGGGACATGCACCAGGGCCGGACGCCCGGCACGCGCTGGGAGTACGCGCTCACCGGCCTGGCCGAGAACGAGTTCTCGCCCTGCCTGCGGCCGCTCCACCGCCACCGCAACAAGCTCACCGTCGTCGACGGGCTGTCGCTGGCCACCGCGATCGCCGATCCGCACGGCGACGGCCACGCCAAGGGCTGGGTCAGCTCGCTGACCGGCGGCATCGCCCGCGAGACGATCGAGGGCATCAAGAGCAACGCCGCCCGGCCGTCGGTCGACCAGCTCATCGCCCGCGCCCTGCGCGAGCAGGATCCGACGCTCACCGACATGGTCAGCCTCGAGACCGGCATCTACGAGTACAACTTCCACGCCGCCCTGTTCGCCGAGCTCCAGCCCGGGCAGCCGGTGCAGCGGGTGCCCCACGAGGAGCAGCCGCGCGCCCTGTTCAACCGCCTCTTCCCCAACGGCGACGGCTCGACGCCGCCCGATCCGCGGATGGTGGCCCAGCCCGACGTCCTGGCCTCGGTGGCCGGCATGTACGACGCCATGGCCAGCCGGCTGTCGACCGAGGACCGGCGCAAGCTCGAGACCCACCGCGACCTGCTGAGCGACGTGGAGGCCCGCCTGCGCCGCCTGGGCGGCCTCACCTGCGGCGCGCCGCCCATCAGCGACTACTACTGGGGCCAGGTCCCGCACACCCAGCGCTACGACGAGCACTGCGCCAGCTTCTGGTCGCTGATGGCGGTGGCCCTGTCGTGCGGGATCTCGCGGGTCGCGACGATGCAGTTCGGGCCGCTGTTCGTCGAGCAGATCGGCGGCGACGGCGATCTGCACCAGGACTACGCCCACCCCTCGTCCCCCGATCAGCTCAACGATCCGCTGCACCCCAACGCGGTGCAGATGATGACCAACTACACCGCCCGCTACGCCCGCTACATCGCCGACCTCGCCGACCTGCTCGACGGCATCCCCGAGGGCAACGGCACGATGCTCGACCACACGATCATCCTGTGGACCAGCGAGCTGGCCCACGGCGGCCACGGTCACGACGGCTGGCCGGCGGTGATCATCGGCGGCGGCCAGCGCTTCCGCACCGGGCGCTGGCTGCACTACGAGCACGACACGCTGACCACGACCACCGCGAGCTGGGTCAACGAGAACAACACGATCGGCCTGCCCCACAACCACCTCCTGGTCTCGATCGCGCAGGCCATGGGCGTCGACACCGACACCGTCGGCGATCCGAGCGTGCGGCCCAAGAAGGCGAGCGCGCCGGCGATCGATCTGCGCGGCCCGCTGCCGGGGCTGGTGTGAACGGCCCGGCGTTGCGTCGTCCCCCGGTCGTCCTCGCCGCGCTGGTCGGCGCCCTCGCGCTCGCCGCCGGGTGCGCCGGCGAGCTCGATCGCCCCGAGCGGTTCGCCGACTGCCCGCCGGGGTACGTCGAGCAGCTCTTCCAGCAGAGCTGCGCCGGCGACTGCCACGCCGGGGCCGAGCCCGAGGCCGGCCTCGATCTGGTGTCGCCGGGCGCCGGCGCGCGGCTGCTGGGCGCGGTCTCGGTGCAGGAGGACTGCACCGGGCTGGTCATGATCGATCCCGCCGGCGGGCCTCACCTGCTCCTGCAGAAGCTCGCCGATCAGCCGCCGTGCGGCTCGCGCATGCCGTTCGGCGAGCCCGAGCTCGATCCGGCCGACGTCGAGTGCGTGCGGCGCTGGATCGACGAGGTGGCGGGAGGCGGCCCGTGACGGCGGGGGTGACGCGCCGGGCGCCTCGGGCGGTCCGCGCCCGGGCCCGGCTCGCGCTCGCGGTCGCGCTCGGCCTGGTGATGGCGGTGGCGCTGGCGCGGCCGGCGGCCGCCGAGCGCCCGCAGGTCGTGATCGAGGGCGACGACGCCGCGGTGGTCCGCGAGGTCGCGAAGGCGCTGGCGCGCAAGGTCGAGCGCACCGACGATCGCGAGGTGGCGGTCGCCTTCATCGCGATCGCGGTGACGCCCACCGGCAAGGCGGCGCGCAAGGCGAAGCGCCTGACCGCGACCGTCACCGTCCTCCAGGCGACCGACGGCGCCGAGCTAGGGCGCATGGTCGTGACCGAGCGGCGCGCGCGTCTGGCCCGCGCCGTGGGCAAGGCGGCCTGGCCGCGCCTGGGCAAGGCGATCACCGCCGCCGCGCCGCGCGCGCCGACGCCGGCCCCGGCGGTCGTGGTCGCGCCGCCGCCGACCCCGCCACCGACGGACGAGCTCGATCGCGCGCCGGCGGGCGGGGGCCGGGAGGCCGGCGAGGGCGTCGCCGGCGTGGGCGCGACCGCCACCGTGCGCGGCGCGGGCCGCGCGCGCTTCGCCATCTCCGTCGACGAGCGGCCGTTCTGGCGGCGCCTGCGGTGGAACGACGATCTCGATCAGGTGCTGCGGCGCTACGATCTCGCCGCCAACGCCGTCGGCGTGACCTTCACCGCCCGGCCCCTGGCCGGGGCCCCCGGCGCCTTCGTCGCCCTCGGCGGCGAGCTCGCGGTCGGCGTCAACGGCTCGCGGACCTCCGACGGCACCGAGTACCCGACGGCGGCCTCGGAGTGGACGGCGGCGCTGGGCTACGCCCTGACGATCCGCCGGGGCGAGGTCGCGGCCGCGGTCGCCTACGGCGAGCAGCGCTTCGCGATCGACGACGAGATGGCGAGCGGCGGCGAGCTGGTGCCCGACGTCACCTACCGCTTCGCCCGCGGCGGCGTCGACGGTCGGGTGCCGCTGGACCCGCGCTGGACGCTGGTGGTGCGCGGCGGCTGGCGCCACCTCCTGGGCACCGGCGATCTGGGCGGCGACGCCTGGTTCCCGCGGCTGACGGGCGCCGGGCTCGACGGCTCGCTCGGCGCCCAGGTCCGCCTCACCCGCTGGCTCGGCGCCTACGCCCGGGCCGAGGTCCGCCACTACTTCTTCGCCATGAACCCCGAGCCCGGCGACGCGGTGATCGCCGGCGGTGCCGTCGACACCTTCCTCGGCGGCGCGATCGGCCTCGCGGTCAGCGTCCCGTAGCGGCGGCGCGGCTAGCGCGGCAGGAGGCTGCCCTCGCCGCGCCGGCGCAGCTCGTCGCGGTGCTCCTCGATGAGCTTCACGAACAGCTCGGCCAGCTCGGGATCGAACTGGGTGCCGGCGCAGCGGTCGATCTCGCCCACCGCCACCTCGTGGGGCAGGGCGCGGCGGTAGGCGCGGTCCGAGGTCATGGCGTCGTAGGCGTCGGCGACGGCGACGATGCGGCCGACCAGCGGGATGTTGTGGCCGGACAGGCCGCGCGGGTAGCCGCCGCCGTCCCACCACTCGTGGTGGCACCAGCAGCCGTCGATGAGGCCGTGCAGGCAGGGCACGGGGTCGAGGATGCGCTTGCCCTTCTCCGGGTGCTGGCGGAAGACCCGGACCTCGTCGGGGGTGAGCTTGCCCGGCTTGTTGAGCATGTCGTAGCGCACGCCCAGCTTGCCGATGTCGTGCATGACGCCGGCCTCGACGATGCGGCGGATCTCGGGGTCGGGCAGGGTCAGGCCGCGGGCGATGAGCGCGGCGTAGCGGGCGACGCGCTCGCTGTGGCCGCGGGTGTAGAGGTCGGTCTCCTCGAGGGCCTGGGCGAAGCCCGCCACCGTCGACTGGAAGGTCTCCTCCAGCACCTCGTTGGCGGCGCGCAGCTCGTCGTTGCGCATGCGCAGGTCGTCGTAGAGCCGGGCGTTGTCGATGGCGCCGGCCGCCCGCGAGCCGAGGACGGTCAGCATCTTGCGATGACCCTCGTCGAACTTCTTGCCGCGGGTGAAGCTGTAGACGTTGAGCACGCCGATCACCGCGGCCCCGACCTGCAGCGGCACCGACAGGAACGACTGCAGCTCGCCGCCGGGCGCGGCGGCGCCGACGAAGAAGCGGCTGGCGCTCTCGCCGTGCGAGACCACCGGCTGGCCGCGGTCGAAGCGCTCGACCAGGAGCTCGAAGGCCGGGGTCGGCACCGCCGGCGCGCCGGCGGCCGGGCCCACCAGCTTGACCCGCTCCTCGTAGCGGCCGGTGCGGAGGTCGCGGAGGTGGAGGGTGGCGACGTCGGCGTCGGTCTCGGCCAGCGCCGCCTTGAGGATGGTGTCGAGGATGTGGTCGAGGTCGAGGCTGGTGGCCAGGGCCTCGCTGACCTGGTAGATCGTCAGCGCCTCGCGCAGGCGGATGTTCTCGGCCTGGAGCTGCTGGCGGTAGAGGCCGCGCTGGACGACGTGGATGACCTCCTCGACCTTGAACGGCTTGAGGATGTAGTCGTAGGCGCCGCGCTTCATCGCCTCGATCGCGGTCTCGACCGTGCCGAAGCCGGTCATGATCACGGTCAGGACGTTGATGTTCTCCTCGGTCAGCTTCTCCAGGAGCTGCAGCCCCGACAGCCGCGGCATCTTGAGATCGGAGATGACGAGGTCGTAGGCGCGCAGGCGCAGCTCCTCGAGCGCCTTCTGGCCGTCCTCGGCGGACGCCACGTGGTAGCCCTCGAGGGTCAGGAACTCGGCCAGGATCTCGCGGATCACCTTCTCGTCGTCGACGACGAGGATGCGCGCGGCCTCGCTCTCGCTGGTGGTCATCCCCGGCGGGTCCTGGCGGTCCGGGCCCGGGCTACGGCTGCGATCCGCCGGCCGCGTCGTCGGCGGGGGGGACCTGCTGGTCGCTGCGCGCGCCGTCGCCGCCCAGGGTCGTGCCGCCCGCGCCCATGGTCGGGTCGGTGCCGCGGGCCGGCGTGGGCGACATCGGGTCGGGGAACTGGCTCTTCTTGCCCAGGACCTTGTCGGCCTCGCCCTGGATCACGAGCCACTTCTGGCGGGCGCCCAGCGCCGCGTTCTTGGCGTCCTCGGCCTTGCGCCGCGAGGCGTCGGTGCGCTTGGCCCGCTGCGCCTCCTGCTGCACGAAGTTGTCGTAGTTGAAGCCGGGCGGGGCGATGTTGTTCTTCTGCGCCAGGCGGGCCTTGGCCAGCTCGAACTTGGCCTCCTGCCAGAAGGTGTTCTCCTGGGTGTAGCGGAGCAGGCGGTGCAGCCAGTTGCCGTAGGCGGTGTAGTACTTGACGCGCTCGTCGGCCGCGTTGCGGGCGAGCTCGGCGCCGCGCTTCTCGCGGGTGGCGTCGTTGATGCGGTTCTGATCGGCCGACTGCTCGGCGGCCTTGAGCCGGCTCGACGCGGAGTCGAGATCGAGCTTGGCGGCGCGGGCCTCGTTGCGGGCGACGTCGAGCTGGAGCTTCTGCTCGCGCTGGTCGGCCTCGGCCTTGGCCCGCTCGCGGTTGGCGACGTTGTGGTCGTTCTGGGCGGCGATGACCTCGGCCTGCTGGTCGACCGGGATCGCGGCGATGAAGCTCTCGTCGAACTTGCGGCCGAGCGGCGGCGGCGGGCCGTCGGACGGACCTCCGCAGGCGGCGACGACCAGGGACAGGAGCAGGATGGCCGATAGTGCGAGTCTCCTCATCGAGCCGAGCCTACTACAGAACGCGGCCGGGCGACGGAGGCGGGACGGCGCCGGACCGCCCGGGGTAGAGTGGGGCGAGCATGACCTGCCTGCTCGCGGTCGACGTCGGCAACACCAACACCGTGCTCGGGGTGTTCCGCGGCGGCGATCTGTTCGCGCACTGGCGGATCGAGACCCGGGCCTCGCGCACCTCCGACGAGTACGCGGTGCTCGTCCGCTCCCTGCTCGAGCTCGAGGGCTTCGCCTGGGGCAGCCTCGACGCCGGCATCATCTCGTCGGTGGTGCCGCCGGCGGTGTTCGGCATCCAGCGCTTCTTCAAGCAGTACCTGGGGGCGCCGGCGGTGGTGGTCGGCCCCGGCATCAAGACCGGCATGCCCATCCTCTACGAGAACCCGCGCGAGGTCGGCGCCGACCGCATCGTCAACGCGGTGGCCGCCTACGAGCAGTTCAAGGCCGGCTGCATCGTCGTCGATTTCGGCACCGCCACCACCTGGGACGTGGTGACGCCGCGGGGCGAGTACCTGGGCGGCATCATCGCCCCCGGCGTCCAGATCAGCGCCGAGGCGCTGTACGAGCACGCCGCCAAGCTGCCGCGGGTGGAGCTGGTGCGCCCGGCCAAGGTCATCGGCCGCAACACCGTGGCCTCGATGCAGGCCGGCCTCCTCTACGGCTACGCCGGGATGGTCGACGCGCTGGTCGCCCGCATCCGCGCCGAGGTCGACTTCCCGGCCCGCTGCCTGGCCACCGGCGGCCTGGCCGCGCTCATCGCCAAGGAGTCGGCGGCGATCGAGACCACCGACGAGCTGCTCACCCTCAAGGGCCTCAAGATCCTCTACGACCGCAACGCCGGCGCCCACGGCGCGGCGGCGGCGCCGGCCGCCGGCGCCTGATCGCGGGACGGGCGGCGGGCGGCGGGTGGCGGGCGGCGGGCGGCGACCGCGACGACGGGGCCGCCGGGGGCTGGCCGGCCGCCGCCGGGCGGCATACCCTGGGCCGGTGCCGCTCGCCCGCACGCCGCTCGACGCCTCCGCCCTGACCCGCCTGTCGCCGGCGGCGCAGAAGGCCCTCGCGCCCGGCCCCGGCCGCGCGATGGCGGCGCGCGGCCTCCTGCCGCTGCCCAGCCCGGCCGAGCTGGCGACCGTGCTCTACCACCTGGTCGCGAGCGATCCGGCGGTGGCGGCGGCGGCCCAGGCCAGCGCCCAGGGCCTGCCCGAGAAGGTGCTGGCGGCGGCGCTCGCCGACGCCGCGATCGATCCCCGCGTCCTCGACTGGCTGGCGCCGCGGGCGCGGGCGACGCCCGCCCTGTTCGAGGCCCTGGTGCTCAACCCCCGCGTCGACGACCTCACGATCGTCGACCTGGCGGGCGCCGGCGATCCGCGCGAGGTCGACCTCATCGCCGGCAACGAGCAGCGGCTCCTGCGCTGCCCCGACATCATCGCCGCCATGTACGCCAACCCGCAGGCCCGGATGTCGACGGTCGATCGCGCGGTCGAGCTCGCGGTGCGCAACCAGGTCCGGGTCGGCGGCATCTCGGCGTGGGACGAGCTGGCGCGGGTCGTGGCCGGCAGCCCGTCGTCGTCGGTGGCGGCGGACGCCGACGCCGTGTTCGCCCAGGCCCTGGCCGGGGTGCAAGGCGTCGCCGACAGCGCGGTGGTGGCGAGCACCACCGACGACGCCGTCGAGGACACCGGCGGCGCGCCGGTGGTCGACGAGAAGCAGGTGCCGATCACCAAGATGTCGGTGCCGGCCAAGATCCGCCTGGCGTCCCTGGGCAACGCCTTCGCCCGCTCGCTGCTCATCCGCGACCCGATCCGCATGGTGGCGCTGGCGGCGATCAAGGCGCCGGGGGTGTCCGATCTCGAGGCCGCCAAGTACGCCGGCAACCACTCGCTCGACAACGACGTCATCCGCTACATCGCCACCCGCCGCGAGTGGACGCGCCTGTACGGCATCAAGAAGTCGCTGTGCATGAACCCCAAGACGCCGATCTCCGAGTCGTCGAAGATGCTCATCCACATGCGCGAGAGCGACGTCCGTCAGATCGCCAAGTCCAAGGGCGTGCCGTCGGCGGTGGTGGCGCAGGCGCGCAAGCTCATCTCCCAGCGCAGCGGCGGCGGCAAGTGAGCGCCGACGCCCGACCGTCGACCTCGCGCGCCGGGGCGGAGCCGGGCCCGGAGGGGGCGCCCGGGTTCCTGACCCGCTGGGGCCTGGCGGTGGCCGCGCCCCGCGCCGCCCTGCTGGTCGCCGACGATCCGCGCACCGCCGGCCGCGCCGCGGGCGATCTGGTGCGGGCGATCGCGGTGGTGCTGGTGGCCGCCCATACCCGCGAGCTGGTGGCCGCGGGCTGGGTCGCGGCCCGGGTCGGCGTCGGCGGCGCCGTGCCGGCGATCCTGCGCGCGGTGTCGGGCGCGTCGATGTTCCCGCTGGTGTTCGTCCTGGTCGCGTCGGTCGCGGTCACGGTGGCCGCCGGGCGGCGCCGTCACCTCGGCCGCGACTTCGATCTGGCATGCGTCGCCGCGCTGGCCCCGGTGACCGTGAGCCTGGCCGCGGCGCTGTGGGTGCAGGCGGTGGCGCCCCTGGCGGCGACCGGGCGCGGCGTGGTGCTCGTCGCCGCGCTGGGCTGGGGCGGCGGCCTGGCCGCGCTCGGCGTGGTGGTGGCCCGGCGGAGGATGGCGTGAGCGAGCCGGTGACCCCGGTGGCGCCCGCGCCGTCGCCCGGGGCCGTCCCGTCGATGGCGGCCGAGGTCGCGCGCCGCGGGCGCGCCGTCGGGCTGGCGCTGGCGGCGCTGGCGACCCTGACCCTGGCCCTCAACGCGAGCTGGATCGTCCGCCACCTCGACTGGCTGCGTCCGCTCGAGGCGGGGCAACCGGCGCCGCCCTTCGCGCTGATCGCGATCGGCGCCGGCGGCGCGCCCGTCGCCGAGCCGATCCGGAGCGAGGCGCTGGGCGGCAAGGTCGTGGTGCTCGAGTTCTGGGCGACGTGGTGCGGGCCGTGCATGGCCTCCTTGCCGCGGCTCGATCGCGCGGCGCGGAGCTGGGGCGACGGCGTGGTGACGCTGGCGGTCAACCTCGACGACGCCGGCAAGGCGCGCCGCATCTTCGACGAGCGCGGCTGGAGCATGACCCTGGTGGCTGGCGACGACGAGGTGTCGCTGCGCTACTCGGTCGAGGCGCTGCCGCACGTGGTGGTGATCGACCAGCGCGGCGTGGTGCGAGCCGTGGCGCGCGGCGGCGGCGCGGTCGCGGCCGCCGAGCAGGCGGTGGCGCGGCTCTTGACGGGGCCCTGAGGCCCGAACCCGAGTCCGAGCCCGACTCCGAGCCCGAGCCCGACTCCGAGCCCGAGCCCGACTCCGAGCCCGCGCCCGAGCCCGAACCCGAACCCGAGCCCGACTCCGAACCCGCGCCCGACTCCGAACCCGAACCCGAGCCCGACTCCGAACCCGCGCCCGACTCCGAACCCGAACCCGAGCCCGACTCCGAACCCGAACCCGAGCCCCTTCGACTCCGCCCCTTCGGGGCTTCGCTCAGGGTGAGCGGTCATTCAGCCCCGAGCCCGACTCCGAACCCGAATCCGACTCCGAGCCCGAATCCGAATCCGACTCCGAGCCCGAATCCGAGCCCGAGTCCGACTCCGAGTCCGACTCCGCGCCCGAGCCCGAATCCGAATCCGACTCCGAGCCCGAATCCGAGCCCGAGTCCGACTCCGAGTCCGACTCCGCGCCCGAGCCCGAATCCGAGCCCGAGTCCGACTCCGCGCCCGAGTCCGAGCCCGAATCCGAGCCCGAGCCCGACTCCGAACCCGCTCCCGAAACCGTCGGCAAGAAGGCGCAGCTCATCTCCCCCGGTCGCCCTGAGCTCTTCACCGACCGCGGTCGGAGATCGCGGGAAACGGACGGCGAGCCCCATCTCTCCGGTCGGCCTGAGCCCCTCTCCGACCGCGGTCGGAGATGGCGGGAAACGAACGGCGAGGCAATCTCTCCGGTCGGCCTGAGCCGCCCGAGCGTCAGCGAGGGCGTGTCGAAGGCCGACAGCCGACAAGCCGCGGCCGTCGCGCGAGGGATGTCGGGCGCATGCCGGCGCCGTTCGTTAGGAGCCCCTCTCCGACCGCGGTCGGAGATGGCGGGAAACGAACGGCGAGGCAATCTCTCCGGTCGGCCTGAGCCGCCCGAGCGCCAGCGAGGGCGTGTCGAAGGCCGACACGCCGCGGCCGTCGCGCGAGGGATGTCGGGCGCATGCCGGCGCCGTTCGATAGGAGTAGCCCGAGCGCCAGCGAGGGCGTGTCGAAGGCCGAGCCCGCCGCGACAGCCCGCTACCCGCCGCGCCGCATCCGCCCGTACAGCACGCCGCCCAGCCGGTCCGCGACGGCGTCGGCGGGCGCGACCGCCTCCGCCGTGACGTAGCCCCACGCGCCGGCGACCGCGAGCGCCGCCCGGACCTCGCGCGCCTCGCCGGCGGCGATCCGCAGCACGCGCACGCGGTCGCGCCCGGCGCGCCCGCCGGCCTCGGCGATGTTGAGCGCGACGCTCGTCGCGGCGCGCTCGAGCTGGTCCGCCAGCGCGGCTCGCTGCGTCCGCAGCGCGGACACCACGGGGCGCA
>CAADGB010000280.1 GCA_900696455.1 uncultured delta proteobacterium
CGGGCTCGGGCTCGGATCCGGGCTCGGGCTCGGATCCGGGCTCGGGCTCGGATCCGGGCTCGGGCTCGGATTCGGGCTCGGGCTCGGGTTCGGGCTCGGGCTCGGGCTCGGATCCGGATCCGGGCTTCGGGATCTGGGCTCGGGCGGGCCCGGGGCCTCCCCTGGCCCGTGGCCGCGCGCCGGCCGCGTCACGCCCGTCGCCGGAAGAAGGCCACGGTGGCGCGGGCCGCCCAGGCGGTGGCGACCCGCCCGAGGGCGCAGCCGAGCGGGGCGAGCAGCCGCGTCGGACCCTCGCGGCGCAGCCCGAGGGTCTGGAAGAGGAGCTGCTCGGCATGCAGGCTCGACGAGGCGCGCTCCTCGACGACGATCAGGCCCGCCCGCCGCGCCAGCTCCCGGTAGGCCGCGGGCCGGCGGTGGGCCCGGAACTGACCGTCGACGACGTGGTGGTGGGATCGGCCGAGGTTCACGGCGCACCAGTCGCGCTGCTGCACCAGCCCGCCCCGCGCGAGCCGCTCGCGCACGCGCGACAGGACGTCGAGCGCGTCGTCGTCGTCGAGGTAGGTCAGGACGCCGCCCAGCACGACCAGATCGGCGCGGTCGTAGGCCGTGAACGTGCGTACGTCCTGGCAGTGCGCGCGCCAGTCGCGGTGGCCGGAGGCCTCGAGGCGCCGGGACGCCTCGGTCACGAAGCCGGGCGCGAGATCCACGGCGACCACGCGCTCGGAGATCGCGGCCAGCCGCGTCACCCAGTCGCCGAAGCCGCAGCCGAGGTCGACGGTGAGCCCGAGCCGCGACCCGGCGAGGGCCCGCACCCGCCGCCACTCCCAGGCGTGGCGCTGGCGCCGGCTCCATCGCTCCCACCCGGCGTGACGCGATCCGGGCACGACCGCCAGCGGCGTCGGCGGCAGCGCGCCGCGCTCGACCCAGGTCGCGGCGGCAGGTGGGAGCTCACGATGCTCGAGGATCGGCGACGACTCGCTCATGGCCCCAGCGTGGTGCCTCGGGGCCGGAGGCGAGCAGGGCGGCAGCGTGACCGGAGCGTGAACGCGCGGCGCGGATCCGCGTGTGATCAGGTCGCGGTCACCGACCACGCCACGTAGTAGCCGCGCCCCTGCACGCTCTCGATCACGCCGCACGCGCCGATCCGGTCGAGGGCGGTGCGCAGCCGGCGCACCACCTGGCGCACGTTCTCGTCGTCGGCGTAGGCCGACTGGAAGGGCAGCTCGGCGGCGAGCTGCCGCGTCGCGACGCAGCCGCGCGAGCGCGACGGCGAGTCGGCCTCGGCCAGGGCCTGGGCGCACAGCGCGCGCAGGAGCTGGAGCTCGAGCGGCGACAGCCCGAGCTCGGCCCACGCCGCCTCGTCCGCGCGACGGTGGAGCACGGCGCCGCCTCCGCCAGCGCCGCCGGCCAGGACGCACAGCTCGCGCTCGCCGGCGCGCAGGTGGAAGCGGGGCTCGCCGCCGCTGGCGTGGGTGGTCGCCGCCGCCGGCGCCCCCGCGCGCAGCCCGAGCGCGCGGTCCACGAACCACAGCCGGACCTCGCCCACCACCACGGTCGTCGGCCCGGGCACGCGCACGCGGCCCTCGAGCCGTCGCCCGTCCAGGCGGGTGCCGTTGCGGCTGCCCAGATCGCGGAGCTGCCAGCCGGCGCTCGTGCGCGTCAGCTCGCAGTGCTCGCGCGACACCGACGCGTGGAGCAGCGCCAGCTCGCGATCGAGGGAGCGGCCGATGCGGCAGCCGGTCGCCGCCACCGGGTGGGCGGCGCCGAAGCCGTCGACCAGCCACGCGTCGGCGGCCTCCGTCGCCGTCGCCACGAGGTGCTCGCGGAGGAGCCCGGGACAGGGCGCGACCGCCGCCGCGCAGGTCGCGCACAGCACGCCGATCGTGGGCCGCGCGCCGCAGCGCGGGCACCCGGCCTCGGTCGCCGCGGTCACGCCGCCTCCTGGTGCGCGCCCGGCGCGTCGTCCGGGGCGGCGTGCCGGCCGAGTTCGATCGTGAGGGTGGCGGTGGGGAGCGCCGCGGCCGTGGCTCGCTCGGCGCCGAGCCGGTCGACGCGGTGCCACCAGGCGCGGGCCATCGTCGCGTCCCACGTCTCGCGCTCGGGCACGGCGAGCAGGCGCTCGGCGAGGTCGCGGGCGCCGGCGGGGCGGTGCGCCGGGGCCTTGGCCAGGCAGGCCAGGACGAGGGCCTCGAGCTCGGCGGGGACCGGCTCGGCGGTGCGCTGCGAGGGCGGCACCGGGTGCGCGCGCACGTGCTGCATGCACACGCCCAGCGCGTCGTCGGCGGCGAAGACCGGCTGGCCGGTGAGGAGGAAGTAGGCGGTGGCGCCGAGCCCGTACAGGTCGCTGGCCGGGCCGAGCTCGGCCGGCGCGACCACGGCCTCGGGCGAGATGCAGGCCGGCGTGCCCTCGATGCCGCGGCCGTCGCCGGCCACGGCGATCTCCTGGACCAGCCCGAAGTCGACGAGCTTGGCGACGTCGAAGGTGGTGCCGCGCCGGCACAGGATGATGTTGGCCGGCTTGACGTCGCGATGGACGAGGCCCATCGCGTGCGCCTCCTCGAGCGCCAGGCACACCTGGTGGAGGATGTGGATCACGCGGCCGGCGGGCTGCGGGCCGTGGCGCCGCACCAGCGTGTCGAGATCGACGCCGTCGAGGTACTCCATCACGTAGTAGAGGACGCCGTCGGGGCTGCGGCCGTAGTCGTAGACCGCGACCGTGTTGGGGTGGGTCAGCCGGCTCATGTGCTGCACCTCGCGCTCGAAGCGCGCCAGGCTGCGGGCGTCGTGGCGCTCGGGGCGCAGGAGCTTGATCGCCGTCGGCCGCCGCAGCATGGCGTGCCGCGCCCGGTGGACCTCGCCCATGGCCCCGCTGCCCAGCCGGCCCTCGAGCGTGTACTGGCCGAGCTGCATGGCCTCGCTGACGCGCCGGCGCAGGCCGTAGATGACCTGGGAGCCGGTCGACGCCAGGGCGATGGCCACGAGCCCGAACAGCGCCACCGCGGCCATGAACGGCAGGACCGGCATGTCGAGGCGGTGGGGGGCGACCAGCGCGACCACGACGCCGGCGGCGAGGAGCGGCAAGAAGGCGAGGCTGGTGACGAGGAAGGTGCGAGCGCCGGTGCTGGGCACGACGATCGCGCGGAAGAAGACCGCCATCACCAGCGCCGCGAAGACCGCGGCGTAGCGCGCGGTGTAGACGTAGGCCGTCAGCCCGAGGACCGCGCCGATCCCCGCGGTGTAGCTCGCGTCGACGCGGTAGAGCGCCGCGAGCGAGGGCCGGCGGCGGTGCACGGTGCCCAGCCACACCGCGGCGCACAGCGCGACGCCGCCCAGGCCGCCGGCCAGGATCACGTGGGCGTCATGGGGGCGGTGGATGGGATAGAGCCGGGCCAGGGCGACGACGAAGGCCGCCACCACGGTGAAGGTCACCAGCCCGAGGCGGGAGAACAGCCGCAGGCGGGCCGCGACGTGGACCCGCAGATGTTCGTCATCGACCACCACCGGAAGCTCGGGGACAGCAAGCCTCGTTCCTCGCCGCCGGGGCCCGACGAGCGCGGGATCGCCGCCGCCGGGGCGAGCCGCTTCGCGGGGTTCTGCCGCCACCTCGGTGGTCGTGCGGAGGCCGGCGTGGTGGAGGTCCGGCGCCGGGCCGGGCGCGCGTCAGCTTTCGGACGCCGGTCGGTCGTCGGTGGCGGCGGCGAGACGCCGATGGTCGACCTGGGCTGGCGCCCGACCGCGCCGCCGCGGTAGGAACGCCCCATGCAACACCGGTCCCTGTTCGCGGTCGCCGCCCTGGCGGCCTGCTGTCCTCCCCAGGCTCGGCCCGCGGCGGTGGGCCCCGGCGCCGTGGTCGAGCCCGATCCGGTCGACCCCGGGCCGTCCGACCCCGGCGGCGACGCGGTCGCGCCGCCGAGCTACGACCAGCTCGCGCGCCTCGACTTCAACCGCCGCGCCGCCGAGGAGGCGCTGCCCCTGTTCTGGCGCACCGACGCCGACGGCGACGGCGCGCTCGATCCCGACGAGCTGGTCGGGCTGTGGGGCTGGGACGGGCCGGCGATGGCGACCCTGGTCGCCGACGGCCGCTTCACGCCGGCCTTCGCGGCGCTCTACCGCCGCCTGGTCGGCCCGCCGGCCGAGGACGGCCTCGACGACGGCGAGCGGCGGCGGCGCGCGCTCCTGCGCGACGAGCTGGCCCAGGGCCGGCCGACCCTGGTCGAGACCGACCTCACCACCGCCAGCGCCGAGGATCGGGCCATCGTCGAGCACGTCGGCAGGGCCGCCGTCCTGATCGAGCGCCTGTACGCGCGGCAGAGCGGCACCCTCGGCTTCGCCGCCCAGCTCGCCGCCGCCGACGCGGTCAGCCGCATGGTGTTCTTCCGCAACCAGGGGCCGTGGTGCGAGGCGCCGCGTACCGAGAAGGAGCCGGCGTGCAGCGCGCTACCGGCGCGGCCCCGGCAGCTCTCGGGGCTGTACCCGGTGGGGCTGCAGGCCCAGCCCCGCTTCTGCGAGGTCCTGGCCCGGGCGCCCAACGCCGCCGCGCTGATGGGGCACTTCTCGGTCGTCGTCGACGGCGACGCCGCCGGCACCTACCGCGCCGTGCCGTACCACGTCGCCTACCGCGAGGACGTCGAGGCGGTCGCCGCCGAGCTCGAGCGCGCGGCCGGCGTCATCACCAGCGCCGAGGAGCAGCCGTTCGCCGCCTACCTGCGCGCCGCCGCCCGCGCCTTCCGCACCGACGACTGGGAGGGCGCCGATCAGGCGTGGGTCGACATGGGGACCCGGGGCTCGCGCTGGTACCTGCGCATCGCCGCCGACGAGGTCTACCACGATCCGTGCGCGCTCAAGGCCGGCTACCACGTCAGCTTCGCCCGCATCAACCCGGCGTCGCTGGCCTGGCGCGAGAAGCTCGAGCCGGTCAAGGCCGAGATGGAGCGGGCGCTGGCGACCCTGGCCGGCGCGCCCTACAAGGCGCGCGCCGTCAACTTCAAGCTGCCCGACTTCATCGACATCGTGCTCAACGCCGGCAACGCGCGCAGCGCCCACGGCGCCACGATCGGCCAGTCGCTGCCCAACTGGGGCAAGGTGGCGGCCGCCGGCGGTCGCACCGTGGTCATGACCAACCTCTACACCGACGCCGACAGCCAGGCCGCGCTGCTCGAGCAGACGAGCGCGCTGTTCTGCCCGGCGACCCAGGCCCGGGTGTCCGCCGATCCCGCGGCCGCGCTCATGAGCATCGTGCTCCACGAGGCCGCCCACAACCTGGGCCCGTCCCACGACTACAAGGTCAAGGGCAAGACCGACGACGAGATCTTCGGCGGCCCGCTGGCGTCGATGCTCGAGGAGCTCAAGGCCCAGACCGCCGCCCTCTACTTCGCCGGCTGGCTCGCCGGCAAGGGCCTCATCACGCCGGCCCAGGCCGAGGCCGCCCACGTCCGCGACGTGGCCTGGGCCTTCGGCCACATCGCGCGCGGCATGTACACCGCCGACGGCACGCCGCGGGCGTACTCGCAACTGGCGTCGATCCAGCTCGCGGCGTTGCGCGCCGACAAGGTCCTGGTGTGGCGCCCCGAGGCCACCGCCGCCAACGGTCAGGATCGCGGCTGCTTCGACCGCGAGCTGCCGCGGTGGAAGGCCTCGGTCGACAAGCTGGCGAAGCGGGTCCTCGCGGTGAAGGGCGCCGGCGACAAGAAGACCGCCCAGGCGATGGTGGCGGCGTCCGTCGACGCCCAGGACGCGTGGGCCGAGCTGCGCGCGGTCATCACCGAGCGCTGGCTGCGCGCGCCCAAGGCCAGCTTCGTCTACAGCCTCCGCCGCTGACGGGCGAACCCCGAGTCAGGGCGGGCACACCGCCGCCCACCGCCGCTTCAGCTCGGCCCACCGCGGCTCGCCGCCGTGGTCGCGGTCGAGGGCCGACGCCGCCCGCGCCCACTCGTCGCTCGCGCACTCGGTGAGCGACGGGGCCTCGGGCTGCTCGGCGCGCGCGGCCTCGGCCTGGCTGACCGCGCGGGTGGCGCGGCCGAGCGGGACGTCGAGGCTGCACAGCCGGCGCAGCTCGGCGACCGCGCCCTGGGCCGACGCCGCGGCCTGGTCGGCGGCGGCGCTCGCCGCCCAGCTACAGGCCTCCGCCGGCTCGCCGCGCGCCTGCAGGGTGGCGCGGGCGGCGGCGAGGTGGCCGCCGGCCTCGTCCCGGTCGAGCTTGTCGGCGGCCTGATCGACCTGCTTGCCGACCTCCTTGACCTTGCCGACGGTCTTGTCGTCGCAGCCGGCGGCGAGGGCGGCCGCGAGCGCGACGAGGACGGCGGGAGGCGCGCCGGCGCGGCGCGCGGTGACGATCGGGTGCGAACGGATCATGGCGGTGATGATACGGTGTCGGCGCCGTGCGCGTCCTCGCCTACGTGTACCCGGGCTGGCACTCGATCCCCGAGCGCGACCAGGCCTTCTACCCCGGCTTCACCGAGTGGGAGCTGGTCTACGCCTCGCCGCCGCGCTTCGACGGCCACGTCCAGCCGCGCCTGCCGCTGTGGGGGCGCTACGACGATCGTGATCCGGAGGCGGTCGAGCGCCGGGTGGCGCTGTGTCGCGACCACGGCGTCGACGGGCTGGTCTACGGCTTCTTCTGGTGCCGCGGCAAGCGGGTCTTCCAGGACGCCCTCGATCTCGGCTACCTCGGCAGCGCGCTCGGCCAGCGCTTCCCGTTCGCCGTGATGTGGGCCAACCGCATGCCGCGACGGGTGCTGCCGGTGCGGCGCACCGACACCCCGGTGATCGAGGCCGACCGCCTGGTCCCGGCGGACGTCGACGACTTCGTCGCCCTGGTGCGCTACCTGGCCGAGCGCTACTTCGTGCGCGACAACTACCTGCGGGTCGGCGGCCGCGCCTACTTCTCGATCTTCGACTCGACGTTCTTCGTCAAGGAGCTGGGGGTGGACGGCGCCCGCGCCGCGGTGACCGCGGCCCGCGCCATGCTGGCCGCCGCCGGGCTGCCGCCGCTCCACCTCGCCGCCATCGAGCCCAGCGCCGAGGTCGTCGGCCAGGTGCGCGCGGTCGGCTTCGACAGCGTCACCAACTACGTGCTCCTGCCCGACTGGAAGGGGGACTTCCTCCAGGACTACGAGGAGCGGGTCGCCATCCGCGCCGCCGAGTGGCCGCAGCTCGCGGTCCGCGCCGGGCTGCCGTACCACCCGTCGGTGACGCCGGGCTGGGACGCCTCGCCGCGTGGCGCCGACTTCCGCGAGCGCGGCGAGGACCGGCCGCGCAAGTACCCGTGGTGGCCGGTGGTCGTCGGCGAGCACCCGGCGCGGTTCCGGGCCGCGGTGGCGCGGGCGGTCGCGTTCGCGCGCCGGAGCGAGCTGGCCGACGACGAGCGGCTGGTGTTCGTGGCCTCGCTCAACGAGTGGAGCGAGGGCCACTACCTCGAGCCCGACACCCGCTTCGGCCTGGGCTGGATCGGGGCGGTGCGCGACGGCCGCGCCGACGGGGCGCGCGCGCCGTGAGCGACGGCGCGATGCGGGCGCGGCCGACCACGCTGCCGGGCGTGGTCCTGCTCGAGCTGGTCGCCCACGAGGACGCGCGCGGCGAGCTGGTCGAGCTCTTCCACCGCGAGCGCCACGCCGCGCTGGGCGTCGCCGTCGACCTGACCTTCGTGCAGGACAACCTGGCGCGATCGCGCGGCGGGGTCGTGCGCGGGCTCCACGTCCAGCTCACCCGGCCGCAGGGCAAGCTGGTGTCGGTGGTGCGAGGGGCGATCTTCGACGTCGCCGTCGACGTCCGCCGCGGCTCACCGACCTTCGGGCGCTGGTTCGGGACGACGCTGTCGGCCGCCGATCGCCGCCAGCTCTGGATCCCTCCCGGCTTCGCCCACGGCTTCCAGGCCCTCGGCGACGGGGCCGACGTCGCCTACAAGCTGACCGCGACCTACGCGCCCGAGGACGAGCGGGCGGTGCGCTGGGATGATCCGGCGCTGGCGATCGCATGGCCGCGGCCCGGCGACGCCCTCCTGTCGGCGCGCGACCGGAGCGCGCCGCGGCTCGCCGACGCCGAGCTGCCGCGGTACGCACCGTGAGGTTCGCGCCGTGAGGGTCCTGGTCACCGGCGGCGGCGGCCAGCTCGGCCGGGCCCTGGCCCGCGTCGGCGCGCGCGGCGGCCACGACGTGCGGGCCCTGCCGCGCGCCGGGCTCGACGTCACCGACGCCGCGGCGGTGGCGGCGGCGCTGGACGTCCACCGCCCCGCGGTGGTGATCAACGCCGCCGCCGAGACCGCCGTCGATCGCGCCGAGGCCCGGCCCGACCGCGCCTTCGCCGTCAACGCGATCGGCGCCGACCGGGTCGCGCGCGCCTGCGCCGCCCGCGCCGTCCCGCTGCTCCACGTCTCGACCGATCACGTCTTCGACGGCCTGGCGACCCGGCCGTACGGCGAGGACGCGGCGGTCCGTCCGCGCTCGGTCTACGGCCGCAGCAAGGCGGCGGGCGAGGCCGCGGTCCGGGCCGCCGGGGGCGTGGTCGTGCGCACCTCGTGGCTGTTCTCGGCCGACGGCTGCGGCTTCGTCCCCGCGATCGTACGCGCCGCGCGGCGCGGCGACCCGCTGCGCGCCGTCGTCGACCACAGCGGCAGCCCGACGGCGGCCGACGACCTGGCGCGCGTGCTCCTGGCGCTCGGCGACCGGCGCGACCTGCCGGCGGTGCTCCACGTCGCCGGCGAGCCGGCGGTGACCCGGCTCGCGCTGGCCCAGGCCGTGGTCGACGCCCTGGCCGCGGCGGGTGCGATCGCGCCGGTCACGGTGGCGCCGGCGTCGGCGGCGACCTGGTGGGCGCCGGCGGCGCGCCCGGCGTACGCGGCCCTCGGCGGGCAGCGGCTGCGCGGCCTGGGGCTGGCGCCGCCGCCGTGGCGGTGCGCGCTGGGGCGCGCGGTCCAGACGCTGGCGCGAGGGCGCTGACGAAGCCGGCGAGGTCGGCGGCGAAGGCGCGGTCGACCTCGCGCTCGGGCTCGAGGTGGACGGACCCGTCGCCGGGCGCCGCGGCCGCGAAGTCGTGGTCGAGGGTCGGGTAGCGCGCCAGCGTGACCCGCGCCCGCCCGGTCGCGGTCAGGGCGGTGGCCAGGGCGTGGGCGTCGGCGAGCGTGACCTGGCGATCGCGCTCGCCCTGGGCGATCCAGACGGCGAGCGGGCGGAGGCGCGCGGCGGTCGCCGCGAGATCGTGGGCGAGGTGCGAGCGCAGCCAGGCCTCGCCGCCCGTCCACTCGCGGGCCTCGTGGCTGTCGGGCAGGGGCTGGCCGGCGCCGATCGCGGCGAAGGCCTCGCGGTGCCGCGCCAGCGACGACGCGACCTCGTCGGCGGTGAGGCCGGCCCGCCGCAGCGTACGCTCGACCTGCTCGAGCAGGACGACGTCGATCCGTCGGCCGGGGCCGGCGAGGAGCGCGAGCCCGGCCACGCCGCGATCGCGGGCCGCGGCGCGGAGCGCGACCACGGCGCCCTCGGAGTGGCCGGCGAGCACCAGGCGCCGGCGATCGATCCCCGGCTCGCCGCGGAGCGCCGCCACCATCGCGGCGGCGTCGGCGGTCAGGGTGTCGAGGTCGGCGGCGGCGTAGCTGCCGGTCGAGCCGCCCACGCCGCGGTCGTCGCAGCGCAGGGAGGCGACGCCGGCCTCGCCGAGGGCGCTGGCCAGGACCTTGAGCAGGCCGAGCTCGACGCCGGTGGCGCCGACGCCGTCGCCGTCGCGATCCTGGGCCCCCGAGCCCGACAGCAGGACCGCCGCCGGCACGCCGGGCCCCGCCGTCGCCCCGGCCGGCCGCACCAGCGCGCACGTCAGGGTCGCGCCCTCGCCGCGGCGGCCGCCGCGCGCGCGCACGGTGCGCGGCTCCTCGACCAGGCCC
>CAADGB010000281.1 GCA_900696455.1 uncultured delta proteobacterium
GCGCCCGATGATCCTGGCCTGCACCGCCTGCTCGCTCCGCCACGATGTCTCCGGGTACGGCGCCGGCCAGCTCTTCCGCTGCCGCTGCGGCCAGGTGCTGGCCATCGACGCCGCGCCGGCGCAGGCCGGGCTCCTGGCCTGCCCGCGCTGCGGCGCCGGCGTGGCGCCGACCGACCGGGCGTGCGGGCACTGCCAGGCCCCGCTGCTCCTGCGGAGCTGCCCGCGCTGCCTGGGGCGCGCCTTCCACGAGCACAAGCACTGCCCGGCGTGCGGCACCGCGCTCGACGTCGCCGCGGTCGGCGAGGCCACCGCCGAGCGGCCGTGTCCACGCTGCCCCGCGCCCATGCACCCGCGCCGCGTCGGCGATCTCGTGATCGACGAGTGCCTGACCTGCCACGGCGTCTTCCTCGATCACGTCGCGGTCCAGCGGGTGGTGACCGATCGCCAGCAGGCCCGGGCCGAGGCGATCCTGGCCACGGTGCCGCGGGCCGAGATCGCGCCCACCCACGCCGGCGGGCGGATGTACGTGAAGTGCCCGATGTGCGGCACGCTCATGAACCGCAAGCAGTTCAGCGCCGGCTCGGGGGTGATCATCGACGTCTGCCGCGCCCACGGCGCCTTCTTCGATCCCGGCGAGCTGCCCCACGTCATCACGTTCGTCATGAGCGGCGGCCTCGAGCAGGCGCAGCGGAAGGAGCTCGAGCGCGAGCGCGCGGCCATCCGGCGCGAGCGCGACAACGCGCAGTTCGCGGCCATGATGGCGGCGCGCTCGTCGACGCGCGCCCACGGCGAGACCCGCGACCGCTCGGGCGCGCTGGTCGATCTGCTGCTCGCGCTGTGGCGCTAGCGAGGCGGGCCGGTACCCCCCGGCATTCGGTGCGCGCCGAAGCGCGCGCGCCCGGCCGCGGCGCGAGAGGAAGGACGCGCGCGGCCTGTGTGGTGAGACGGCCTGGTGAGACGGCCTGAGACGGGGTGAGGGCGGTAGGACTCGAACCTACAACCAGCGGATTAAGAGTCCGATGCTCTACCATTGAGCTACGCCCCCGGACTTCTAAGCTATCCTCTTGTTTTCAGTGAGCTCGGGGCGACTCGAACGCCCGACCTACGGGTTCGAAGCCCGGCGCTCTATCCAACTGAGCTACGCGCCCTCGCGACGAGGCCGGCCGGATAGATAGAGAACCCGCCGCGCGGTGTCAAGGGACGGGCCGCCGAAGTGCGCGCGGCGAGGGCCCGGCGACCGGGCGACCGCCGCCGCAGCCCCGGATCGGGGGGCCGTGCCTGTGGGTCAGCGCCCACACCGTGAGCATCACCCCACGTTTCGCTGGGGGGGAAGTCACCAGGAAGCGCCTGATTTTTCAGGGGTTCGAAGCAGAAAGGGGCTTCAAGAAGCGGCCTGACCGCTATATCATGCTGCCGACATTGCCCGTGAGAGGCACCGCGGTCGCTCGGGAGGCGACCACGGTGTTCGACCAGACCGGGGAGGCCATCGCCGTGTTTAGCAAAGACTCGCGCATCAACATCCTGCTCACCCTCATGTTCCTCGCGCTCTCCGCGTGCGGCGGCTTCGGCTCCGGCTGCGGCTGCTCGCAGCAGCCGTTGCCCCCGGGAGGCCTGCCCAAGGATCAGACGGTGGAAGGCGGCGGCCAGATCCGCGTCACCCGCGCCGGCTTCGAGAAGCTGACGTCGGTGGTCCCGGCGATCCTCAACGACTCGCTCGGCGGCGGCATGTGCATCGGCCGCACCAGCTTCCTCGGCGCCGACGTCTGCTACCAGACCACCGGCCCCAACGGGATGTGCGCCCCGGGCTGCTACGTCGCGATCAACGTCACCCAGACCCGGCTCACGGTCACCCACCAGAACACGCTCAACGTCTACGTCCGCGCCAACGTCAACACCGCGGTCCGCATCGACCCGCCGCTCTTCAGCGCCTGCACGATGACCGTCACCGCCAACAACCTGTCGGCGGACCTCGACATCGGCTTCGCCCTCGACCCGGCCACCGGCGAGCTGCGCATCCGGCTCAACCGCATCAACGACTACAACATCTCCGGCGTCAACTTCTCCGGCTGCTCGGTGCTGAGCTGGATCGGCGACCTCGCCGTCAGCCTGCTCGACTCGTTCCTGGGCCGCTTCATCGTCGACCTGCTGACCCCGACCATCAACGACCTCATCCAGGGCTTCCTCCCGGACCCGCTCGGCATCGAGGGCATGGTGGACATCGGCCAGCTCATGGCCGGCGTCTCCCCCGGCACCGAGGGCTTCATGGAGGCGCGGATGGTGCCCGGCGGCTACGTGCAGCTCGGCGGCGGCGGCATGTCGCTCGGCCTCATCACCGGCCTCAACGCCGACCAGGATCCGTCGACCCGCACCCCGGCGCTCGACAGCGAGCCGGCGTACTGCGTCCCGCCGCTGCCCGCGCCCAACTTCGCGGCGCCGCCGGCCTCCTTGCCGGCCAGCTCGCGCGGCACGTTCACCCTCCTGCCCGCCGGCGCGTTCGTCGGCAACCCCGAGCCCGCCGACGATCTGGCCATCGGCATCTCCGAGACCACCCTCGACCTCGCCGGCCACCACCTCGTGACCTCGGGCGGCATGTGCCTGGGCGTCGGCACCGGCCTCGTCGACCAGCTCCGGCTGGGGACGATCGGCCTGCTGGTGCCGTCGGTGGGCGAGCTCGGCGACGGCAGCGAGCCGCTGCTCCTGGTCACCCGGCCGCAGCGCGCGATCGACTTCACGATCGGCGACGGCACCGAGGCGTCACCGGCGATCACGATCCACATCGACGACTTCGAGGTCGACTTCTACGGCTTCGTCTTCGAGCGCTACACCCGCGCCTTCACGATGTCGCTCGACCTCAACGTCGGCATCAACCTCGAGTTCATCCAGCAGCCGGGCATGCCGGCGCAGGTGCGGCCCATCCTGGTCGGCCTGACCTCGTCGAACATCGGCATCACCGTCCTCAACAACGAGTTCGTGCGCGAGACCCGCGACCAGCTCGAGGCCGTGCTGCCGACGGTGTTCGACCTCGCCCTGCCGCTCCTCGGCAGCGGCATCGGCCCCATCGACGTCCCCGACTTCGCCGGCTTCACCCTCAACAACCTGCGGGTGCAGAAGGTCACGACCAGCGAGGACGAGTTCATGGCCATCTACGCGTCGCTGGGCGCGTCCATGATGATGCGCGACCGGGTCGAGACCTACCCCTCGCTGCAGCCGGTGATCGACGCCCTCGACCGCGAGACCGCGGTCGCGGCCTGGCCCGACGTGGTCCTGCTCGACCTCGCCCTCGACCCCGGCACCGGCGCCACCGTGGGCGGCACCGGTGCCCGCGCTCGCCTGCGCGCGGTCGACGTGCCGGCGCCCGAGGACGTGCGCGCCGCGCTGCTCGCCAAGGACCCCACCGGGCTGCCCCACGTCACGATCGACGTCGACACCCACGACGCCCTCGGCCGCCAGCTCGAGTGGAGCTGGAACCTGAACGGCGGCCTGTTCCGGCCGTTCACCACCGCCGCGCCCCTGGTCATCGCCGACCGCGCCTTCGCCTGGCAGGGCAAGTACACGATCGGCCTGACCTCGCGCGTGGTCGGCGACTACCGCACGACCGCGCCCGAGACCGTCGAGGTCCCGGTCGTGATCGACTCGGCGCCGCCGAAGATCCACGCCGACCAGGCGCGCTGGCGCGGCACCCGGCTCCACGTGCCGGCCACCGACGCCGTCTACGACGCCGACGAGCTGCAGTGGGCGTGGGGCCGGCCCGGCGACGACGAGCCGTCGACCGACTGGGCCAAGGACGCGTCGATCGACCGCGCCACCGCCGCCGACCTCTCGCTCGACGACGAGCTCCTGGTGTTCGTCCGCGATCCCAGCGGCAACGTCGGCCAGGCGCTGGCCAAGAGCGGCTTCCACGGCCAGCCCGGCGAGAGCGGCTGCAACTGCAGCGCGCCCGGCCAGGGTCCGAGCGCCGGCTCGCTGCTGCTCCTGGCCCTGGTCGGAGCGTGGCTGCTTTTTCGCCGTCGCGCCGCGACCGTCGCCCGGGTCGTCGCGCGCGCTAGCTCGGGTCGGGCCCTGTCGCAGCTCGCGCTCTTCGTCGGCGTGAGCGTGGCCGCCTCGCTGGTCCCCGGCTGCTCGTGCGGCAACAGCGCCGGCCAGGCCTGCGAGATCACCGAGGACTGCGCCAACTTCGAGTGTCCGTCGGGCCAGATCGCGATCTGCTTCGAGGGCGAGTGCTTCTGCACCGACGACGTGCCCTACGGCAAGATCGGCTCGTTCTCCGACGTCGCGGTGGCGCCCAACGAGGACGCCATCGTCAGCACCTACGCCGCGTTCCACGGCGACCTGGTGGTGGCACGCTTCTCCGGCGCCGGCCGCATCCCCAACGAGGCCTGGGAGTGGGTCGACGGCGTCCCCGCCGGCCCGGTGGCCCTGCCCGACTCCGACGTCCGCGGCGGCATCCTCGAGCCCGGCGACGACGTCGGGCTCTACACCAGCGTCGCGATCGGCGCCGCCGACGTCCCGATGGTCTCGTACCACGCCCGCGAGGACGCCTCGCTCAAGTTCGCCGCCAAGTACGGCGGGGCCTGGCACAACCACGTCGTCGACTCCGGCACCGGCGACGTCGACCCCGAGATCGGCGGCGAGGCGGCCGGCATGTTCACCTCGATCAGCCTGGGCAGCGACGGCCGCCCCGGCATCGCCTACATGGCCACGCAGTCGCAGGGCGGCGGCATCGTCACCGCCGAGGTCCGCTTCGCCCAGGCCACCACCGCCCAGCCCATGAGCTCGGCCGACTGGACCGTCACCGTGCTCGACATGATGACGCTGCCCCCGGCCGATCCCAACGCCGTCGACATCTACCCGCTGCCGGGCGGGGTCGGCCTGTTCGTCGAGTCGACCCGCGACCTCGACGGCCACCCGGTCGTCGTCTACTACGATCGCCAGAACGGCGACCTCAAGATGGTGCGCGGCAACGCCACCGGCTTCGCCGCCCCCGTGGTGCTGGCCGGGCAGACCACCGACGACGGCTGGTACCCCTCGGTGTCGGTGGACGCCGCCGGCGTCCCCCACGTCGCCTTCCAGGGCGCCGACCACGACGACGTCTTCTACCTGAACACCGGGACCATGACCCGCGAGATGGTCGACGACGGCTACCGCATCGTCGGCACCACCCCCGACGGCCTGCCCAAGCCCGAGTACCACTTCGTCGGCTCCGACACCCAGATCGTCATGACCCCGGCGACGCCGTACGTCATCTACCAGGACTCGACCACCCACGAGCTGCTGGCGGCGTCCAAGAACGGCGACACCTGGCGGCCCGAGCCCATCGCCGGCGCCGAGGCCACCTTCGTCGGCGCCTACGGCTTCTTCGCGTCGGCGGCGCTCGGCACCTCCCAGATCACGGTCTCGACCTGGGTCCTCCACCAGGCGCTCAACGACAACTGGGTCGAGGTCTTCCGCCTGCCGATCGGCCCGCAGTAGCCGGAGGAACGTGAACCGGCGGCGAGTCGGGAGTATGCTGTCGGGAGCATGGCCAGGGTCCACACCGACCGCGAGTACGAAGCCGAGCTCCGGGAGCTGAAGGACAAGCTCCTCAAGATGGCCGGCCTGGTCGAGGACATGATCGCCTCGGCCACCCGCGCGCTCGTCGAGGGCGACGTCGAGCTGGCGCGCCGGACCATCCAGGCCGACGCCCAGGTCAACGCCCTCGAGGTCGAGACCGACGAGACCTGCCTGATCATCCTGGCCACGCGCCAGCCCCTGGCCAGCGACCTGCGCATGATCACCCTGGCGATGAAGATGGTCACCGACCTCGAGCGGATCGGCGACCTGGCCGTCAACATCTCGGAGCGGGTGGTGGCCCTGGGCGCCGCGCCCTCGCCGTCGGTCGCCGAGCGCCTGACCCGCATGAGCGAGGTCGGCCAGCGGATGATCCGCGACGCCATCGACGCCTACGTCGCCAGCGACGTGACCAAGGCGCGGACGGTGTTCTCGCGCGACCAGATCGTCGACGACGCCTACCGCGAGCTCACCCGCGAGATGCAGCAGGAGATGATGCGCCACAGCGACTTCGTCGACCGCGGCGTCCACCTCCAGGCCTGCTCCAAGTTCCTCGAGCGCATCGCCGACCACGGCACCAACCTGGCCGAGATGGTGATCTTCCAGGTCGAGGGCAAGGACATCCGGCACAAGGCCGGGCGCTTCGACATCAAGTAGCGCCGGCCCGCGGCGGCGCGACGCCGAGGGGCGGGCTGGCTGGCGGGCTGGCTAGGGCAGGCGCAGCTCGGCGCCGACGGTGACCGTCAGGCCGAGCTGACCGCTGCCGCCGACCGCGCGGCCCAGCCAGGCGCGGCCGGCCTGGGCGCTGGCGCCGGCGCGCAGCGCGACGTCGCCGCGGACGGCGCGGGCGACCCCAGCCCCGGCCTCGAGGCCGAGCCCGATCCCGGTCACGTCGTCGGCGGCGAAGCGCAGCACCCGGCCGAAGACGCCGCCGTGGACGAAGGGCACGAACCCGCGCTGGCCGCGGAGGTCGCGGCGCAGGCCGACGATCAGATCTCCGGAGAAGCCGGAGGCCACGCCGTGATCGCAGCTCATGGCGTCGGGCGGCGTGCGGCCGCAGCCGGCGGTGGGCGCGCCGAACGTGAAGCCGACGCCGGCGTCGAACCAGACCTGGTCGTCCATGCGGTAGAGGTAGCGGCCGCCGACCCGCATGCCCCCGGGCGTGGCGCCGCCGCCGCCGACCAGCCCGAGCTCGGCGGCGAGGCCGACCTCGGCGGGCGCCCGGGCGGCGCGCTCGACCCGGGGCGGGTCGTCGGTCAGGCTCTCGGTCGGGTCAGGGGGCCGGCCGACCTCGGCGGCCGCCGCCACCGGCAGCCCCACCATCGCGGCCAGCCCGCCGGCGAGGGCGAGCCGCCTGCGCCGCGCCGGCGCGGCCCCGGAGACGTTCTTCCGCAGCATGTCGCGAGGCTAGGCCGGTGAGCGCACGTCGGCCAGTTTTCGGCTACTGTGCGCGCCATGTTGCGATCCGCATCGTCGTCGCTGGCCCTGCTCGCGCTGATCGTGGGCGCCGCCGGCTGCCCCAAGCCGCGCACCTCCGCGGCGACCCAGCCCACGCCGGTCGCGTTCGACCCGGCCCAGTCCGACCCCAAGGCCGTCGAGGTCGTCGACGCGGCGGTCGCCGCGCTGGGAGGCGCCGAGCGCTGGGAGGCGCTCAAGGAGCTGACGTTCGGCGTCATCTACAAGGATGGCGCGGCCGTGAAGGCCGAGTTCAGCCACTCCTGGGACCGCTGGAACGGGCGTCACTACTGGGTCGCGGTCGACATGACGACGACCGGCGGCAAGGCCGAGGACGTGAAGCGGATGCAGGTCAAGCACGACCTGTTCGACGCCGACGCCACGCCGTGGGTCGCCTACGACGGCCAGCCCCTGTCGCGGGCGCAGGGCGCCGAGCAGGCCAAGCGGGCCAAGGAGTCGCTGATGCAGGACCTGTACTTCCTGACCATCATCTACAAGCTCAAGGATCCGGGCGTGCGCCTGGCCATCGACAACGCCGAGGTCACGGTCGAGGGCTCCGAGACCTGCCGGCCGTCGTGCACGTCGATCCGGGTCACGTTCGACCCGGCGGTCGGCAAGGACACCTGGTACGTCAACTACAACAACGAGACCAAGCTGCCGCAGGTCATCGAGCGCAAGATGGGCGCGGGGCGGATCGGGTACGAGCTGCAGGGCTGGAGCGAGGCCGGCGGGCTCAAGTGGCCGCAGCGGCTGCAGAACCTCGGCCTGCGCACCGAGGTCGTCGAGTACCGCGGCGTCGCCGTGGGCTCGCCCGACGACGCCACGTACATGCCCACCATCCGCTGAGGCAGGAGCCGTCATGCCGCCCAAGCCCCTGGTCTACAACGCCACCCTCGTCGAGCGCGTCGATCTCACCGACGCCCTCACCCTGTTCCGCGTCCTGCCCGACGACCGCCCGGCGACCGGGTGGTTCACGCCCGGCCAGTACTGCGTGCTGGGGATGAACAACGAGGCGCGGCCCGAGCTGGGCTCGGTGCGCCGCTCGATGTCGATCGCGTCGGCCCCCGAGGCGCCGGGACCGATCGAGTTCTACATCCGCTACGTGTCCAAGCCGGAGTCGGACAACCCGCTGACCCACCTCCTGTGGAAGCTGCGGGACGGCGACCGCCTGTACATGCGCCCGGTCGCCGCCGGCGTGTTCACGATCAAGGACACCGTCGGCGACGACGATCCACGGCTGCGGGTGATGGTGGCGGCCGGCACCGGCTCGGCGCCGTTCGTGTGCATGGTGCGCAGCGAGCTGCTCCGCAACCCCCAGGCCGATCTGTCGCGCTACGTGCTCCTGCACGGCGCCTCGTACCCGTCGGACCTCGGGCACCGCGACGAGCTGCAGGGGATGGTCGAGCGCAACGGCCTGCGCTACTGGGGCACGGTGAGCCGGCCCCAGGCCGGCGACGGCTGGACCGGCGACACCGGGCGGGTCGAGGGCTTCTTCGCCGGCGATCGCCTGGCCGACCTCGAGCGCCGGCTGGGCCTGGCCCCCGGCGAGTTCCTGCCCACCCGGGCCGTGATCCTCATCTGCGGCCTGCAGGGCACGATCGGCACCACGATCACCAACCTGTGCCAGCGCGGCTTCGTGCCCGACCACAAGCGCATGCGCGAGGCGCTGGGCGTGCCGGCCGAGGCGCCGGCCACGCTGTTCTACGAGCAGTACGACACCGAGCCGGTGATCGACATCAAGGACCCGGCGGTGGTCGATCCGCTCAAGGCCCAGCTCGCGGCCGGGCTCGCCCGCCTGTCGGGCTCGTGACCGCCCCGGTCGCGTTCGTCGCCGGGGCCACCGGCTTCGTCGGCCGCGCCGTGGTGCCGGCGCTGGTGGCGCGCGGCGCGCGGGTCGTGGCCCACGTCCGCCCCGACTCGCCGCAGCTCGCGGCGTGGCGCGAGCGGTTCGGCACGCTGGGCGCCGAGGTCGACGCCACGCCGTGGGCGGCCGCGGCCCTGACCGCCACGCTCGCCGCGCTGGCGCCGACCCACGTCTTCGGCCTGATCGGCACCACCCGCAAGCGGGCGCGCGCCGACGGTGTGGCCGGCGACATCTACGAGACCGTGGATCTGGGGCTGACCCGGCTCCTGGTCGAGGCCGCGGCCGCCGCCGGCTCGCGGCCGCGCGTGGTCTACCTGTCCAGCGTCGGCGCGTCGGCGACGGCGCGCTCGCCGTACCTGCGCGCGCGCGCCCGCGCCGAGGATGCGGTGCGGGCCAGCGGCCTGCCGTGGGTGATCGCGCGGCCGTCGCTCATCGTCGAGGGCGAGGGCGACGGTCGCGACGACGCGCGCCCCGGCGAGAGGGTCGCGGGCGTGGTCGCCGACGGCCTGCTCGCGGTCGCCGGCGCCCTCGGCGCCCGCCGCCTGCGCGCCCGCTACCGCTCGACGACGCCCGCGGTGCTGGCCGCGGCCCTGGTCGACCTCGCCCTCGACCAGCCGGCCGGCACCATCGCCAGCGGCGACGACCTGCGCCCGCGGCGCGGCTGACCGATCCTCACGCCCGCGGCACGAAGCGGAAGGAGGCGACGAAGCGCTCGCCCTCGGCCTGGAAGGCCCGGGCGCGGTCCATGTGGACGACCAGGATCTGGTAGAGGGTGCCGTCGCGGAGGAACATCTTGCCGTAGCCGGTGGCGCGCTGGCCCTGGGGGCGAGCGGTGAAGCGGAACCTGCGGCCGGTGGCGCCGTCGAGCTCGACGGCCGCGCTCTCGACGAGGGTGCCGCCCATGTTGGCGAGCATGCCCTGGAGGCCATCCTCGAGGGCCCGCTCGAGGTCGAGGTCACCGTCCTTGTCGAACGAGGGCGTGGCGACGACCATCATCGCGCCCGGCGCGTTCGCCGAGGAGAACATGAACGTCTGCGCGGTGAGGACCCCGATCGCGGTCGGCACCTGCTGCTCGCCCCGGGTCGGCGTACGCGCGGCCTCGACGGCGAAGCCGAGCGTGTCGTCCTGGAAGGGCCTGACCGCGGGGCTCGGCCGGCCGGCGGCGGACGTGCGGGACGCGACCGGATCGGCGGCGGGCTTGCCGGCGGCGCTGCCCGCGGCCGGCGCCGATCCGGACGCCGAGCCGGCGGCGGGCCGGGCGGGCTTGTCGCGGCCGCAGGCGGCGGCGAACGGGATGACCAGGGCGGCCAGGAGGACGAGACGGGCAGACATCATCGGGATCATGGTGCGGCTCCTTGGGGTTCGCGCCGCGGGATTGCAGCCGGCGGGCCAGCCGCAACCGCGCGACGCGCCAGGGCCGGGCGCACCGCCGGTGGACAGCGATGGCGGCGCGGTCAAGGCTGGCGGACAGGCCTGGCCGCTGGCCCGTCGCCCTGTCGCCGGCCGCGCCCGCGATCCTAGCGCGCGACGTACCGCCGGGCGTCGCCGGGATCGCTGCGGAAGGCGCGGCCCTCGATCAGCTCGCCGACCGCGATGCGGAGGTTGGGCAGCGCCATGGGCCCGCGGCGGACGGGCCGGCCGAAGCGGCGAGCGAGCGATCGGTAGGCGTCGGAGGTGGCGGAGCGGAAGCCGGTGATCGCGCCGCTGCTGGTGAAGGTGAGCGCGCGCTCGGCGGCGCGAGCCTGGAGGTCGGCGGAGGTGCGGGGCGACGCGATGAGCAGCGGCCAGCTCACCGCCGGCAGCGTGGCGACCCGGTTGGTGCCGGCCGGCAGGGCGAGCCCCGACGGCACGACCGCGGCGTCGGCCTTGCCCAGGCCGAGGGCGGCGAGCGCGCTCAGCACGTCGGGCGAGACCTCGACGCGCAGGAAGTCGGGGCGCAGCTCGCCGCCGAGCAGCGCCTCGTTGACGAACGCGGCCTCGCGGCCGCCGATCGCCGGCGTGAGGACGGTCTTGCCCTCGAGGCCGAGCACGC
>CAADGB010000282.1 GCA_900696455.1 uncultured delta proteobacterium
GATTCGGATTCGGGCTCGGCCTCGGATGCGGGCTCGGGTTCGGATGCGGGCTCGGGTTCGGATGCGGGCTCGGGTTCGGATGCGGGCTCGGGTTCGGATGCGGGCTCGGGTTCGGATGCGGGCTCGGACTCGGACGCGGCCTCGGGTTCGGATGCGGGCTCGGACTCGGATGCGGGCTCGGGTTCGGACTCGGGCTCGGACTCGGATGCGGGCTCGGGTTCGGCCTTCGTGTCGGCCTCGACCGTCGGATCGGCCTCGGCCTCGCGCTCGGGTTCGGCTCGGCCTCGACCGTCGGCTCGGCCTCGGGCTCGGACGCGGACGCGGACTCTCGACCTCGACCCCGGCTCGGCTCGACGTCCGGTCAGCCCGCGCTCGGCGCCCGGCGACGCGACCCCTCGGCCTCGGCCCTCACTCGATCCAGATCGGGTTGACGATCGCGAACGGCACCACGCCCGGCCGCCGCTTCTCCTGCTGGTACGCGCCCGTCATCTCGACCGGCAGCGGCTCGTCGCCGCCGGCGTCGACGCCGATCCACGTCGGCGCCGTGACCTCGACCTCCATCGTCACGCGGTGGCGACGCGCCCCGTCGGGGAGCTCCTCCTCGCGCGCCACCGCGCCCGCCACCAGCACCCGCACCCGCCGCGCCCGCACCCAGCGCGCCTGCGCGATCTCGACGTCGATCCGCACCCGGCCGCTGGGCGCCCGCAGCGCCTGCCCCGGCCCGACCGCCGCGCCGCCGCCGACGTCGACGACCTCGACGTCGAGCCAGGGGCCGGTCGTCGCGACCGCGCGGCGCGCGCGCAGGGCCGCCACCACCGCGTCGTCGTCGAGCCGTCGCGCCTCGTCGTCGACCAGGACGTAGGTGCGGGCCACGCCGTCGAGCACGCCGTTGAGGTGGTGGGTGTCGCTGCCGCCGACGCCGGTGACGCGCACGCCGTGGGCCGCGAACGTGTAGAAGTCGCGCACGCTCTCGTCGAGGCGGCGGTCGCCGGGGGCGTTGAACGCGGTGTGGCCGGCCACCACCTCGACCGCGTCGAAGTCGAGCGGGAACGGCGGCGGCCAGCGCACGCCGTCCCAGCGGGCGCTGTCGAACAGCGAGTACATGCGGAAGCGCGGGTGGTTGACCTGCACCATGACCGGGCGCTCGGCGGTCCCCAGGCGGCGCCCCCACGCCATCATCTGCGCCGGCGTCCACGTCGCCATCTCGGCCGGCGCCGGGCTGCCGCCGCGCGCCTGCCCGCGATCGACCGGCACCGGGTACACGCCGACGTGCAGGACGTCGTTGCCGGCCTCGTTGGAGGCCAGCGAGCCGACCACGCCGCCCAGCCCCAGCTCGGCGATCGCCTGATCGAGATCGCCGTGCACGGCGTGATCGCTCAGCGCGATCACCTCGACGCCGGCCGCGACCTGCGCCATCACCCGCCAGCGGTCGGGCAGGCCCGAGTCGTTCGACGCCGCGGCGTGGACGTGGAGATCCGCGGCCACCGCGCCCTCGGCGCGCCACGCCCGCTCGAGCGCGACCGTCAGCGCCACCTCGCCCGCCCCCAGGGTGACCTCGCCCTCCCACCGCTCGTGCTCGAAGCCGCGCCACACCCAGACCCGGTAACGACCGGCCGGCAGCGGCTCGCAGCCGCCGGCGGCGACGCCGACCGGGATCGTGGCCGCGCCGCCCACCACCACCAGCCCGTGCCAGGTGCCGAGCACCCCCGGCGCGGGCTCGCACGCGCCGCGCACCTGGCGGGCGCCGCCGTACAGGTCGTTCGTGCCCCAGCGCACCGGCGCGTCGCCGTCCCACAGCAGCACGCGCGCCGCCACCGGCGGGCCGCCCGCGCCGTCGGTGATGGTCAGGCGCAAGGCGCCGCTCACCCGCGCCGGCGCGCCCTCGCGCTTGCAGCCGACCGCCGCCGCCAGCGCCACCGCGAGCGCCACCGCGATCCCCACGCGCACCGGCGCCGGCGCCACGCCCCCGCCCCGCACCGGCGCCCCCGCCACGCGCCCGATCTGCACCGGCGCGCCCGCCACGACCTCGTCGCGCGCCCGCGCGAGCGCCACGCCCCCGATCCGCATCGGCGCGCCCGCCACGACCTCCCCGTCGCGCGCCCGTGCGCCCGCGCTAGCGCGCACCACGCTCGGCGGCCGCCTTGTACGTCTCGTAGCGGGCCAGGACCATGCCGAGGTACTTGCGCGTGTTGACGAACGGCGGCACCTGGTTGCCGTAGCGCGCCAGCGAGCCGGCGCCGGCGTGGTAGGCGGCGATGGTCAGGACCAGGTCGCCGTCGTACTTGTTGGCCAGGACGCGCAGGAGCCGCGTCCCGCCCAGGATGTTGTCCCGCGGATCGTAGACGTTGCCGACCCGCATGTCCTGCTCGACCGACGGCATGAGCTGCATGAGGCCGCGCGCCCCCGCCGACGACACCACCCGCGGATCGTAGTCGCTCTCGACATGGATGACGGCGCGGATGAGGGGCACCGGGATGCGGTACAGCGCCGCCGCCTCGAGGATGAAGGCGTCGTAGCGGTGGTAGCGGTCGGGCGAGCGGTCGCGCGCCGGCACGACGTCACAGCGCGGGCAGCGCCCGCGCGCGGCCGCGGCCTTGGTGCCGCGGTCGGGATCCTCGACCAGGATCTTCTTCCAGCCCTTGTCCCGGCCCCGCGGCTTGATGTTGGTGAAGTGGACGACGCCGTCGGCGTCGGTGTAGGTGTAGATGTCGGCGTGGGCCGGCCGGGGCCGGTAGAGCCCCACCACCACCGCCGCCACCAGCACGGCGCCGAGCGCGGCGCCCACCACGACCGGCGCCCGCGACCGTCGCGGCCGCGAGCGCGCGCGCAGGCGGTGGGGGCGCCGGGACATCGCCGAAAATGCTAGCACGCGGCCGCTGCCGGCGCGCCACGGCGGCGTTATCGTGCCGCCATGGCCGCGCTGGTCGAGACCGACTACCTGGTGCTGGGGTCCGGCATCGCCGGCCTCGCCTTCGCCATCGACGCCGCCGCCCACGGCCGGGTCATGGTCATCACCAAGAAGTCGGAGACGGACACCAACACCAACTGGGCCCAGGGCGGCGTGGCCGCGGTGCTGGCGGGCGACGACTCGTTCGAGCAGCACGTCGCCGACACCCTGACCGTGGGCGACGGCCTGTGCGACCGCGCCGTGGTCGAGAGCGTGGTCGCCGAGGGCCCGGCCGCGGTCGAGAAGCTGCTGGCGCTCGGCACCCACCTCGATCGCGGCGCCGACGGCGCGCTCGCTCTCACCCGCGAGGGCGGCCATAGCCGGCGCCGCGTCGTCCACCACGAGGACATCAGCGGCCGCGAGATCCAGCGCGCGCTGCTCGCCGCCGCCCACGCCCACCCCGGCATCCAGATCGTCGAGGACCACATCGCGGTCGACCTCCTGAGCATGGCCAAGTACGGCGGCGACGCCGCCTGCATCGGCGCCTACGTGCTCGACCGCACCACCGGCGAGGTCAAGACCGTGGTCGCCCGCGCCACCGTCCTCGCCACCGGCGGCGCCGGCAAGGTCTACGTCTACACCTCGAACCCCGACGTCGCCACCGGCGACGGCATCGCCATGGCCTACCGGATCGGGGCCGCGGTCTCGAACCTCGAGTTCGTGCAGTTCCACCCCACCGTCCTCTACCACCCCCACGCCAAGAGCTTCCTCATCTCCGAGGCCCTGCGCGGCGAGGGCGGCAAGCTGCGCCTGGCCAGCGGCGAGCGCTTCATGGACGGCTACCACGAGCGCGCCGAGCTCGGCCCGCGCGACGTCGTCGCCCGCGCCATCGACAACGAGCTCAAGAAGTCGGGCGCCGACTCGGTCTTCCTCGACATGACCCACCTGCCGGCCGACTTCGTCCGCCACCGCTTCCCCAACATCGGCGAGCGCTGCCTCGAGCTCGGCATCGACATCACCCGCCAGCCGATCCCGGTCGTGCCCGCGGCCCACTACATGTGCGGCGGGGTCAAGGTCGACCACCACGGCCAGACCACGATCCGCAACCTCTACGCCATCGGCGAGTGCTCGATGACGGGGCTGCACGGCGCCTGCCGCCTGGCGTCCAACTCGCTGCTCGAGGGCATGGTCTACGCCCGCCGCGCCGCCGAGCACGTCCGCACCGCGACCGCGCGGCGCCCGACCACGGTCATCCCGTGGCAGTCGGGCGACGCCACCGACTCCAACGACGCCATCGTCGTCGCCCTCCACTGGGACGAGATCCGGCGCTTCATGTGGTCGTACGTCGGCATCGTGCGCTCCGACAAGCGCGTCGACCGCGCCCGCCGCCGCATCGAGCTCCTGCGCGAGGAGATCCGCGAGTACTACTGGAACTTCAAGATCACCTCCGACGTGATCGAGCTGCGCAACCTGGCGCTGGTCGCCCACCTCATCATCGAGAGCGCCCGGCGCCGCAAGGAGCCGCGCGGCCTGCACTACACGGTCGACTATCCCCACCGCCTGGAAGTCGCGCGCGACACCGAGCTCCACCTGACCAACGGGCCCGCGGCCTGAGGGTCGAGCGCCCGCGGCCGGTTTTCACACCACGCCCCATCAACGGCGGTTCACGCTCGCCCGCCGTGACCCGCGCGGACGGGACGGCCGCCGGAGCAGTTTCGCCTGCTTACGACCCTCAGCCCCCATGCCACCGCCGCCGATCCCGACCGTCGCGCGACCTGGCACCGCCGTCGCAATACCGCCGACCGTACTCCGCGAGGCAGATCATGACGGACGGCCACGCATCGCGGAGGGCCGCCGGGGCATCCCGCCCCGGCGGCTGTTTTTTCGGCGCGTCGATCCGCGCTATCTTCGGACGCGCATGCTCCGGCCGGCCGTCGCGTCCCTGGTGGTGGTGCTCTCGCTCGCCGGCTGCGGCGCCACGACCGGGCGCGCGCCGCCGGCCCAGGAGGGCGTGACCGCGCTCATCCGCGCCCTCGAGGGCGACGACCCGCGCGGCGCCTACGAGCTGCTCGCCCACGCCACCCGGGCGCGCGTCAGCTACGAGGAGTTCCTGGTGCAGTGGAAGGCCAGCGCCGCCGAGCGGGCGTGGGCCGCCCAGCGCCTCACCGACGCGCTCGCGGGTGACCCCGACGTCGGCGAGCGCGCCGCCGTCACCTACCCCGACGGCAAGTCGGTCGTGCTCGGTCGCGAGGGCAAGCGCTGGCGGCTCGAGGCGGCGCTGGTGTCGCGGGTCCGCGCCGCCCGCCCGCGCGACGCCATCCGCATGTTCGCCGACGCCATCCGGCACAACGATCTGCCGGGGCTGCTGCAGACGCTGACCCTGCGCCGCCGCGAGGGGCTCGCCCGCCAGCTCGAGGGCTTCCTCGCCGGCCTCGATCGGCGGGTGGACGGCAAGCTCGAGGAGATCGGCACCAACCGCGCCGAGCTGCGGTGGGACGAGAACGGCGTCCGCTTCCGGATCGTCCTCTACCGCGAGGCCGACGAGTGGCGGATCGACGACATCCACGTCCATCCCCTGCCGCAGCCGCTCGACGAGGACGGCGAGGACGCGGACGACGACGACCGCTTCTGACCCGGGGCGCGCGCGGCGGGCGCCCGGGGGCAGCTCGGCGCGAGGGCGCCCGCGCCGCTACTTGTAGCCGCGGCCCAGCAGCATCCGGGCGCCCGCCTCGAACGACGACGGCGGGCCGACCTCGAACTCGAAGGCGTCGGCGAGGCGGGTGATGACGTTGAACGCCCACGCCACGTCGAGAGCCTCGATCACGCCCTGCCGGGTCACGCCCGCCGCCAGCACCGGCGCCACGTCGGCCGCCGTCAGGCTGCCGTGATCGCGGGTCACCTTGGCCAGGAGGGCCAGCGTGACCTTGACCTTCTCGGGCAGCTCGGCGCGCCCGGGATCCTCGAGGGCGCGCGCCACCGTCTCGTCACCAAGGACCTTCGACGCGACCGCGCCGTGGGCCCGCGTTCAAAACTCGCACTCGTTCTTCTTCGACACCCAGGCCGCGAACAGCTCGCGCTCGCCCACCGTCCACTCCGACGGCCCGCGCATGACGGCCTGGAAGACCTCGTTCATCGGCTCGCCGAAGAGGTGGCGCTCGAAGCGCAGGGTGCGGACCACGTCCGGGGCGCGGTGCCGGCTGAGGACGCGGATGAGGGCGAACAGCGCCTTGTTGCCCAGGCCGCGGCCGCGCTCGATCTCGGGCAGGCGCATCAGGCGACGCCCTTCCCCGGGTCGACCGCGGCGTCCGCGCCGGCGTGGGCCGCCACCGCCTCGTCGAGGGCGGCCACCGCGGCGTCGAACTGGCGGCTGGCCTTGCCGACGGCGGTGGCCACGGTCAGCTCGAAGATCCGGTCGTCGTCGAGGCCGGCGGCGCGCAGCGCGGCCACGTCGTCGTCGACGATCTTGTAGGCGTGGTCGCGGACCTTGGCGACGTAGCTCGCGACCGCGCCCGGCGCGCCCTCGCCGTCGTAGGCGCGCCGCCGCTCGTCGACGCTGGCGCGCCCTCGCCCCTCGAGGATGGCGCGGCGCACCGCCGCCTTGAGATCTGCCGTGTCGGCCATGCCGCCAGCGTACCGCGGTCAGCGGGCGGCGAGCGAGTCCTGGGCCAGCTTGCGCACGAACAGCTCGATGTTGCGGCGCAGCGCCGGATCCTCGCAGTGCGGCAGGGCCCGCCGCCAGATCTCGACCGCGCGCAGGGTGTGCCCCTTCTTGTAGTAGAGGTAGGCCAGCCGGGTGAGCGCCGGGAAGTAGCGGGGCTCGAGCTCGATCACCGACTCGTACTCGTCGATGGCCTCCTCGATCCGGGCCTCCTTCTGCAACAGGTTGGCGAGGGCGAAGCGGACCCGGGCCGCCGCCGGGTCGAGCGCGACCCCGTCGCGCAGGCGCTCGATCGCGCCGTCGACGTCGCCGGCCTGGTAGCGGGCGATGGCCTCGTCGAAGGCGTCGTCCTCGGCGCGGGTGCGGGCGCGCCGGCGGCCGACGAGCTCGCGCACCATGCGGAGCAGGCGCGCGGTGTCGAGGGGCTTGGCGGCGTAGCCGTCGGCGCCGTACTTCTCGAGGACCTCGGCGGTGACGCGCCCGGAGTCGATCACCGCCGACATCAGGATGACCCCGACCCCGGTCAGGCGCTGGGTGCGCTTGATGGCCCGGCACAGGCGGAAGCCGTCGACGCCGGGCAGGAGGATGTCGGCGATGACGACGTCGGGGGCGCGCCCGCGCAGGGTCTCGATCGCGTCGCTGCCCGAGGCCACGGTGTCGACCACGTAGCCGCGCGGCTCGATCTCCTTGACCAGGAGGTGACGGGTGGCGAAGTCATCGTCGACGATGAGCAGGCGCGGCGGCCCGCCAAGGTCGACGGCAGGGCCGCGCTCGAGCTCCCGCGCCAGCGGCGCGATCTCGTCGATCTCCCCCGGATCGGTGTCGGCCGCTGGCTCGCGGCCGGGGCCGCTGCCGACGCCGGTCACCGGCCACGGCGTGTCGGCGCCGACCGAGGCCGCGCGCGGCGTCAGGTGCTGATCGCGGCCGGGCACGCTGACCTCGGCGGTCTCCGGGAAGAGGTGATCGACCGCGATCTCCTTGGTGACGTCCTCGATCACGGCCTGCGCGGCGCGCTCGCCCAGCGAGGCGTCGTCGAGGGTGTCGTCGGGCGACACCACGGCCAGGACCGGCGCGCCGCGGCCGTCGGCCCGCGCCTCGGGCCCGACCCACCGCCGCTGGTCGCGGGCGCGCGCGGTCAGCACGCCGCGCACGGTGCGCGCGACCGTGATCGCGAGCGCGACGTGCACGACGACCGCGCGGCCGCGGCGGCCGAACAGCGCGGCGGCGTGATCGGCGACCTCGTCGGGCCGCGACGCCGCGATGTGGACGACGCCGCCGTCGGCGTACACCGGCAGGAGCTGGAGCCGGAGCAGGAGCTCGGGCGCGACCCCGTCGACCAGACTGGTGTCGATCACGCACTCGTCGAGCACGACCGCGGGCCGGCCGCTGGCGAGGCCGAGGGCCGCGGCGAGGTCGCGCTCGGCGGCGTAGCCCAGCACGTAGCAGATCGAGGCCAGCGGCATCCGCTCGCTCTGGCGGGCCAGCACGTCGGCCAGCGCCGCCTCGTCGGGGATCACTCCCAGGTCGAGGAGGAGTCGCCCGAGCGGCGGCGCGGCCACATCCCAACGTATCACCTCCGGCCGCGCCAGTGGGTGGCACCGCCCGCGCCGGTGGGTGGCGCCGCCCGCGCCGCCGCCCGCGCCGGTGGCCCGCGCCGGTGGGTGACGCCGCCCGCGCCGCCGCCCGCGCCGGTGGGTGGCACCGCCGTGCTGCGCCGGTGGGTGGCACCGCCC
>CAADGB010000283.1 GCA_900696455.1 uncultured delta proteobacterium
GAGGCCGACCGGAGTGGTGGGAGGCCGACCGGAGTGGTGGGAGGCCGACCGGAGAGGCCGTGGCCGTTGGCCTCTCAGCGCGCGGGCGGGCGGCCGCGGCGTGTCGGCCTTCGACACGCCCTCGCTCGGGCGGCTCAGGCCGACCGGAGAGGTGAGGCCGACCGGAGAGATTGGCGCGCCGTTCGTTTCCCGCGATCGCCGACCGCGGTCAGCGAAGAGCTCAGGCCGACCGGAGAGGTGTGAGGCCGACCGGGGAGGTGATCGCGCGGGGTCGTTGCCGCAGGCCGCGGCCGCTGGCCTCCCAGCGCGCGCGGCGGCTCAGCGCGGGCGGAGGGCCGCGACGTCGTCGAGCAGGGCGGCGACCGCCGGATCGGCGAGGGCCTCGTCGGCCGGGCGCGACCACGGGCGGCGCCAGTTGGGGCGCTCCTCGCTGGTGCCGGGCACGTTCTGGGGCGCCGCCTCGAGCCAGAGATCCTCGAGGTTGACGAGCACGACGTGGGCCGGGCTCGCCGCCAGCGCCCGCGTGCAGGCCGCCATCGCCGCCCGGCAGGCGTCGTCGCCCGGATCGTCGGCGCCCAGGGCCGCCCGGGTCGCCGCCCGCTCGCCGCGCTCGGCGTCGGCCTGGGCGGCGTCGACCAGCCCCAGCGCCAGCTTGTCGTCGATGTCGGCGCCCCGCCAGTAGCCGGCGAAGGTCGGTGTGTCGTGGGTGTTGAGGCTCGCCACGTGCTCGGGCGCGGGGGTCGCCATCGCCTGCCCCGGCGCCCCCGGCATCGCGAACTGGCCGACGAACAGGCGGGCCACGCCGTGGCGCTGCATCGCCGGCCGGACCTCGGCCGGCACCGTGCCCAGATCCTCGCCCACCACCGCGCAGCGGTGGCGGTGCGACTCGAGCATGAACACGGCGTAGATCTCGTCGGGGCGGTAGCGGACGTAGACTCCGTCGGTGGCGGCGAAGCCGCGCGGCACGCAGTACAGCCGGTGCAGCCCCATGACGTGATCGATGCGCAGCATGCTCGCCCGGTGCATGTGGTGGCGCACGCAGTCGGCGAGGTAGCGGTAGCCGGTCGCGCGCAGGGCCGCCGGCGCCAGCGGCGGCAGCCCCCAGTCCTGGCCGCCGACGAACAGGGCGTCGGGCGGGGCCCCGGTCGACAGCGCCAGCAGGAACAGCTCGCGGTGGCGCCACACCTCGTAGGCGTCGCGGTTCACGCCCACCGGCAGGTCGAGGTAGAGCCCGCCGTCGCCGCCGAACTCGCGCTTGAGCGCGCCGAGCTGCTCGCCCATCGCCCACTGGGCCCAGGCGTGGGTGCGGACCCGGCCGCGGTCGACGCCGGCCGGCACCTCGTCGAGCGAGGCCACGAACGGCACGCCGTCGCGCAGGGCCGCCGGCCACGCCGACCACGGCGCGCGCTCGGCCTCGCCGATGGCGCGGAAGACCGCGTAGTCGGCGAGCGCGCCCTGGCGCGCGCGCGCGTCGACCGCCGCCCGCACCGCCGGCGCGCCCTCCCACGCCGCCGCCGCCAGCTCGTCGAGGACGCCGCGGCGCCACGCGTACTGGGCGCGGTAGTCGACCGCGGGCCGGGCCAGGAGCCGCGCCCGCTCGGCCGCGACCTCGGGCCGGGCCAGCGCCGCCGCGCCGCCGGCCGCCGCCAGGTCGAGGTAGAGCTCGTTCCAGAACAGGCGGCTCGCTGGCGCGTAGGGGCTGGGGTGACACGGCTCGTCGAGGAACGCCGACAGGAGCGGCAGGGTCGCGACGTACTGGCCGCCGCGCGCCGTCACCTGCTCGAACAGCGCGCGCAGGTGGCGCAGGTCGCCGGCGCCGCCGCTGGCCCGGTCCCGTACGGCGTAGAGCGGCGCGAACACCCCCCACCGCCGGCCCGCCTCGCCCGGCGCGCCCCACGCCCGCGACGGCGCCGCCAGGACGTGGCTCTCGCCGGCCGCGCCGCCGACCTGCCAGCGCAGGCGGTGGTAGCCGAGCTCACCGCCCAGCTCGACGCGGGCGGTGCGCACGCAGTGCACGCGGCCGTCCAGCGCCGCCGGCCAGGCGTGGTCGTGGGCCCCGAGCTCGAACAGCCGCCCCGCCGCGCGGTGGACCTGGCCGCCCTCGGTCGTGACCTCGAGCGCCCAGTCGCCGTCGTCCTCGGCCGGCACCCGCAGCGGCACCGCCAGCGCCTCGCCGTCCCAGGCCACCACCACCGGCGGCACCCGCTCGCCCCAGCGCGCGCGCTCGAGCGCGGCCATCGCCGCCGCGGTGTCGTCGGGCGCGGTCACCGCCACGCCCAGCGCGCCCAGCACGCCGAGCAGCGCCTCCGCCGACGCCGTCACGCCCTCGCCGCGCCAGCCGGTGTACGACGGCTCGAGGCCGGCGGCGCGCGCCAGCGCCAGGAGCGCCTCGCCGGGCGCGGTCACGGGCGGCTCGCCACGATCGCGCCCATCGTCAGAGCGACAGCCACCAGCCGGGGAAGATGCCCATCTCGAGGATGACCAGCGGGCACACCGCCATCACGAACGCCAGCGCCGCCGAGCGGGTGGGCGCGATCTCGATCCGGGCGTCCTTGAAGTACATCGCGGTCACCAGGCGCAGGTAGTAGAAGATGCTGATCGCCGAGTTGACGACGCCGATCGCGACCAGCCACAGGAGCTGCTGGTCCTGGGTGTCCATCGCGCTCTTGAAGACGTAGAACTTGGCGAAGAAGCCGCCGGTCGGCGGCATGCCGCCCAGCGCCAGCAGGCACACCGTCATCGCCAGCGCCGCCGCCGGGTGCCGCGACGCCAGGCCGGCCCACTGGTCGATGTCGAGCCGCTCGTTGTCGCGGTTGCCGACGTAGGCCACGACCGCGAACGCGCCCATGGTCGTGAGTGAGTAGGCGATGAGGTAGTAGAGGAGCGAGGCCTGGCCGCTCTTGGCCCCCAGGCCCATCGCGCACAGGCCGACCAGCAGCACGCCGCCGTGCGAGATCGACGAGTACGCCAGCATCCGCTTGATGTTGTCCTGGCGGATCGCGGCGATGTTGCCGACGGTGATCGTGATCGCCGCCAGCACCACCAGCGGCGACGCCCAGCCGATGACGCCGTAGGGCAGCCGGTCGCCGCCCATGAACTGGCCGAAGACCCGGATCATCGCCGCCACCGCCGCCGCCTTGACCGCCGCCGCCATGAACGCGGTGACCGGGGTCGGCGCGCCCTCGTAGGCGTCGGGCGCCCACATGTGGAACGGCACCGCCGCCACCTTGAAGGCGAAGGCCGCGACCATGAGGAACATGCCCACGGTCAACAGGCCGAGGTCACCGCTCGCCAGCCGGCCCTGGATGTGGACCATGCTGGTGGTGCCGACCGCGCCGTAGACCAGGGCCATGCCGTAGAGCAGGAAGCCGGTCGCGAACGCGCCCATCAGGAAGTACTTGAGCGCGGCCTCGTTGCCGCGGCGCGAGCGCCGGCGCAGCGCGGTCATGACGTAGACCGCGATCGACATGGTCTCGACGCCGAGGAAGACCGTGGCCAGGTTGGCGGCCTGGGCCAGGATGACCATGCCCGAGGCGGCCAGGAGCAGGATGCCGTAGTCCTCGCCGATGACCCAGCCGTGGGCGCGCTGGTGCGCCGGCGCCAGGAGCGCGGCCAGGGCCGCGACCACGCCGAACAGCGCGGTCAGCACGTAGCCCGTGCGATCGGCGATGAGCATCTCCGAGAACAGGAGCTTGGCCTCGCTCGGGCCCATCTGGCGGTAGAGCACCACCGACACCACCGACGAGGCCAGGGCGCCGGCCACGGTCAGCCCGGCCAGCGCGCTGCGATCCTTGCCCGCGAAGAAGGCCTCGGCCAGGACCAGGAGGACGCCGCTCGCCGCCAGGACCAGGAACGGCGCGACGTAGACGAGATCGCCCGAGGAGAACGTCACGGCAGCCCCCTTGGCTGGGCGGTGGGCGCGTCGCCGAGATCAGGCGGCGCGCCCCCCTTGCGGATGCGCTCGATGGCGCGGCGCGCCCGCACCGGGTACTGCTCGCTGAGCAGGCGGGCGGGCCCGTCGCCCTCGGCCAGCTTGGCGTGGTAGGCGCCGAGGAACTGGTTGACCGAGGGCTCCATGCGCTTGAGGAACGGGCGCGGGAAGATGCCCATCACGAAGATGAGGATGACCAGCGGGATGAGGACGCCCTTCTCGCGCCCGCTGAGGTCGGCCAGGCCGCCGTTCTTGCCCTTGTCGAGCGGGCCGAAGAAGACCTTCTGGAACATGAAGAGCAGGTAGACCGCGCCGACGATGACGCCGGTGGCGGCGAGCGCGCCCAGGACGCGCGGGTTCGGCAGGTAGTCGGGGTAGCCCTCGGGGAAGGTGTCGGCGGCGTTGAACGTGCCGAAGATGGTCAGGAACTCGCCGATGAAGCCCGACAGCGCCGGCAGGCCGGCCGAGCCCATCACGATGATGAGGTAGAGCGCCGCGAACACCGGCATCTGCTTCCACAGGCCGCCGTACTCGGCCAGGCGGCGGGTGTGGCGCCGCTCGTAGAGCATGCCGATGCCGAGGAACAGGCCGCCGGTGGTGAGGCCGTGCGACAGCATGGCGTAGATCGAGCCCTCGATGCCCATGGGCGTGAGCGCGAACAGGCCGAGCGCGCAGAACCCGAGGTGCGAGACCGAGGAGTAGGCGACCAGCTTCTTGACGTCGTCCTGGGCGAAGGCGACCAGGGCGCCGTAGATGATGCCGATCACCGCCAGGATCGCGATGTAGGGCGCGAGCTCGGCGGCGCCGTACGGGAACAGCGGCATCGCCCAGCGGATGAGGCCGAAGATGCCGAGCTTGAGCAGGACGCCGGCGAGGATGACCGAGCCCGGCGTCGGCGCCTCGACGTGGGCGTCGGGCAACCAGGTGTGGAGCGGGAACAGCGGGATCTTGATCGCGAAGGCCAGGGCGAAGGCGGCGAAGCACCAGACCTGGGCCGAGTGCGGCAGCACCAGGGTCTGGAGCTTCTCGAGGTCCGTGGTGTAGACGCCGGTGACGTCGGCGTAGCTGACGTAGACGTAGAACAGGGCGACCAGCATCAGCAGCGAGCCGACCATCGTGTAGATGACGAACTTGATCGACGCGTAGATGCGGCGCTGCCCGCCCCAGATGCCGATCAGCAGGTACATCGGGACGAGCATCACCTCCCACATCACGTAGAACAGGAAGGCGTCGACGGCGACGAACGCGCCCAGCATGCCGGTCTCGAGGACCAGCATCGCGGCCACGAACTCGCGGACGTGCTTGTCGATCGTGCGGGTGGCGGCGAGCAGGGTGATCGGGGTCAGGAAGGTGGTGAGCAGGACCAGCCACAGCGTGACGCCGTCGATGCCGGTCTTGAAGCGCACGCCCAGCGCCGGGATCCACGACGCGTCGGTCACGAGCTGGTAGCCGCCCTTGGTCCCGTCGAAGTACGACAGGATGAAGAGCGACATCACGAAGGTGAGGGTCGAGGTGGCGATGCCGAGGCCGCGGGCCAGCGCGTGCTCGCCCCGGGGGGTGCACATCGCGAACACGGCGCCGAGCAGCGGCAGGCCGAGGATGAGGGGCAGGACCCAGGCGCCGGGGTTCACGGCTGACCTCCTTGCTCGGCGCGGGCGGGCGCGGCGCCGGTCGTCGCCCCGGTCGTCGCCCCGGTCGTCGCCCCGGTCGTCGCCCCGGTCGTCGCCGACGACCCGGGCGCCGGCAGGACGACCTTCCGGGTCACCCGCCGCCATTCCGTGGGCTGGCCGTCGGCGCCCTTCTTGCCCCACACCGGATCGGCGATGAACAGGGTGACGCGGCTGGCGACCTCGCCGCGGCGGCGCACCACCAGGCGGCCGGTCGCGTCGGGATCGGGCTGGCCGTCACCGTCGAAGTCCCAGCGCACGACCGCGTCCTGGCGCAGGCCGTGGCCGGGCTCGGCCGAGAACTCGATGCCGGCCGGCACCTCGCGCCACGAGAAGCCGGGGTCGTCGGCGCGCGACGTCCACAGGAAGATGGCGGCGGCGCCGATCACGACGCCGACCATGTAGCGCTGGACCTGGCCGTTCTGGATCCAGCGGGCGATGCGCGAGAACGTGGCCACGACGAAGGCCGAGCCGTTGACGAGGACGGTGTCGATCATGAAGCGGTCGACGACCTCGAACAGGCCGCGGGCCAGGAAGCGGAACGGCTTGACCAGCACCGCCTCGTACAGCTCGTCGACCCACAGCTTGTGCTCGGAGGCCTGGTGGAGCGCGCGGCCGGGGCCGTCGGCGGTCCAGCGCGCCACCCAGTCCGATGGGCCCTTGCGGTAGAGCGCGGCGGCGAGGCCGATGCCGAGGAGGCCGGCGGCGGTGGCGACCGCCATCAGCCCCCACTCCTTGGCCGGCGACAGGTGCGGCAGCACCTGCAGGCCGTGCTCGCCGTGGAACACCGGCTTGACCGAGTGGCCGAGCCACTCCGGCAGGAAGACCATGGCGTGGTGGTGGGGGAAGACGTGGGGCACGCCGATGAAGCCGGCGCCCACCGCCAGCACCGCGAGCGCGACCAGCGGGCCGACCATGTTCGGCGGCGACTCGTGGGGGTGGGCGACCTGGTCGCGGCCCCGGTACGGGCCCTCGAAGACCAGGAAGTAGAGCCGCCACATGTAGAACGCGGTGCCGAGCGCCGCGACGACGAGCGTGCTCCACAGGACGTAGTTGAGCCCGCCCCAGCCCTCGTGGTGCGCGGCGTAGGCGCCGGCCAGGATCGAGTCCTTGCTGAAGAAGCCCGAGGTCAGGGGGAAGCCGGCGATCGCCAGGCAGTAGACGAGGAAGCACAGCCGCGTCCACGGCAGGTACTTCTTGAGCCCGCCCATGATGCGCAGGTCGCCCGAGCCCTCCATGCCGTGCATGACGCTGCCGGCGCCGAGGAACAGGCCGGCCTTGAAGAAGGCGTGGGTGCCGAGGTGGAAGATGGCGCCGGTCCAGTTGCCGGTGCCGACGCCCACGAACATGAAGCCGAGCTGGCTGACGGTCGAGTAGGCCAGGACCTTCTTGAGGTCGTTCTGGGCGAAGGCCATGAAGGCCGCGGCCAGCGCGGTCAGGGCGCCGATGATCGCGACCACCGCCATCGCCGTCGTCGAGTGCGCGAACACCCACGACATGCGGGCGACCATGTAGACGCCAGCGGTGACCATCGTGGCGGCGTGGATGAGCGCCGAGACCGGGGTGGGGCCGGCCATGGCGTCGGGCAGCCAGACGTAGAGCGGGATCTGGGCGCTCTTGCCGGCGGCGCCGATGAAGAGCAGCACGCAGGCAGCGGCGGCCAGGCGCTCGCGGCCCCAGAACTCCTGCTGGTAGACCTCGGGCGAGGCCTCGCCGACGGCGCGCAGCGCGGTGAAGTCGAGCGAGGTGCCGCCGTCGATCCCCTGGGTCGCCCAGTAGAGGAGGAACATGCCGAGCAGGAAGGCGAAGTCACCGATGCGGTTGACCACGAACGCCTTGCGGCCGGCGTCGGCGTAGGCCTCCTTCTCGAACCAGAAGCCGATGAGGAGGTAGCTGCACAGGCCCACGCCCTCCCAGCCGATGAACATCACCGGCAGGTTGGCGCCCAGCACCAGGATGAGCATCGCCCCGGTGAACAGGTTGAGGTAGCCGAAGTAGGCGCCGTAGCGCTTCTCCTCGGCCATGTAACCGGTGGAGTAGACGTGGATGAGCGTCGAGCAGAAGGTGACGATGAGGATCATCACGCTCGACAGCGGGTCGAGGCGGAAGGCGAGCTGGACCTTGAAGTTGCCGACCTCGATCCAGGTGTAGAGCGTCTCCTTGAGCTCGAAGACCGCGCCCAGGTTGCCGGCCTTGTACAGGGCGTAGGCCTCGCGCAGCGGGCCCACCACCAGCCACAGGGCGGTGGTGAACGAGGCGGCGACCGCCGCCACCGCGACGAAGTGGACCGCCTGCCGCGACAGCCGGCGGCCGAGCGTCAGGTTGATGAGCGCGCCCAGGAGCGGCAGCGCCGGCACCACCCACAGGAAGTTGATCGCGTTGTTGCTGCCCATGGGTCAGTGCTTGAGGATGTTCAGCTTGTCGACGTCGGCGTGGCGTCGGGTGCGGAAGATCGCGACCACGATCGCCAGGCCGACCGCGACCTCGGCCGCGGCCACGGCGATCACCACCATCGCGAACGAGTGCCCCCCCAGGTCGCCGTGCATGCGGGCGAACGTGATGATGGTCAGGTTCGCGGCGTTGAGCATCAGCTCGATGCTCATCATGATGATGAGCACGTTCTTGCGCAGCAGCACCCCGGCGGCGCCGATCGCGAACAGCACCGCCGCCAGCACCAGGAAGTGGCCGAAGCCGATGTTCATCAGCATGGTCAGGCTCCTCCCGCGCCGCGGCCGCCGTCGCCGGGCGGCAGGACCTCGCCGTCGTCGTCCTTGAGCGGGCGCGCCACCGCGATGGCGCCGACCACGGCGACCAGGAGCAGGATCGACACCGCCTCGAACGGGAACAGGTACTCGTTGAACAGGTTCCAGCCCACGGCCGCGGTCGAGCCCCAGTCGTAGCCCTCGGCGGTCGGCGCCGGGGCGGCGAGCTGGGCCGCGGTCACGTTGCGGTCGACCGACAGGAGCACCGAGGCCAGGCGGTAGATCAGGTAGGCCATGGCCAGGCCGGCCACCGCCTTGCCGGCGCGGCCCTTGGTCGCGTACGGCTCGTCCTCCGGCTTGTTCAGGATCATGATGACGAAGACGAACAGCACCATGATCGCGCCGGCGTAGACCAGCATCTGGATGACGGCGAGGAAGTGGGCGTAGAGCAGCATGTAGAGCGCGGCCAGCCCGAAGAAGGTGCCGACCATGCCCATGACCGCGGTGATGAGGTTCTTGCGGGTGATGACGAAGATCGAGCCGCCGATGGTGATCGCCGCGAACAGCCAGAACGCGAGCGCGGTGCCGGTGCTGGTCCGGGGCTTGCCGGTCGCGGGGACCTGACCGGCGGCGTCGCGCTTGGTGACGACGTCGCGGTCGCTGACGTCCTTGCCGGCCGGGGTCGCCGAGCGCGGCAGGGGCTTGACCTGGGCCGGCGCCGGCTGGGCGGCGGCCGGGGGCGCGAAGGCGGCCGCGCCCACGCCGAGGACCACCACGGTCAGGGCCAGGGCCAGGAGGTAGGGAAGGACGCGCGGGGTCATGCCGCCGCTCCCGCGAGCTTGGCCGCGAACTCGCCGCGGAACTTGGTGAGGAACCCGAGCATGGGCCAGGCCGCGGCCTCGCCCAGGGCGCAGATCGTGTTGCCGGCGATGCCGTGGGCGATCGTGGCCAGGAGCTCGACGTCGCCGGGCTTGCCCTGGCCGAAGGCCACCCGCCGCGCCACCTTCTCCATCCAGCCGGTGCCCTCGCGGCACGGCGTGCACTGCCCGCACGACTCGTGGGCGTAGAACTTCATGATCCGCCACACCGCCATCGGGATGTCGGTGTGGTCGTCCATGACCACGACCCCGCCCGAGCCGGCCATCGTGCGCAGGTTGCGGCCGCCGCCCATGTCGAAGAGCTGGCCGGGCAGGACCTCGACCGGGCGGATGCGCTCGTCGGTCATGAGGGCGTCGAACTCGCACAGGACATCGAGCTCGTCGGCGGCCAGCGGCGGCATCGAGGTGCCGCCGGGGATGACGGCCTTGACCTGGCGGCCCTTCCACACCCCGCCGGCGACGTCGTCGATGAGCTCGCGCATCGTGATCGACATCGGCAGCTCGTAGACGCCGGGCTTGTTGACGTGGCCCGACACGCACACCGTGCGGGTGCCGCCGGAGCGGCCGACGCCGAGCTCGGCGAACCAGGCGCCGCCCTGGTCGACGATGAACGGCACGTTCATCAGGGTCTCGACGTTGTTGACGATGGTCGGGTTGCCGAACAGGCCCTTGATCGCCGGGAACGGCGGCTTGAGCCGGGGCTGACCGCGCTCGCCCTCGAGCGAGTTGAGGAGCGCCGTCTCCTCGCCGCAGATGTAGGCGCCGGCGCCGCGGTGCACCGTGAGGTGGCACTCGAAGCCCGAGCCCAGGATGTTGGCGCCCAGGTAGCCGCGCTGGTAGGCCTCGTCGATGGCCTTCTGCAGCACGGCCACCTCGCGCATCATCTCGCCGCGGATGTAGATGTAGTTGTGGGTGGCGCGCAGGCAGTAGGCCGAGATCACCATGCCCTCGATGAGCAGGTGGGGATCCCAGTAGATGAGCTCGCGGTCCTTGCAGGTGCCGGGCTCGGACTCGTCGGCGTTGCACACCAGGTGCACCGTCTTCGCGTCCTTGGGCACGAACGACCACTTCATGCCGGTGGCGAACCCGGCGCCGCCGCGGCCGCGCAGGTTGGAGGCCTTGACCTCGGCCAGGATGTCCTCGGCCTTCATGCCCAGGGCCTTGCGCAGGCGCTGGTAGCCGCCCATGCGCTCGTAGCCGGCCAGGGTCCGGGCCTCGTTGTTGCCGAAGTGGGCGGTGACCAGCTTGGTGGTGCGATCGGCCGGCATCAGACGACCTCCCCTTCGGGCCGCGGCTCGCGGCGCAGCTCCTCGAGGATGGCGCCGGCCTGGTCGGGCGTGACGTCGAGGAAGTAGCGGGTGCCGCAGACGATCGCCGGCGCGTTGGCGCAGGCGGCGAGGCACTCCTCCTCGACGATCGTGAAGGCGCCGGCGGTGCCGCCCTTCTTGACGCCCAGCTTCTGCTCGAAGGCGGCCAGGACGTCGTAGGCGCCGCGCAGCATGCACGAGATGTTCGTGCACACCCGGAGGATGTTCGTGCCCGCCGGGGCGCGGCGGAACATCGTGTAGAAGGTGGCGACCCCGTAGACGTGGGCCAGGGGCAGATCGAGCGTGCGAGCGACGAGCGCGAGGGCGTCGTCGCTCAGGTGCCCGTGCTCCTTCTGGGCGAGGTGCAAGGCCGCCAGCACGACCGGTTGCCGGGTCGGATAGCGCTCGCACAGGGCCTCGATCTTCTTGGTGGCCTCGGCGGAGAATTCGAGTGACATCGGCCAGTTGCCTCTGCCCGGGGATGAGCGGGCGGAAAATACGGGCCCGGCCCAGGCGAGTCAATCGAACCCCGGCGATTTCGGCGCCCTGGGCGCTCCCAGGGGCCGCGAGATCGTGTGGTATGCGAGGCCATGGCCGAGCCCGCGCTCCCCCCCGAGGTCTCCGACGCCCTGTCCCGCGTCGAGCGCCTCGCCGTGCGCCTGGGACGGATCGCCAACGAGTCCCCGCTGGCGGTCCGCCTCCAGGACAAGTTCCTTCGCTCCTTCACCTACTCGCTGGTCCGGGCCTGCCTCGGCAACCGGACCCTGTTCGAGGGGCTCGACGAGGTGATCGCCATGAACCCCGACCGCGGGGTGCTGTTCGCGACCAACCACCGCAGCTTCTTCGACCAGTTCGCGGTGCTGCTGGGCCTGTACCTGACCGGCACCCCGTGGTGCCGCACGATCCGCTTCCCGGTCCGCTCCAACTTCTTCTACGAGCACCCGCTGGGGATGGTGGTCAACCACGGCATCGCCGGCGGGGTCATGTACCCGCCGATCTTCCGCCAGGCCGAGCGGGCGTCGTTCAACAAGGACGCGGTCGACCGCCTGATCAAGCTCCTGGCCGAGCCCGGGGTGGTGATCGGCGTCCACCCCGAGGGCACGCGCGGCAAGGGACCGGACCCCTACGAGATGCTGCCGGCCCAGCCCGGCATCGGCCAGATCGCGCTCAACGCCCACCCCATTATCCTGCCGGTGTTCATCCAGGGGCTGACCAACAACTTCGCCGGCGACGTGCGCGACAACTACAGGCCCGGCATCCGGCGCGAGCGGCCGATCGTCGTCGTGATGGGCCGGCCGGTGGACTACGCCCACCTCACCACCAGCAAGCCGCGGCCGGCGCTCTACAAGAAGTGCGCCGACCTCGTCCGCGAGAAGATCCTCGAGCTGGCGCCGCGCGAGCGCGCGCTGCGCGCGCAGTGCCTGGCCGGCGAGATCCCCGACGACGATCCGCGCTGGGTGGTCAACCGGCCGCACAGCGCGCTGTACGCCGGCCTGCGCGCGGGGTGATCAGTCGATGGTCGGCGCGACGGTGGTGACGCCGGCGCCGTACCAGCGGATGCTGCCGCTCGCGACCAGGGTGGCGGCGCCGGTCTGGCGATCGAGGCGGATGATCGAGCCGGCGCCGGGGCCGCCGTCGACGAAGCCGTAGATGGTGCCGGCCCAGAAGGCGACGCCGAAGATCTTGTCGTAGGCGGTGCCGGTGCCGATCACCGAGGCCGCCCAGGTGGCGGGGTTGATCGTCGCCAGGAAGTCGTTGCCGTTGCCGACGTCGACGGTGGCGACGATGCCGAAGTCCTTGACGTAGACGATGTCGCCGCTCGAGATGATGTCCATGCCCTGGTGCTGACCGTAGTCGCCGATCACGGTGGCGGTCGCGGTCTGGCCGCTGACGTCGATGCGGAGGACGTTGCCGCGGTCGGTGGCGGCCACCAGCATCTCGGGGCCGTCGGGATCGGCGATGTTGACCGGCACGAACGACAGGCTGGTCAGGTTGTCGCTGCCGGTGAAGTCGGCGAGGAAGGTCGAGCTGCCGGTGGCGACGTCGATCTCGAAGATGCGGTCGAGGGTCACGCCCACCATCCGCTCGTTCCGGTCGACCGCGATGTCGGTCATGGTCTGGGTGCCGAGGTTGGTGAACGCGCCGATCGGCACCGCCGCCATCGTCGACGTCTCGATCCGGTAGAGCATCGTCCCCGAGTGGGCGTAGACCCGGCTCGGCAGGACCTCGTCGCCGTCGGGGGTGGGGCCGTCGGTCGCCACGGCGTCGGTCCGGGCGTCGGGCGTGTCGTCGTCGTCGCCGGTCACCGACGGGCCGCAGGCCACGAGCGGGAGCGCGAGGACGAGCGCGAGGACGGGTGCGAGGAGGCGGTGGCCGGCGAACATCCGCGCGAAGCTAGCACGGCGCCTCCCCGGTCCCGCGCGGCGCCCGGTGACGATGTGGCGCCGCCGACGTCGCGCCGCCCAACTCCTCGATCTGCCACGGCCGGCGCGGCGCCCGGTGACGAGGTGGCGCCGCCGACGTCGCGCCGCCCAACGCCTCGATCTGCCACGGCCGGCGCGCGCCCCGCCGGCTCACGGCCCGGGCGTGAAGATCTCGTGGACCGCGACCGCGCCGAAGCCCTCCCGGGTGGCGCCGCCCGGGACGTAGAGCCGGCCGTCCCACGCCGCCGCGCCCATGCCGTGGCGCGGGGTGGTCATCGGCGCGAGGGTCTGCCAGGTGTCGGTGGCCGGGGTGTAGGCCTCGACCTCGGCGAACACCCCCGACGGCAGCGCCGGGTTGCCCTCGCCGCCGACGACCACGATGCGGTCGCCGAGGACCCCGCACGCGGTGCCGCCGCGGGCCGTGGGCATGGCGGCGCGCGCCACCCAGGCGCCGCCCGGGGTGTACTCCCAGACGTCGCCCTCGACGCTGCCGGTGGTGCCGCGGCGGCCGCCGGTGACGTAGAGCCGGCCGTCGACGACGCCGCCGCAGCCGTGATCGCGCGCCGCGGGCAGCGGCGGCAGCGCGGTGTCCCACTGCCCGGTCGAGGTGTCGAACGCCGAGACCTCGGCGACCGCGGCGCCGCGCAGGCCGCCGGCCAGGTAGATGCGCGGGCCGATGACGCCGACGATCGACGAGCCGCGCTCGGTGCCCGCCGGCATCGCGGCCCGGGTCGTCCACGCGCTCTCGGTGGCCGGGTTCCACGACCAGGTGTGGCCGACGGCGCGGAAGTTGATGGTCTCCATCGCCCCGACGACGTAGATCGTGCCGTCGACCACCGCGGCGTTGGCGTGGTGGACCGCGAGCGGCAGCTCCGGCCCCGCCGACCAGGCGCAGGTGGCGGTGTCGAACACCTGGACCTCGTCGAGCACGCCGAGCGCGCCGTTGAACCCGCCGATCACGTAGATCTTGCCGTCGACGGCGACGGTGGCGGTCTCCTGGGTCGCGCCCAGCGGCAGGGCGGCGGCCGGCCGCCAGCCGGCGCCGGGATCGCAGCCGGGGTCGCTGGCGTCGACGGTGCCCGCGGCGTCCGGATCGCCGGTCGCTGGATCGTCGCCGCAGCCGCCGAGGACGGCGAGGGCGAGGGCGAGGGCCGGGGCCAGGGCGCGGGCGAGCACTCCGGCAGGAGCGCGGACGAGCAGGGCGTGGAGCGCTCCGGCAGGAGCGCGGACGAGCAGGGCGTGGAGCGCTCCGGCAGGAGCGCGGACGAGCAGGGCGTGGAGCGCTCCGGCAGGAGCGCGGACGAGCAGGGCGTGGAGCCCGCCCGCGGTGGACACCGTCACGGACCGCATGCCCGGACAGTAGCCCGGCGCGCGGACGGCGTCGCGCGAAAGCGCACGCCGGCTGGAACCTCGGTCGGAGCGCGGTCGGAGCGCGCGCGAAACGAACGGCGACCCCATCTCTCCGGTCGGCCTGAGCCCTCCACCGACCGCGGTCGGAGCGCGCGCGAAACGAACGGCGACCCCATCTCTCCGGTCGGCCTGAGCCCTCCACCGACCGCGGTCGGAGCGCGCGCGAAACGAACGACGACCCCATCTCTCCGGTCGGCCTGAGCCCTCCACCGACCGCGGTCGGAGCGCGCGCGAAACGAACGGCGACCCCATCTCTCCGGTCGGCCTGAGCCC
>CAADGB010000284.1 GCA_900696455.1 uncultured delta proteobacterium
CCCGTCTGCGGGCGAGGTCGATCGATCGAAGGAGAGCCTGGCATCGATTCGATGACAGGCGCTGAGCCGAGCGCAGCGAGGCGGCGCTGGGCCGGATGGACTCGGCCGAGCCCGTCTGCGGGCGAGGGCGATCGATCGAGGCAGCGCCTGGCATCGATTCGATGACAGGCGCTGACCGCGCCCTCGGGCCGGCCCGCCGGCGAGCGCGCCCGCTCGCCGTCAGTGCAGGTACTGGACGGTCAGCTCGAAGCCGTGGCGGACCACGCTCGAGTCGGTGGCGAGGCGCAGGTAGTGGTACTGCCCGACGAACTCGTCGGCCAGCGTCGGCCCGACGGTGCCGGTGTAGCGCTTGACCCGCACCCAGCGACCGCCCTGCCACGAGTGGACCTCGAGGAAGTCGTAGCCGGCCTCGAGCTCGAAGCGCGGCGCGGGGACCAGCCGCATGCGGGTGGCGCCCGCCGGCAGGTAGACCTGGCGCCACTCCGACATCAGGTTGCGGTACGGGTGCGGCGTGGCGAACGCGAAGCCGCCGAGGTCCTGCCAGGTGACGTCGGGGTTCCAGGCGCAGGCGTTGGCCTCGCACGCCCACGAGCCCGGCACCGCCGGACGCACCAGCGCGCCGCAGTCGCCGGGCGCGTCGCAGTAGGTCTCGGCGACGCACGTGCCGCTGGCGTCGGGGTACGGCGCGGTGAACTGGCTCTGGCCGTAGCGGCACTTGAAGTCGACCTGGCAGGCGTCGCCGGCGAGGCCGCCGCACGGGTCGCCGGCGATGCCGCACTCGCCCGGGTGGCGGACCGTGACGCGGGCGCAGCCGGCGGCGCAGGCGTTGGAGTAGGTCCGGCCGTCGGCGCCGCACACCGGGTTGTAGAGCGCCGGGCACACGCAGCCGTCCTCCTCGCACTGGCCGGTCGCCTCGTTGCACGCGAAGCCGGCGCTGCAGGTGAGCGCGCCGCCGTCGCCGCACGCGAACAGCGCGTCGAGCCGCTCGAGGAGATCGGCGTCGGCGGGCGGGAAGCTCCCGGCGGCGCGGGTGAAGGTGCGCGTGGTCGCGCCGATCGTCACGGCCAGGGTCTCGTTCCAGTTCGTCGGCTCGCTGACGTCGGGGCGGGCGAGCAGCCCGAGATCGGCCACGCCACGGACCACCGCCTGCAGCCGGGCGCGATCGATCGTGCCGATCGGCCACGCCGACTCGCCGCCGGCCGGGGTGTAGACGACCTTGTAGGCGTGGGTCCCGACCGCGCGGTGGCCGTCCATCTGCCCGGTGAAGCCGCCGCCGATGACGTGCTCGAGCCGGACGTCGCCGTCGGTGACGCAGGTGGCGTCGCGCGGACACTCGCACACGCCGCGGCTCGGGTTGACGTCGAGCTCACCGGGCTCGCAGGTGCGGACCACGACCGCGGGGCAGAACACCGTGGCCTCGACCTCGACCGCATCGATGCGGAAGCCGTCGCGGGTGATCGAGTAGTCGGTGTCGAGCCGGACCGCGAGCGCCAGCGCCGCGTCGAGCTCGAACCAGCGGGTCCAGGTGTCGTCGTGGACGCCGTCGAAGGACTGGCGCTGGCCGCCGGGGCCCTCGACGTGGACGAAGTCGTAGCGGGCCTCGGTGCGCAGGGTCGCGAAGTGGAGGCGCGCGCGGTGGGCGCACGACGGCACGCGCCCGGCGAGCGCGATCGGGAAGACCTGATCGAGGTCGTTGGCGTAGGGGTGGGCCGACTCGACCGCCAGCGCGAAGCGCAGGCTCCCGTCGTCGCTCTTGCCCGGCTGGGGCCCGGGCAGCGGCGAGCCCGGCGGCGCCTCGTCGACCAGCTCGCCCTTGGCGAGCTCGTCCTTGTCCAGACACCCCACGACGGCGGCCTGCGCCGCCACGATCACGATCAGCGAACGAAGCTTCATGGCGCGTCGCGCAAGAGCAAGGTCCGTACCCGGCCGTCGGGGACAAGAGACCGTGATTCCTTGCCGTTCCGTCAAGGCCGCGGTGGCTGCTCGACCAGCCACCGGCCACCCGGCTGGCTACTCAGCGAGGCGTGGGGTCGACAGCCAGGCGTCGCACCGGCACCACCTCCTGCGGCCGCTGGTCGCAGGCGCCGGTCGACGCGCAGATCTCCCAGCCGTGGCGCGCGCACACCAGGCGATCGCCCTCGACCCAGCCATCGGACAGCCAGCCGCCGTCGTGCGGACAGCGATCCGCGACCGCGAACGCCGCGCCGTCGTGGGTGACGACCACCGCCACCGGGGTCTGGCCGTCGCGGGCGGCGACGACCTGGCCCGGGGTCGCCCCCGCCATCGCCTCGGCGATGGTCGGCCGGAGCCGGACCGGCGCTGGCGACGGCACCTCCGCCCCGGCGTCGGGGTCGTACCCGAGCAGGTCGGCGAGCAGGGCGGCGCAGGAGTCCATCCCCCGACGCTAGGTGGGCGGTCTGACAGTCCCCGGGCCAATTCTTGACCCCCCGCGGCCCCTCGGCTAGCGTCGCCAGACGGTGGCGTGCGTCCTCGTCCACATCGAGGTCGAGGGTCCCAGTCCCACCGACCATGCGCGGGCCGTCCTCGGCGAAGGGCGGCGCATCGCCTCCAGCCTGGGGGCGAGCCTGCACGCCGTGGTCGTCGTCGAGGCCGACGCCGAGCTCACCGCCAGCGGGCCGCTGGTCGAGGAGCTGGGCCGGGCTGGCGCCGACCGGGTGCTGCTGGTGCCCGCCGAGCGACCGCAACCGGTCCTGTGGGCGACCGCCGGCCAGGCCCTCATCGCCGCCTGCGAGCAGGTCCGGCCGAGCCTCGTCCTCCTGCCCGCCACCGCCGGCGGCCGCGACGTCGCGCCCCGCCTCGCCGCGCACCTCGGCGCCGCCTTCTTCGCCGAGCCCGCCGTCGAGACCGGGCCCCGCGGCGAGGTCGTCCTGTCGCGCACGGTGTACGGGGGCGATCTGTGGCGGCGGGTCAGCCTCGACGAGCTCGACGTGATGGCGGTGGCCACGCTCGACGACCGCCGCTCGCCGGCGCGCGGCGGCGACGACGCCGAGGTCGTGCAGCTCGCGACCCCGGCCGTCGCCGATCCCCGGGTCGAGCTCGAGGGCGTCGTCGACGACGACGGCGCCCGGCTCGAGCGCGCGCGCGTGATCGTCGTCGCCGGGGCCGGCACCACCGCCGAGTCGCTGGCGCTGGTCGCCGCCCTCGCCCACGCCCTGGGCGGCGAGCTCGGCGGCACGCGCACGGTCTGCCAGCGTGGCCTGCTGCCGCCGGACCGCGAGATCGGGGTGGGCGGCCGGCGGGTCGCGCCCGACCTCTACGTGGTGTGCGGCGCGTCGGGCTCGGTCGCGCACCTGGGCGCGGTCTCGCCCGACGCCGAGATCGTCGCGATCGATCGCGATCCCGCGGCGCCGATCTTCAGGCTGGCGCGGTGGGGGCTGGTGGGCTCGATCGAGGACGTCGTGCCCCGCCTGGTCGCCGCCCTGGGTCGAGGAGCGACGCCGTGACCGTCGCCATCCTGCTCCGCCGCGCCCTCGCCCGCCCCCAGCAGAGCGACGAGCACGAGGTGCTGGGGCCGTGCGAGCGCGGCGCCCTGGTGGCGGGGCTCGCGCTCGGCGCGGCGCTGGACCTGGAGGTGGTCGCGGTCGCCGCCGGGCCGGCGCGGCGCGAGGACCGGGTCCTCGCCATGGCCCTGCGCGCCGGCGCCAGCCGCGCCGTGCGGCTCGGCGCCGAGAGCGTCGACGAGCTGGACTACCTCGGGCTGGCCGAGGCCCTGGCCGCCACGGTGCGGACGATCGGCGCCCGCGTCGTCACCTGCGGCGATCGATCGGTCGACGAGCGGACCGGCGCGGTGGGGCCGGCGGTGGCCGAGCTCCTCGACTTCGCCCACCTCACCGGCGTCACGTCGATCGCCGTCGACGGCGCCGCCGACGGGCCGCGCCTGCTGTGCGAGCGGGCGGGCGACGGCCAGCGCCAGCGCCTCCGGGTGAAGCTGCCGGTGGTCCTGTGCGTGGGGCCGCCGCGCGCCGCCGACGCGATCGGCGCCAGCGGCGACGCCGACGGCAACGGCAACGGCAACGGCGGCAGCGGCAACGGCAACGGCGACGGCGGCCGGCCGCGCCGGGCCCGCACCGCCTCGCAGGCCATCGACGCGCTCGATCCCGACGACGTCGGCCTCGATCTGCGGCAGCTCTCGCCGCGGCGACAGATCGCCGGCCGGCTGCGGGCGGTGCGCGCCGGCCACCAGGCGACGATCCTGCCCGGCGCCGAGGCCCTGGTCGAACGCCTCGTCGCCGAGGCGCTGGTGCGACGAGGGTCGTCGTGAGCGCCACCATCACCCCCATGCCGACCCGCGCCGCCGGTCGCGCGCCGGCCATCGCCCTGGCCGGGCTCGACGCGGTGGCGGCCGACGAGGCGGTGCGCTGCCTGCGCAGCCGCGGCCTGACCGAGGCCCGCACCTGCGCCGCCGCCGAGCTGGCGACCGCGATCGGCGACGGCGCGGTGGCCGCGGCCTGGATCGAGGCCGACGCGGCGACCGCCGCGGCGCTGGCGCCGGTGGCGAGAGCGGCGGCGACGGCGGGCCGCCCGCTGGTGCTCCTGGCCCGCCCCACCCGCGCCCGCGGCCACGAGCCCACCGCCGCCCTCGCCTACCTGCGCGCCCACGGCGCCGCGCTGTGCGTCGAGCCCGACGCCTGGCTCGAGGCGGTGTGCCTGGTCGCCCGCCACGGCGTGCCCGAGGGGCCGCGGGCGGCGGTGATCGCCGGCGGCGGGAGCTGGCTGGCCGTGGCCGCGTCGATCCCGGGCGGCGACGACGACCCGCGGCGCCCGACGCTCGCCAGCTCGGCGGAGACCCTGGCGCCGGCCGACGTCGCGCTGGTCGACGCCGCGCGCTGGCGCGAGCTGGACGCGGTCGTGGCCGCGGCCGGCGACGCGCCGGCCGACGGCGGGCCGCGGCCGATCCGCGCCGGCACCGGCGCGCTCCTGGTGCCGGTCTGCGCCCGCCCCGAGCTCGCCGCCGGCGGCCCGACGACCGCGCTGTGGGGGCTGCGACCGGCGCTGGCCGCGATCACCGCGGTCGGCCAGGCGGCGGCCCGCACCCGCGCCGGCCTGGGCCCGGCCACCCGCACCGCGCGCGGCGAGCTCGAGGTCGACGAGGAGCGCCTCGAGCGCCAGCTCGCGCGCCTCGGGCCCGCCGACCTCCGGCTCGGCGATCACGAGACCAAGGTGCTGCTGGCCGCGTACGGCGTGCCGATCACGCGCCAGGCGGTCGCGACCACCGCGTCCGCCGCCCTGCGCATCGCGCGCAAGGCCGGCTTCCCGGTCGACATCAAGCCGTGGGGCGCCGACGTCGCCGGCGAGCGCGCCGGCTGCCCGGTCGAGCGCGGCGTCGCCACCGCCGCCGACGTCCGCCGCGCCTACGTCAGCGTCCTCGGCCTGGGTGCGGCCGCCGCCCACGGCGAGCACGACGACGGCGCCGTCATCGTGCGCGAGGCCGCCCCCCGCGGCCGCGAGGTGGCGGCGACGATCGCGCCGCTGGGGGCGCTGGGCTGGACGGTCGTGCTCGAGGTGCCCGGCCACCCGCCGGCGGCGGCGCCCGCCCCGCTCCGGGTGGCCGACGCCGCCGCCCTCGCCCAGTCCCTGGTCGCCACCCGCGCCGGCGACGACGAGCCCGATCGCACCGCGCTCGCCAACGTGCTGCGCCGCGCCTCGCACCTCGCCGTCGATCACGCCCACCGCATCGCCCGCCTCGAGCTCGGCGTGATCGTCGTCGGCGGCAAGGGCGAGCGGACCATGGTGGTGGACGCCGCCACCACCCTGCGCCCGCGCTGACCGGGCCCGCCGGGATCGCGACCGGCGCGCCGCCCTCCGCCGGCGCGCCGCCCGCCCTCGCCGCGCGCATCCGCGCCAGCAGCCGCTCGCGCTCGTTCTGGGCCGGATCGTCGAGCACCGCCTCCAGCGCCAGCTCGAGCAGCCGGCCGACCTCGCGGCCGGGCGCGAGGCCGAGCTCGGCCATCACCAGCCCACCGTCGACGACGAGCTCGCCCGCCGCCAGCGCGTCGCCGCGATCGAGGATGACGCGGGCCGACGCCGCCAGCGCCGCCGCGTGGTCGGCGGCGCCGCCCCCCGCCGCCGCGCTCGCCGCCGCCCGCGCCCTCCACAGCGCCACCAGGTCGTCGCCCCGGGCGCGGCCGGCGGCGGCGAGGAGCCGACGGACTTCGGCCTCGGTCAGCGGCGCGCGCCCGGCCCACGCCGCGCGCACCAGGCGGACCACGCGCTCGCGCTCGTCGTTGGCGCCCTTGAGCCGCCGCCAGCACGCGTCCGCGACCCGGGGGTCGGCCACCCCGGACAGGAGCGCGGTCGCGCGCACGGCCACCTCGCGCGGGGCGGCGTCGATCCACGCCGTGCGCAGCCGCCACGCCGGATCGTCGGGCCCGCCCGAGCGGCCGTCGGCGCCGCGGGCCAGCCCGGCCACCGCCTCGGGCAGCTCCTGATCGAGCACGCCGGTGCGCCGCGCGATCTCGAGCGCCGCGCCGGGCGCCGGCGCCTCCAGCAGCTGGTCGAGCTCGACCTTCACCCGCTCGCGCGAGACCTTGGCCAGGGACGGCAGCGCCGGGGCGATCGCGGCCTCGGTCGCCGGCTCGAGGGCGAAGTCGAGGGTGGCGGCGAAGCGGATCGCGCGCATCACCCGCAGGCCGTCCTCGGTGAAGCGCGCCGCCGCGTCGCCCACCGCGCGCAGCCGGCGCGCCGCCAGATCGCCTCGGCCGTCGAACGGATCGAACAGGACCCGGGCCACCGGATCGTAGGCGATCGCGTTCACGATCAGGTCGCGCCGGGCGAGATCCTCGGTGAGCGGCACGCCGAACACCACCGAGGTCGGACGGCGGCCGTCGGCGTAGGCGCCCTCGCCGCGGTAGGTCGTGACCTCGATCGCCTCGCGGGCGCGGCCGCGACCGACCACGACCGTGACCGTGCCGTGCTGGAGGCCGGTCGGGATCGTGCGCTCGAACAAGGCCACGACCTCGTCGGGGTGCGCGCTGGTGGCGACGTCCCAGTCGCCCGGCGCGCGGCCGAGCAGCGCGTCGCGCACCGCGCCGCCCACCGTCACCGCCTCGAACCCGGCGCGCGCCAGCACCGTGCACACCTCGAGCACCGCCGCCGGCACGGCGGCGGCGAGCGCGGCGAGCTGCGGGTCGTCGACGGCCACCACTAGTCCGTCGCCGCGGCGGCGTGCAGGCGCTGGTAGACCTCGTCGGCCCGCTCGCGCAGGCGGGCGGCCTCGCCGGCCTCGCCCCGGCCCTCGCGGAAGTCGGCGAACGCGCGATAGGCGCGCGCGAGCTCCAGCTCGTTGCGCATCGTCCCCAGGATGTCGATGGCGCGCCGGTACTCGTCGTCGGCGGCGGCGGGGTCGCCGCGCCGCGCCGCGATCCCGGCCAGCACCCGGTGGGCGGTCCCGATCTGGACCCGGGCGCCGATCGACTCCGCCACCTGCAGCGAGGCCCGGGCCTCCCGCTCGGCGCCGTCGAGATCGCCGCGGACCTCGTCGCACTCGGCGGCGCGGCGGTGGGTCTCGGCCAGCGCCACCCGGTCGCCGCCGATCCGGGCCAGCTCGCGGGCCTGGGCCAGATCGCCGGCCGCCTCGTCGGCCAGCCCCACGGCGGTCTTGTGCTCGCCGAGCCGGGACAGGACCTCGGCCAGCGCCATCTTGTCGCCGAGCCCGGCCACCAGCTCCTGAGCCTCGCTCAGGAGCTCCAGGGCCAGCCCGTGGTTGCCGTCGGCGCCGTGGAGGCCGGCCAGGTCGCACAGCGACTGGACCACGCCGGTGAGATCGCCGATGTCGCGGCGCAGATCGAGGGCCTCGCGGAACTGGGCCGCCGCCGCCTTGAAGTTGCCGGAGTCGTGGTGGACGCGGCCGATGTTGGCCAGGGACAGGGCGATCGAGCGGCGGTCGCCGAGCTGCTTGCGCAGGGTGAGCGCCTGGCGGTGGAAGTCGAGGGCCTGACCGTAGGCGCCGCGCAGCCAGTGGACGCGTCCGATGTCGTCCATGGCCGAGGCGATGCCGCGATCGTCGTGGGCGCGCGCGAACAGCTCCTGCGCCCGGTTGAGGTGGCGCATGGCGGGATCGTACTGACCGTGGCGGCGCAGCACCCGGGCGAGGCGGCTGTGGGCGGCCCCGGCCTTGCCCTGATGATCGAAGCGCCACGCCAGGTGCAGCATCTCGGCGAAGCGAGCCTGAGCCTGCTCGGTCTCGCCGACGAGATCGAGGACGTCGCCCAGGTTGTGCAGGGCGTCCATGCGCGCCGGCGCGTCGTCGGCGCCCAGCATGGCGAGCCCGCGCTCGTAGAGCGCCCGCGCCTCGTCGTGGGCGTAGCGCGCGCGCGCGCGATCGGCGCCCAGGAGGTGGCAGCGGGCGGCGCGCTCGAGATCGCCGCCGCGCTCGTAGAGGCCGGTCAGGAACTCGAGCTGCTCCTCGCTCTTGTCGCCGATGCGGCCCTCCAGCCACTGCGCGGCGAGCAGGTGGTGCTCGGCGCGGCGCGACGCCGGGGTCGACCGCACCACCACCTCGCGCTCGAGGTTGTGCTTGAAGACGATCTCGAGGTCGCCGGCGATGGTCGAGTCGCCGGGGTCGAGGACCAGGAGGTAGTCGCGCTCGGCCAGCGAGCCGATCAGATCGGTCAACCGCCGCCGCACCCGCTCGGCGTCGCCCCACTCCAGCTCGAGCGGATCGTCGGCGAGCTCGCCCTTGACCTCCTCGTGGCGGGTGAGGGCGACCACCGCCGACAGCCAGAAGACGTTGCCGAACACCGCCGCCCGCTCGAGCAGCTCGCGCTCGTCGGGCTCGAGGGTCGCGATCCGAGCCTCGATCGCCTCCTCGATGCTCATCGGCAGCTCGACGGCGAGCGCGGCGTCGAGCTCGAGCTTCCACAGCGGCCCGCTGGTGTCGACGGCGCCGCTCGCCAGGTAGAGGCGCACCAGGTGCTCGAGGAAGGCCGGGTTGCCGCCGGTCTGCTCGAGCGCGGCGTGGATCAGGTCCTCGGGGAGCCGCCCGCAGCGGGCCAGGAGGTTCTGCAGCATGGCCTCGGCGTCGTCGGCCTCGAGGTTGCGCAGATCGACGCGCTCGTGGTCGACCGCGCCCTGCCCCCAGCGCGCCGAGCGCACCAGCATCTCGGGTCGGGCCACGGCGATCACCACCACCGGCGAGCCCCCGAGCCCGGCCACCAGCTCGGTCAGGATGTCGAGGGTGTCGTCGTCGGCCCACTGCAGGTCGTCGAGCACCAGCACCAGCGGCGCGCGCTCGGCGTCGAGCTCGATCAGGCGCCGCAGCACGGTGCGGGACAGGGCGTCGCGGAGGCGCTCGTCCTCGGTGACGATCGCGAGGAACCGCGAGGGGGCGACGTCCATGCCCAGGTAGCCGCCGAGGCAGTACATGAGCTCGGCGAGGTCGCCGCCGCCGACGATGGCCGAGATCTCGGCCGCCACCCGCGCCTCGGCCTCGGGCGGCGCGATCGCGCCCGAGGCGATGCCGAAGCGATCGCGGAGCAAGGACGAGATCGCGGCCCGCGCCTCGCCCTCGCGGGCGCGGCCGCGGCAGACCCGGGCCGCGGCCGGCAGGCGGAGGACCAGCTCCTCGACGAGCCGGGTCTTGCCCACCCCCTGATTGCCGACGATCGTGACCAGCTGCGGGGCCTGGAAGTCGATCGCCCGGGCCACCACCTCGGTGAGGACGGTCAGGACGTCGTCGCGACCCACCAGCGGGCTGCGCGCCGGCGACACGCTGTCGCGACCGACCCGGCGCCGCTCCTCGCTCCGGGACGGCGGCGGCGGCGGCGGCGGCGGCGGCGGCAAGGGCGCCGGTGTGATCGCCGCCGGCCGCGCCGGCCCGATGGGAGGTGCCGGCGGCTTCGGCGGCGGACGGCCACGATCGCCCGGGCCGCCAGACTGAGGGGCCACCGAGGTGAACGTACTCGGCCCGGCCGGTGTGAGTCAAACGACACACGGCGCTGGTTGGCTTGATCCGCGTCGCGGGTGAGCGGTACGCTCGGCTCACCCTTGATGCCGCGCACGAGCGCCGTCGGAGGATTCGGGGCCGCCCTGCCCGCCGCGCTGGTCGCGGCGCTCGGCGTCGCGGTCGTCCTGCTGTTGCCCGCCTGCCCCACGGTCGATCTGGGCGAGGTCCCGCCCGATCCCAACGTGTGCCGCCCCGACCGCAGCTACTACGAGACCGAGATCTGGCCGAACTTCCTCGCCCCCACCGACCCGGTGAAGTCGTGCGTGGCCCAGGCCGGGTGCCACGCCGCGGTCAACGGCCGCTCGGCCCTGCGCCTCGACACCATCGAGCCCATCGATCACAACCGCAACTACACGACGGTCACCCGCTTCCTCAACTGCAACACGCCGGCGTCGAGCGGGCTCCTGACCAAGCCGCTCACCGGCGAGGATCCCCACGGCGGCGGCGACATGCTCACCCGCGGCAACGCCGCCGACGACGCGGTGATCGACCTCTTCCTCGGGTGGTTCCCGTGACCCGGCTCGGGTGGTCCCGGTGACCCGGGCGCGGCTGCTCGCCTGCGCCGCGATCGCGGTCGGCGCGGTCGGCGCGATCGCGGCCGACGCCCGACCGGCGGCGGCCGAGGCCTACGTCCGCGTCATCGCCCAGGAGGCGCCGGTCCACTCCGGCCCCGCCGGCTCCTACCGCGTCATCTACGACGCCCGCCGCGACCAGGTCTTCCAGGTCGTGGAGCGCGGCACCCGCGGCTTCTGGTTCCGGGTCGTCCTCGAGGACGGCACCACCGGCTGGATCTTCGGCGAGCTGGTCTTCCCGTTCGACGTCGGCCGCCAGGAGCCGCCGGGCTTCTTCACCCGCACCGGCCGCGCCATCCGGCGGGCGATCCTCGGCCCCAGCCCGCAGCCGTACGCCGACGTCTCGATCTCGTTCTCGGCCGGCATGCTCGACCTCGAGGGCCTCTTCCTCCTCCGCCCGTCCATCCTCATCGACTCGCGGTGGGCCATCGAGGCCTTCGGCGGGCTGTCGCCGCGCGGCCAGAAGGACATCTTCCTCGGCGGCCTGGGCTGGACCCTGCGCCTGGCGCCCGGCGCCGCCATCGGCCCCTACGTCGCCGCCGGCCTGGGCGCGGTCCGCATCCGCCCCAAGGCCGACAACTTCATCGATCCCCACGAGACCCTGATGGGGCTGGCCGCCGGCGGCGGCTTCGAGCTCACGCTCAAGAAGCAGATCACGGTCCGCACCGACTACCGGCGCTGGATCCTGTTCGACGAGAACACGTCCAGCGGCGGCAACGAGGTCACCGGCGGCCTCGCCATCTTCTTCTGAGAGGGCCCCATGAGCGCCACGTCCACCGTCCTCGCCGTCGTCCTCGCCGTCACCCTGGTCCTGGCCACCGGCTGCGGTCGCCACGCCGTGCGCGCCAACGAGAAGGAGCACCTCGCCGATCCGGTGATGATCTTCGACAGCGACGGCCAGGAGGCCGCCGCCGACGAGCACGTGCTCACCAACCGCGAGGGATCGGCCGGCGGCCGGGGCACCGCCGGCGGAGGCTGCGGGTGTAACTGATGCGCTCCGGCCCCTCCCTCACCCTCGCCCGGGCCGTCCGCGTCAGCGCGGCGATCCCGGCGGCGCTCGCCGCCACGCTCGGCGCGGCCGCCGCCGAGGACAAGGTCGAGCTGACCACCACCTGGTACCAGGAGAACCGCCAGGGCGGGCTGGGCGGCCTGACCGTGATCCACCCCCAGCTCGATCTGGGCGTGGCGCTGGGCGAGACCGTGGCCCTGTCCGCCGGCTACTCGGCCGACGCGGTGACCGGCGCCACCGCGGTGGTCTACGCGGTCGACGCGGTGTCGTCGGCGACCACCTTCTCGGATCTGCGCCACCAGGGCGCGCTCGGGCTCGCGTTCATCGGCCGCCAGGCGACGCTCAGCATCGGCGGCGGGCTCGGCGTCGAGCGCGACTACCTGTCGCTCTCGGTCGGGGTCACCGGGGCCGTCGACCTGCCCGGCAAGAACACCAACCTCTCCCTGTCCTACGGCCGCGCCTTCGACGAGGTCTGCGACAAGGCCAACGGCGAGCTCACGCTCCTCGAGCGCCGCGCCCTCGACGGCGACGACCCGTGCAAGAAGCGGGCGGGCGTCTTCGGCGCCGACAGCTACATCATGGACAACGAGGCCCTCGGCCTCGAGACGGTGTGGCGAGACCTCAGCATCGACACCCTCCAGGCGACGATCACCCAGAACCTGACCCCGACCACGGTGCTGCAGGCCAGCGCCTTCGGTCAGATCCTCGAGGGCTTCCAGAGCAACCCCTACCGCCGGGTCCGCATCGGCCCCAACGAGCCGCAGGAGCACATCCCCGACACCCGGGTGCGCTGGGCGCTGACGGCGCGCCTCAACCGCTTCCTGCCCCGCCTGCGCTCCGCGGTCCACGTCTCGGCCCGCGGCTACAACGACACCTGGGGCGTGACCTCGGGCACGGTCGAGCTCGGCTACTCGCAGTACCTGGGCGACGCGCTCCTGCTCCGCGTCCGCGCCCGCGCCTACCAGCAGACCCCGGCCACGTTCTTCAAGGACGCCTTCTTCTACGAGACCGAGTCGACGGCCGGCGAGTACTTCACCGGCGACCGCGAGCTGGCCCCGGTCCGCAACGCCGTGATCGGCGCCAAGCTGACGATGCTGTCGGTGGCCGAGGACGACCGCAAGGTGTGGGCGGTCTTCGACCGCCTGCAGCTCAACCTCAAGGCCGACGTCTTCCTGCTCGACGAGCTGGCCGCCGACGATCCCGACGCCAACCTCGGCGGCCGCGACCGCCAGTTCCTGACCCGCGGCCAGCTCCTCGACGCCTTCAGCCTCCAGCTCGGCCTCCTGCTCGACTACTGAGTCGCCGGCGGGGCGCGTCAGTCGTCGCCGACCTCGCCGGCGTCGATCTCGTACTTACGCAGGAGCTTGTGCAGGTACTTGCGGTCCATGTCGGCGTCGCGCGCCGCCTTGCTGATGTTGCCGTCGGCGCGCTTGAGCAGCCAGCTCAGGTAGCGGCGCTCGAAGACCTCGTTCCAGCGCTCCTTGGTGTCGCGGAACGACATGCCGGGCTGGAACTCCAGCTCGGGCGCGGTCGTCGTCGCCGCCGCGGCCGCGCGGGCGAACGGCTCGGCGCCCAGCGGCGCCACCATCGCGCCGGGATCGGTGCCCAGCGCCAGGGCGCGCTCGATGACGTTGCGCAGCTCGCGCACGTTGCCCGGCCAGTCGTGGGCGTAGAGGGCGGCGCGGGTCGCCTCCGACAGCTCCGGCGGCACCCGACCCGCGGGGGTGAGGCGGGTCAGGAAGTGATCGATGAGCAGCGGGATGTCCTCGCGCCGATCGCGCAGGGACGGCGCGGTGATGGGCACGACGTTGAGGCGAAAGTAGAGGTCCTCGCGGAACTTGCCCTTCTCGACCTCGCTGCGCAGATCCTTGCGGGTGGCGGCGATCACCCGCAGGTCGACCTTGAGCGTGCGCGAGCCGCCGACCCGCCGCAGCTCGCGCTGCTCCAGCACGCGCAGGAGCTTGGGCTGGAGGTCGAGGGACAGCTCGCCGAGCTCGTCGAGGAAGACGGAGCCGCCGCTGGCCAGCTCGAACGCGCCCTGGCGGGCGGCCACCGCGCCGGTGAACGAGCCCTTCTCGTGCCCGAACAGCTCGCTCTCGATGAGGGTGCCGGCCACCGCGCCGCAGTCGACGACGATGAACGGCGCCGCCGCCCGCTTCGAGAGCAGGTGCAGGGTGCGCGCGATCATGTCCTTGCCGGTGCCGGTCTCGCCCTCGATGAGGACGGTGGCGTCGGTGGGGGCGATGCGCTCGATCAGGCCGAAGATCTCGCGCATGGCCGTCGACCGCCCCACCATCTCGCCCAGCACCTCCTTCTCCGACGGCAGGATCTCGATCCGCTCCTCGAAGGGGGTGAACTTGAGCTCGATCGCCCCCGCCCCCACCACCGAGCCGGCCCGGATGTAGGCCTCCTTGATCTCGGCGCCGTCGAGGAAGGTGCCGTTGGTCGAGTTGAGGTCGCGGACCAGGTAGCCCTTGCCGTCGCGGACGATCTCGAAGTGGACGCGCGACACGGTCTCGTCGGCGATCACCAGATCGTTCTCGGTCGACTTGCCGACGCGGATCACGTCGCCGCCGATCACGAACTCGGTGCCGCGCTGGGCGCCCTTGGTGACCACCAGCTTGCAGCGACGCAGGTTGACGGTCGCGGGCTTGGCCTCGCGGCGGATGCGCGTTCCGCCCAGGACGTCCATCGCGGGCCATGGTACCACGCGCCCGACGCGTTGACCCCCGGCCGGCCACCGCGGTACCGTCGGGCCAGTGCTGCGATCCGCCCGGGGAACCGTCGCAGTGGCGCCGGCCGCTATCCACGTCGCGCTCGTCGGCGTCGCGCTCGCTGGCGTCGCGCTCGCCGCGGTCGTCGTCGGCAGTCCGGCCCACGCCCAGCCGGCGCCCCGCGCCGCCGCGGCCGATCCCGCCCCGGATCGCCCGTCCGACGCGCCGCTGCCGTCGTGCCTCGACGCCAGCATCAAGGACGAGCTCGGCCGCACGCTCGAGCCGCGCGGCGTCCAGAAGCGCGAGTTCCTCAAGAACAAGAAGCTGCAGCTCACCGCCCGCGGCGGGCTCTACGCCGGGGATCTGACCTCGTCGTCGTGGGTGGGTGGCGGCGCCCTCACGTTCTGGTTCACCGAGGACCTCGGCCTCGAGCTCGGCTTCCAGGTCACGCCGGTCGCGCTCGACCTCGACGACCCGCTCGCCGACTTCTTCGGCGACGACCGCTTCGAGAAGGGGCTCGGCTACCTGCCCCTCGCCAACCTGGTGTGGTCCCCGATCCACACCAAGATGAAGATCGGCGACGGCATCGTCCACGGCGACTTGCTGGTGTTCGCCGGCGGTGGCCGCCTGTTCCACGACAGCGTCCAGGGCGTCACCTTCGACGCCGGCGTCGCGCTCGAGCTCCTGACCACCGGCGTGCTCACCGTCCGCTTCGAGGCGCGGGACGTGATGGCGGTGCAGGAGGCGGTGGCCGAGACCCGCTTCACCCACAACCTCATGGCCACCCTCGGCCTCTCGCTCTGGATCCCGACATGGCTCTAGCACCACGCCCCGCCGTGGCCGTGGCGGTCGCCGTGATCGTCACCGCGCTCCCCGCCTCGTCGTCCGGGGTGCGCGCCGAGGCCGACGGCGACGCCGCCCGGGGCCGGTCGGCCGCGACCACGCGGACCACCGAGATGTGCATCGACCGCGAGATCGCGGAGAAGCTGGCGGTCAAGCGCAAGCGCCGCGGCGCCGTCGACCGGCTGTTCGTCAAGCAGTCGCGCCACGAGCTGACCGCCAGCGGCGGCTACTACGCCTCCGATCTCTTCAGCGGCACCTGGGTCGCCGGCGGGGCGTACACCTACCACATGACCGATCAGACCGCGGTCGAGTTCGGCGGCGGGGTCACCCACGCCAACGCCGACGTGGTGCGCGCCATCGAGGACGGGCGGGGCGAGATCCTCGCCGACGACTTCGCCCGCGTGCTGTACGCCGAGTCGCTGCTCCTGTGGAGCCCGGTCTACGGCAAGCTGCGCCTGGGTGGCAGCATCGCCCACTACGACATCCACCTCGACCTCGGGGTCGGCGTGGTCGACTCGTTGACCAGCCGCGGCGCCGTGGGTGTGGCAGGCTTGGGCGTCAAGCTGTTCGCCGGCCGCGCGGTGGCCTTCCGCCTCGACGCCCGCAACCGCGTCTATCGCCAGGAGCTGCTCGATCGCCGCTTCCTCGTCAACGACGCGGCGGTCACGCTCGGATTCTCGGTGTTCCTGCCGTTCCGCAACTAGCCCGGAGTCGTCATGCGTAGCCTCCTCCCCCGGCCCTGGCCCTGGACGACGCGCCTCGGCGTCGTGGCGCTCAGCACCGTGTTCCTCGCCGGCCTCGTGGCCGAGGCCGACGCGCAGGGCCGGCGCAAGAAGAAGCCACGCAAGAAGCCGGCGGTCGCCGAGCCGCGCGCGGCCGAGCCGCCGGCGCCGCCGCCCGAGCCCACCCCGCCGCCGCCCGCCCCCGCCGAGGAGCTCAAGAACGAGCCGCCGCCCCCGGCGCCGGCGCCGCCCCCGACCCGCCCCGCCGCCAGCGCGGCCGCCAGCGACGCCGCCGACGTCGACGCCCTGCGCCAGGAGTACCTCGCGCTCCGCGACGAGCTGTTCGAGTCGCGGGCCCGCGCCGCCACCGTGGCCTCGGCGCTGTACTCGACCCGGCTCCAGGTCAAGCTGTCGTTCACCACCGGCCGCTTCTACGGCGTCAACCGCGCCTCGATCCGGCTCGACGGCGCCAGCGTGTTCGACGACAGCGGCGGCAAGGTCACCGCGGACGACGCCGTCCGCTTCGACGGCTGGATCGCGCCCGGGCGCCACGTCCTCACCTTCCGGGTCGAGACCGTCGGCAAGGACGACGAGCGCTTCACCTCCGCGGTCGAGACCACGGTGGTGGTGCATGCCGTGGCCGGCAAGGACCTGGCGGTGGTGGCGCGGGCCGCCGACGGCGGGGACATCGCGTACGAGTGGAAGCGCAAGGAGCGTGGCACCTACCGCCTCGGCCTCGACGTCGACGTCCGCACCGTCCCGCGCGCCGCCGGCGGCGACAGGAAGACCGCCCGTGCCGACTGAGCGTCGCCCGCGGTGGGCGCGGGCCGCGGCCGTGGTCGCGCTCGGCGCGCTGGCGCTCCTGCCCGCCGCCGCGACCGCCCAGCCCGCCGGGGACGAGCCGGCGCCCCCGCCCGGCCCCACCGCGGTCTACTTCGCCGAGCTCGAGCGGCTGGGGCTGGTCGACGCCGCCACCGGCAGCAAGACCACGCTCACCCGCGAGCTCGCGGCCGCCGAGGCGCTGCTCCGCGGCGGCGCCGCCGCCGAGGCCGCGGTCGCGCTCTACACGATCGTCGAGTCCCCGCGCTACACCGACTTCTCGGACTTCGTCGAGTACCAGAACGCCGAGTACTACCTCGGGGTCGCCCTCCACCAGGCCGGGGCGCCCGGCGCGGCGCTCGCCGCGTTCGAGCGGGTCCTGGGCCGCGGCCCCGACGCGCCCTACTGGGGCCCGGCCCACCGCCGCGCCGTCGACATCGCGATCGAGACCCGCGACTTCGCCGGGGTGCTGGCCCGGGTCGCGCGCAAGGACCGGGGCGGCACGCCCATCCCGCCGAGCGCCGCCGGCGAGCGCTTCTACCTGCGCGGTCGCGCCGCCTACACCGCCGGCGACCTCACCGCCGCCGAGGGGCAGTTCGCCCAGATCTCCAAGCAGAGCCGCCTCTACTCGTCGGCGCTCTACCTGCGCGGCGTGATCCGCACCCGCCGCGGACAGTGGCAGGACGCCGCCGCCGCGATGTGCGAGATCGCGCACACCCCCGATCGCGATCGCTACGCCTTCGTCGTCGACGAGCGCTACTTCACGATCAAGGACCTGGCGCGCCTCGGCCTCGGCCGCCTCGCCCACGAGCGCGCCGAGTACGACGACGCCTACTACCACTACTTCCAGATCCCCGAGGCCTCGGTCCACCTGCCCGACGCCCTGTTCGAGGCGGCGTGGTCGATGTACCAGAAGCGCGAGCTGGGCACCGCCCGCGACCTGGTCGCCGAGCTCGATCGCACGTTCCCCAACAACCCGATGTGGCCGGAGGCCGGGTTGCTCGCCGGCTACGTCGAGCTCGCCGACTGCAAGTTCGACGACTCGCGCCGCCACTACGACACGCTGATCGAGGAGCTGACCCCGGTGGTCGCCGAGCTCGATCGCATCCGCAAGGACCGGGACGCCCGCGGCGAGCTGTTCCGCCGCGCGGTCGCGCGCTCGCGCACCGAGGACGCCGGGATCCGCGCCGACCGCGGCGCCCGGACCGACGTCACCGCGCGGGTCCTGGGCCTGGTCCGCCTCGATCCCGCCTTCCTCCGCCTCCACGACGCGGTCACCGGCATGCGCGCCGCCGCCGGCGAGGCCCCGGGCGTCGCCCGGGCGTGGAGCGCGCTCGGCCGCCAGGCCCGGGGCCGCAAGGTCGGCGCGGTCAGCGGCGAGACCACCCTGGCCGAGGACGAGGCCGCCGACGCCGCGGCCATGGAGCAGGATCTGGGCCGCCTCGCCGCCGAGGTCGAGCGGGCCCGCGCCGAGCTGCGGCGCGGCAAGCAGGCGCGGACCGTCCCCGACGACGTCGCCGCCGAGGAGGACGCCCGGCTGGCCGACCTCGGCAAGCGGGTGGAGGCGTCGCGCCGCCGCGCCCGCGTCCTGGCCGACCAGGCCGACGCCGCGCTCACCGCCGAGGCCCCGACCGGGCTGCGGCCGCTGCTCGACGCCGATCTGGTGGCGGCGCGCCGCCTCGAGCGCCGCGCCCGCGACCTCGAGGCCCGGCTCGAGCGCGAGAGCGAGGAGCTGTCGCAGCGCACGATCGAGCAGGTCTACCGCGACACCAAGAAGGTCCTCGACAAGGCCCGCCTGGGCAAGGTCGACGCCGTGATCGGCCAGAAGCGCGCCCTCGACATCAAGGTCCAGGACCTGGCGGCCGGCCGCTTCCCGGCCGAGCTCCACGGCAAGCTGTGGGAGCAGGGCCTCATCGGCGACGACGAGGAGTACTGGCCGTTCGAGGGCGTGTACTGGCACGACGAGTACGAGAACTGGAGGTGATGCGATGCGCCTCGTGAGCTCGCTGGGCCTGAGGACGACGCGGACGACGCTGACGGCGCTCCTGGCGCTGGCGGCGCTCGCGATGACGCCGCCGGCGGCGGCGCAGATGGCGGAGGTCAACCTCGACCGCGGCCCCGCCTCCGAGCTCTACCTGCGCAAGCGCCCCCCGGTCCCGGAGGCGCCGGTCCTGGCGGCCGAGCTCGAGAAGCTGCTCAACGCCACGGTCAAGCAGCGCGACGCCAAGCGGATCGAGGCCATCGCGCTCCTGCGCGAGTTCCTCGCCGGCAAGCCCGAGGGCGCCGCCCGCGCCGACGGCCAGTTCAAGCTGGCCGAGCTCCTGTGGGAGGACTCGCGCCGGGTCTACCTCGAGCGCATGGATCGCTACGAGCGCGCGCTCGAGCGCTGCAAGGTCGAGCCCGAGCGCTGCAAGCAGGCCCCGACCGAGCCCCGCATCGACCTGTCCGAGAGCGAGCGGCTCTACAAGACCCTCATCACCGAGCACCCCGACTTCCGCCGCGCCGATCTCGTCCTCTACCTCATCGGCTTCGCCGCCAAGGAGGACGGCCGCGAGGCCGAGGCCATGGGGCGCTTCCAGGAGGTGATCGAGCGCTTCCCCGGCTCGCCGCTGTACGGCGACGCCTGGATGATGGTGGGCGAGCACCACTTCGGGGCCGGCAACTGGGAGGCGGCGCGCGCCGCCTACATGAACATCCTCGGCGACCGCAACGCGGCCACCTACGACCTGGCGATGTTCAAGACCGCGTGGTGCGACTGGAAGCTGGGCGACGTCGACAGCGCGGCCCGCCGCTTCAAGGAGGTCCTCGACCTCGCGGTCGAGGCCGACCGCGCCGGCTCCGCGGCCCAGCGGCGGCGCCGCGCCAGCCTGCGCGACGAGGCCCTCGAGTACCTGGTGATCGTCTTCACCGAGGATCGCGGCATCAGCGCCAAGGAGGTCTTCGACTTCCTGGCCTCGATCGGCGGCGAGCGCTACTCGCGCGACGTCCTCATCAAGGTCGCCGACGCCTACGTCGGCCAGGCCGAGTACGGCCGCGCCGTCGACACCTTCCAGTTCCTCATCGCCTTCGAGCCCGAGGCCCTGGCCGCCGCCGCCTGGCAGCGGCGCGTCGTCGAGACCTGGGCGAGCGCGATCGACACGCCCGAGCTCCTGGGCGCGTCCAAGGTCCTGGTCGAGACCTATGGCCCGGGCACGCCGTGGGCCAAGGCCCAGCGCAACCGCGACGGCCTCAACCGCTCGCTGGCGGCCAGCGAGGCCCTGCTCCGCCAGACCGCCAAGAACCTCCACGCCGACGCCCAGGCCCGCGAGCGCGGCGCCAAGCCACCGAAGCGGCCGGCCAACCTGACCGCCAAGACCGAGCCGGGCTGGGAGCGGACCTACCGCGGCTTCCTCGAGAAGAACGCGCTGGTCCAGCCCTACACCCAGGCCGCCGCCGGCTACCAGCTCTACCTGTCGGCGTTCGCCGATCGCCCCGACGCCGCCGAGCTGCGGTTCCTGCGCGCCCAGATCCTCTACTTCAAGCTGTTCCGGCTCGAGGAGGCCGGCGACGAGTTCCTGGCCGTGGGCAAGACCGCGCCGGTGGGCAAGTACCACAAGGACGCGCTGCTCGGCGCCATGAACGCGTTCGAGCGCTCCCGCCCCGCCGACACCGCCGGCAAGCGCGAGCTGCTCGAGGTCGACAAGAAGTTCGCCGAGGCCATCGACCTCTACGCCACGCTGTTCCCCGCCGACAGCGAGCTGGTGAGCGTGATCTTCCGCAACGGCCAGCTCTTCTTCGACTACGGCAACTACGACGAGGCCATCAAGCGCTTCGGCCTCATCGTCACCCGCTACCCCGATCATCCCGACGCCGGCCCGGCTGGCGACCGCATCCTCGCCGCCCTCAACAAGGGCGAGGACTACGAGAACATCGAGGACTGGGCCCGCCGCCTCAAGGGCGCCAAGGCCTTCGCGGCCAAGGACCAGCAGGAGCGCCTCGATCGCCTGATCATCGAGTCGATCGCCAAGAGCGGCGACACGTACAAGGAGGCGGGCAAGTACGAGCAGGCGGCCGGCTTCTACCTGCGCATCCCCAAGGAGTTCCCGGGCCACCCGTCGGCGCCCGAGAAGATGATGAACGCCGGCGCCACCCTCGAGCTGGCCAAGCAGCCGGAGAAGGCGGCGGACATCTACCTGGAGCTGGCGCAGAAGTACAAGAGCGCGCCCCAGGCCGAGCGCGCCGCCTTCGCCGCCGGCCAGGTCTACGAGCGGGTGGCCTACTTCGATCGCGCCGCCGCCGCCTACGAGGTCGTCATCAAGGACTTCCCGCAGAGCAAGCACGCCGCCGACGCCCTCTACAACGCCGGCGTCCTGCGCCAGGCCCTGGGCCAGCACCAGAAGGCGATCGGCCACTACCAGGACTACGCCCGGCGCTACAAGGACCGCAAGGACGCCCCCGAGGTCGCCTTCCGCATCGGCGTGGTCTACGAGGACGCCGGCGACGACGGGCGCGCCGACCAGGCCTTCCGCGCCTACGCCAAGAGCCATCGCGACGTGCCGCGCCGGGTGATCGAGGCCCACGTCCGCGCCGCCCGCACCTCGCTCCGCCTGGGCCAGGCCCGGCGCGCCGCCGACGAGCTCGAGGCGGCGCTCAAGCTCTACAAGCGCCTCGACGGCAAGGACAAGGCGGCCAGCCAGACCTGGGCCGCCGAGGCCCGCTACTACCAGGGCGAGCTCCTCTTCAAGGAGTACGAGAAGGTCTCCCTCGACGTGAAGCCGAAGCTCCTGGAGAAGACCCTCAAGCGCAAGTCCGAGCTCCTGGGCAAGGCCCGCACCGTCTACCTGTCGGTGGTCGACTACCAGGACCTCAAGTGGGCGACGGCGTCGCTGTACCGGGTCGGCCAGATCTACGACAGCTTCGCCGAGGCCATGCGCACGGCGCCGACGCCGCGCGAGCTGTCCGAGGCCGCCGCCCAGGCCTACCGCGACGCCCTCGACGCCACGATCCTCGACATCGAGGAGGTCGCGATCGAGCTGTTCCAGGCCGGCTACCAGAAGGCGATCCAGATGCAGGTCTACGACGCCTACACCAAGAAGATCCGCGAGGCGCTGGGCCGCCTGGCGTCGCAGCAGTACCCGCCGGAGCGCGAGTCGCGGAGCGAGGTCCGCACCGGCGATCGTCCGCTGCGCCTCGACCTGGTCGAGGAGGTGGCGCGATGAGGCCGCCGACGCGGCTCGGGCTGGTCGCCGCCGCGCTCGCGGCCGCGCTCCTCGTCGCCGGCTGCGGCGGCGGCGGCGGCACCCGCCGCATCCAGGCCACCGGCCCGCGCGAGGCCCCCAAGCTCGATCCGGTCAAGCCCGAGGCCCGCCGCGAGTTCGACGGCGCGCTGCGCGCCCTGCGCCTGGGCGGCCCCGAGGCGCCGGAGACCGCCCGCGCGCGCTTCGAGGCCGCCGTCGGCATCGACGGCAAGCTGTGGGAGGGCTGGCACAACCTCGGCGTCCTGCGCGCCCGCGACGGCGACGACGAGGGCGCGGTCGGCGCCTTCGAGCGCGCCCTCGCGGTCAACCCCGCCCACGCCCCGACCCGGCTGGCCCGGGCCGAGAGCCTGCGCCGCCTCGGCCGGGTCAAGGACGCGCGCGCCGACTACGAGACGACGCTGCGCGAGACCGCCGAGGACGATCCGCTGCGCCGCGACGCCGCCGCCCGCCTGGCCTCGCTCCTGCGCGACGCCGGCGCCTACGACGACGCGGTCGAGGTCCTGCGCGACACCCTGCGCGTGGCCGGCGCCACCTCGCGCATCTACACCGAGCTGTGCCTCATCTACATGGCGCAGGGCCGCGACGAGCTGGCGGTGCTCGTGATCGGCCGCGCCATCGAGCTCGACGCCAAGGACCCCGCCGCCTACAACGCGCTGGCGCTGCTCTACCTGCGCCAGGGCAAGGCGCAGGAGGCGTTCGATCGCTTCGATCACGCCACCTCGCTCGACCCCAGCTACATCGACGCCCGCTACAACAAGGCCTCGGTCCTGCTCGACGCCGGCGACTTCACCCGCGCCAAGCAGGAGCTCGAGACGATCGTGCAGAAGGCCCCCGACGACTGGGCGGCCCACGTCTCGCTGGGCGTGGCCTGGCGCGGCCTCAAGGACCACGCCGCCGCCCGCAAGAAGTTCGAGCTGGTGGCCGACAAGGCGCCGCGCCGCTCGCGGGCCCGCGGCGACGCGCTGTGGAACCTGGCGGTCCTCAAGTCCGACTTCCTCGAGGACAACGCCGGGGCCAAGGCCGATCTGGAGCGGTTCCTGCAAGACGCAGGCACCGGACACCCCAAGCGCCAGGCGGCTGAGCAGAAGCGAAAGGAGCTGGGCATCTGATGGCGCGATCGACATCGACCCGCGGGGGCGCACGCCCCCGGCCAGCGCCCTCGTCTGCGGACCACGGCCCCCAGCTCGCGCGCATGCGAGCGGTGGGGAGATGTGCGCTCGTGAGCGTGCTGTCCCTGCTCCTGGTCGCCCCCGCCGTCGCCCAGCCCCGCCGGCAGCCCGGTTCGCCGGGCCCGGGCCCGAGCGAGCCCAAGCCGCGGGCGGGTGGCGACGTCGAACCGGCGAACCCCGGCAAGGACAGGGGCAAGCCCAAGGTGTTCGACTTCACCGGCCTCGACATCTCCGGACGGCTGCGCACCCCGCAGCTCCTCTACTTCCTCGACCGCGCCAACGAGGAGCTCGAGCGAGCCTCGCTCGAGCGCCGTTCGTTCATCCCCGAGATGGTGCGCTCGGTCGACGAGGGCAAGCTGTGAGCACCGCGATCGCGACCAACGGCGCGTCGCCCGCGGCCGGCGCCGGCCCGGCGCCGGTGCAGCTCCGCGCCGCCCTGGTCTGGCACGGCGAGGTCATGGCCGACACCGTCCTGACCACGCCCGGCACCGTCACCCTGGGCGCCAGCGCGCGCTCGACGTTCGTCGTCCCCGACGTCGGGCTGCCCGGCGACTTCGCCGTGATCCGTCCCGGCAACCGCGGCTACCTGCTCACGCTCGGTGCCCGCATGCGCGGCACGATCTGCGTCGACGGCCAGCAGCGTGACGTCGCCGACTTCGTGCGCCGCGGCGGCGAGGGCGGCGACGGGGCCGACGCCGCCGGCGCCTTCCGCGCCACGCCCATCGGCGGCCGCGACTGGGGCGTGATCGATCTCGACGAGAGCGGCCACCATCAGCTCTTCTTCCAGTTCGTGCCGGTCGAGGCCCCGCTGGCGACCACGACCTCGCGGCTGGAGATGCTCATCCCGGCCCTGGCGTTCTCGCTGCTCCTGCACTCGGTGCTGGTCTTCGTCACCTACCACTTCGACGAGGGCGTGAACCCCTTCGTCTATCCGGGCTCCAAGCGCCTGACCGGCGCCTTCCTCATCAACCGCATCAACGCCCCGCCGCCCCCACCGCCCGAGCCGCCCAAGGCCGGGCCGCAGGCGCCGGCGGCGGCGTCGGAGCAGGGCGACGTCAAGAACATCAAGTCGGCGACCAAGGGCACCGAGGGCAAGTCGGGGGGCCAGGGCGAGAAGCCGCGCGCCCGCGATCCCGACGCCCGGGACGTCCCACCCGACGCGCCGCCGCCGCCGCCCAAGGTGGCGTTCATGACCGAGAAGAACCGGGCGGTGATCGACGACATCATCCAGGCCGACGTCCGCACCTCGCTCGGCAAGTTCACCGGCCTCCCCGGGCCCAAGCAGAAGGGTGGCCTGGGCTACGGCAAGGGCACCGGCACCGGCGTCGGCGACGACCTCGGCGGCACCGGCTCGACCCGCGGCAGCAAGGGCACCGGCCCCGGCGGCGGCGGCTCGGTCGAGGGGGACTTCGTCTCCCAGGGCAAGATCGACACCGGCGAGACCCGCGCCCCCAAGGGGACCGGCGGCAAGGGCTCGGGGGTCAAGGAGGTGGCGGTGGTCGGCACCGGCGACGCCACCGGCGACCTCGGCGGCCTCACCAAGGAGGAGATCGACAAGGTCGTCAAGTCGCGCCAGGGCCTGATCAAGGCCTGCTACCAGAAGGAGCTCGACCGCGCCAAGGGCATCGGCGGCAAGCTCGTCGTCCGCTTCTCGATCTCCGCCGACGGCACCGTGACCAAGGCCAGCCCCGACGGCGGCAAGAGCACGCTGTCCAACGCCGCGGTCTCCGACTGCGTCGTGCGCCAGATCCTCAAGCTCAAGTTCCCGGCCAAGGGCGGCGGCGTCGTCAACTACCCCTTCATCTTCTCGCAGGGCTAGGCCGCGGCGCCCTGCGAGCCGGAGGAGACCCCCATGCGCCTCGCCTCGCTCGCCCCGCTCGCCCCGTCCCCGTCCCCGTCCTCCGCCCGCCGGGCCGTCGCCCTCGCCGCGGGCCTCGGCCTCGCCGCGGGCGCCTGCGGGACCGACCCCCAGTACATCCCGGCGCCGTCGTCGATCGAGGTCGGCGTCGCCGGCACCGACGTCTTCACCGGCACCGCCACCATCGACCTGCCGGTGCAGCTCGAGACCATGGAGGACGCCCTCGAGCGCGCCGAGCGCGCGGTGGCGCTGGGCGTCGGCGCCGACGAGCTGGCCTACGTCCGCCTGGCGGACCTCTCGATCTCGATCGAGTGGACCATCAAGAACCTGGCGGGCAGCGAGGGTGAGGCCCGGGTCCACGTCAACGGCGGCAACCAGTTCTGGTACTACGTGCCGGCCGAGTTCGTGATCGACCCCGACGAGGACGAGGAGCCGCCGCCGCTGGCCGGCGACATCCCGCTGCGCGTCCCGGCCAGCGGCACGCTCAGCGGCGTGTTCCGCGAGGACCAGCTCCGCGAGGCCGCGATCGACCTCGAGCAGATCACCCGCGGCATGGTGAACCCGTTCGCCGCCATGCTCACGATCAACGAGGACGACCCCGGGGTGGCCATCCCGACGATGATCCCCCTCGACGACGTGTCGCACCTGGTCCGCTTCGACCTCGTCTTCGAGGCCGACCGCCACATGGTGCTCGAGTACGGCCTGCGCATCCGCGACCACCGCGGCATCGTCCACCGCCACCACCTGGCGGCGCCGCCCGAGGAGGTCGTGGCCTGGAACCCGGCCATGTTCGTGCCGGTGCTGACCCCACCCTGACCGCCGCGTGTGCGATGATCGCGACGTCTCGCCGATGCGTCGAGCCTCCCCTCGCCTCCTCGCGCGCCGCCTCGCGGCGCGACCCCGCGCGCGGTCCCTCGCCCGGCCCCTCGCCGGCTGGGCGCTGGCCGCCGCCGTCGCCCTGCCGGCGGTGGCCCACGCCGATCGCCCGGCCTCGACCGGCTTCTACGCCGAGGCCGGCGGCGGCGCCACCGGTCACCTCGGCGCCGCCCAGGCCTGGTCGGCGATCGGGCCCACCCTCGAGCTCCGCCTCGGCTACGACCTGTTCTCCTGGCTGTCGGTGGGCACGGCGCTGGTCGCCGCCAGCCACGAGGCCACGGTGCCGCCGCCGCCCGAGGGAGAGTGGTACCAGCTCTACCAGGGCCGCGCCGACGCCCGCCTCGGCTTCCGGGTCGACGCCCTGGCGTTCTTCGCCGAGGGCGGCGCCGGCGCCGCGTACATCTCGTCGAACATCCTGGGCAAGGTGATGGTGCTCGACCCCGGCGAGCGTTTCACCCTGGCCCTGGCCGGCGGCGGCGGGCTCGAGTACCAGCTCCAGAACCGCCACTTCGCCTTCGGCCTCGCCGCCACCTACTGGATGCTCCCCCAGTTCGACGCCCTGCAGGGCGTCTCCGGCCGCCTCTACCTCCGCTACACCTACGGCGGCTCGCACTAGCGGCTCGCACCCGCGGCTCGCACCGGCGCTCGCCGCAGCGCGCGGCCGCCCGCACCGCGCCCCACGCGTCAGCGCAGCGCCGCGCGACCGGTGCCGATCAGCTCGCGCAGGACGCGGCGGAACGGCGCCACCGGGTCCAGCATCGACAGCACCGCCGAGGTCCCCAGGCGCTGCCGCCACAGGAGCACCAGCGCCGGCGGCATCGCGATCCCGCCCTGGGCCAGCGCCCCGCGCGTGGTCTCGGAGAGCTCGACGTGGTAGGCGCGGCCCCAGCGGAAGGGCTCGGCCGAGGCGAAGGGCATGGCCAGCGCCCGCTCCCAGGCGCGGTGGGCGGAGGTGCCCAGCGAGCTGGTCTTGCGCAGGAGCCCGCTCCGCGCCAGCGCCATGCGGAAGGTCTCGGCCCCGGCGAAGACGTCGTCGTCGAGGACGCCGTGCCACAGCGCGCGATCGGCCTCGGCGGCGGCGGCGGGCAGCTCGACCGTGCAGCCGAAGTCGAGGAACCACACCGCCACGTGGCCGTCGCCGTCCCGCTCGACCAGGTAGTTGCCGGGGTTGGGATCGGCGTTGAAGAAGCCGTGGCGAAGCGGCGTCCCCCACGCCACGCGCACGATCGCGGTGGCGACGGCGGCCGACAGCTCCGGATCGTCGTGGGGCAACGCCGCGAGGGCGAGGCCGCGCGCCCGGGTCATGGTCAGGACCCGCCGGCTCGACAGCGCGAGGTTGACGCCGGGCGCCCGCACCACCGGATCGCCGGCCCACGCCGCCCCGAAGCGCTCGAGGGCGCGCGCCTCCTCCAGGTAGTCGGTCTCACCCAGCACCGCCAGGCGCAGCGTGGCGAGGGCCTCGGGCCCGAGCTCGCGCCCGAGCTCGCCGCCGGCGAGGCGCCGCGCGAAGCCGTCGCTGGCCAGGTCACCGGCCAGGGCCTGGGCGATGCCGGGGTACTGGACCTTGACCGCGTACTCGACGCCGTCGTGGCCGCGGGCAGCGTGGACCTGCCCGAGCGACGCCGCGGCGATGGGCTCGTGATCCCAGCGCGCGAAGAGCTGCTCCGGCGGCGCCCCGAGATCCTCGCGGATGACGCGCGCGATCGCCGGGCCCGGCACCGCCGGCACGCCGTCCCACAGGCTGGCCAGCTCGCGCGGCGCCCCGGCCGACGTGTAGGCGAGGAGCTGCGCGACCTTGGCCATGCCCGCCTTCATCTGGCCGGCGTGGCGGGCCAGCTCGCGCTCGGCGACCTCGTCGACCACGCGGTCGTCCTCGTCGGAGCCGGTGGGATCGGTGGTCACGATCTGGCGGGCCCGCGCCCACATCCGCGCCAGCCCGACCTTGACGTCGGCGCCGATGCGCTGGCGCAGCCGATCTCGCTCGCTCATCCCGGCATCGTAACGCCGGCGGCGCCCGCCCGCCCATCGCCCGGCACCGCCACCGCCGGCACCGGCACCGGCACCGACGGCACCGCCGGCACCGGCGGCACCGCCGGCACCGGCGTCGTCGTCGCCGGCGGCGCGCTGGCGCCGCTCGCGGTGCGACCGCTGTCGTCGGACCAGAACAGCTCGACCCGGTCCTTGCCGGTGCGCTTGGCGCGGTACAGCGCGCGATCGGCGCGCCGCACCAGCTCCTCGGCGGTGTGGGCCCCGCTCTCCGGGTAGGCCGCGATCCCGAACGAGGCGGTGACCGCCAGCACCGGCCCGTCCTCTCCGGCCGCCACCCGCAGCTCGGCGACGGCCGCGCGCACGCGCTCGGCCTGGGTGAGCGCGCTCACCAGCTCGGTGCGCGGCAGGATGAGGGCGAGCTCCTCGCCGCCGTAGCGGGCGGCGGTGTCGACGCCGCGCATCTGGGTCCGGACCACCGACGCCACCTCGCGCAGCACGCGGTCGCCGGCGAGGTGACCGTGGGTGTCGTTGAGGCGCTTGAAGTCGTCGATGTCGATCATGACGACCGCGAACGGCGTGCCGAAGCGGCGCGAGCGCTCGATCTCCTCCTCGATACGAGCGTCGAAGTAGCGGCGCACGAACAGGCCGGTGAGGCCGTCGACCATCGCCATCTCGTAGAGGTGGGCGTTCTCGAGGGCGGCCGCCACCTGCAGCGCCAGCGACTCGAGCAGCCGCTGATCCTGCGCCGTGAAGACGCCCGCCTGGCGGCTCTGCACCGCCAGCACGCCCTCGCAGGCGCCGTGCAGGAAGACCGGCACGCCCAGCCACGACCGCACGCCGCCGGTGCCGGCCGGCCCGAGGTCGACGTCGCTGTGGGCCAGATCGTCGATCAGGAGCGGCGCCTGGGCCGCGACCACCCGGCCGGTGGCGCCCTCGGTGCGGCCGATGCGCAGGCGCGTGAACACCTGGCGCTCGCGATCGTGGCAGTCGGCGACGAAGCGATCGGTCTCGCGCTCGGCGCCGCGGTGGACGAGCGCCATGGCCTCGGCCGCCGGGATGGCGCGCAGGGTCTCGCGCGCGATCGTCGCCACGAGCTGTGGCAGCTCGAGCGAGGCCGCCAGGCCGCGGGCGGTGGTGTCGAGGATCTCGAGCTCGCGCACCCGCGCGCGCAGGGCGGCGGACGCCCGCGACAGCCGGTTGAAGACCAGGTTGACGAGCACGTACGTGCCCGCGAGCAGGCCGAACCCGAGCATGCGGTCGGCGTGGTAGAGCACCACCACCACCGCGGCCAGCGGCAGGAGCGCCAGCTCGGCGACCATGCCGGGCAGCGCCTGCCCGCGCAGGTACGCCGGCAGCGCCCGTCCGCCCAGCGCGAGCCGCACGCCCTGCACCGCGTTGTGGACGAGCAAGAGGGCGCCGGCCATGGCCAGGACGCGCACCGTGACCTCGAGCTCGCTGGCGGTGGCGGCCGGCGGCCCCACCGCCGCGGCCGTGGCCGCGACCAGGGCGCCGGTCACCCCGCCGAAGTAGAGGACGTAGCCGACGCCCTCGCCGGCGACGCCCCGCCGCTCGCGCAGGAGGCGGATCGCGGCGTCGAGCGTGAGCGCGAGCGCGACGAGCTGCCCCGCGGGCAGCGGGCCGAGCGCCGCCGCCGCCGCCACGTGCACGCCGGTGTCGAGCGAGAGCACGCTGTCGGGGACGATCCGGAACGCCATCAGCCGGGTGGCGAGGAGGACGGCGAGGAAGGCGAGGAAGGTGACCGGCGCGGGCGGCGTCGCCGGCGCGACCACGGACCAGGCGGCGAGCACACCCCAGCCCAGCCCTCCCACCAGGAGGGTGAAGCCGAGCTGGAGGCGGGCGCGGCGGGCCATGGTCGGACCAGAGGGACGCGAGGTATCACGCCCGCCTGACGAAGAGAAGCGCCAATCCGAGCCCGCCCCAGAGGCCGAGGCCGACGCCGAGCCCGAGCCGAGCCCGAGCCCGCGGAAGTGGCCCGCCGAGCAGCTCGCGTGGCACCCGAAACGCGAACGGCCCGTCCCCGTTGCCGGGGGCGGGCCGCGCGTCACTGCTCGCCGGGCGGGGGCGGCAGCGCGGTCAGGGAGGGTGGGCTCAGATGTCGATGATCACCACCCCGCGCTCCTCGCGGTCGGGCGTGGGCGGGGTCGCCTCGGCCGGGTCGCGGTCGCGGCGGGGGGACTCGAGAGGAATCTCGATCCGGCGCTCCTCGCGCCGGCGCTGCTCTTCCTCGCGTCGCAGGATTTCTTCGATGATCCAGGGATCCAGCATCGGAGACCGCCTTTCGGCCTGACGGGGTTGCTCGCTCGCTTCGACCGCCCTTCTGCTCTATAGACGTCCGTGGTCGAGAATTGTTTGCTGCAAGTGACGAGCCCGCTCGGGACACCCGGGGCTCACCAAGCATAACGGCAGAGAAACGCTCGCGGTATAGCCGAGTGGGCAGGAATATCTGGCAGGTGCTGGTGGCCACACCAGGTACCAGATCGCGACGGTGGCGGGGGTCGAGCGGCCCCAAGGACCGGCTTCATCCCCCAGATCCTCTGCATGTCAGCTAACTTACCCGGCAGGGAGCGACCGCGACACTTTTTGCGCGCGGTGGCGCATTTGCGTCACGCCCGACACCTCCCGACATCGAACCGGGATCGGACACGTCACTCCGGACGCGCCGAGCCCCGCTAGTCGAGGTCGCGCAGGCGCCAGCGCCCGTCCTGCCGCACGAACTTGACCTCGAAGCCGGCGCCGTAGCGCAGGCGCGCCTCGTTGCCCTGCTCGTCGATGGGCTCGTCGACGTTGGCCTCGAGGATGTTCATGAGCTGCGCCATCTCGTCCTTCCGCTCGCCCGCGAACTGCGCCTTCATCTTGTCGACGCTCATGAGCTGCGCGTACTCCTTGGGCACGAAGCGCAGCATGACGTCGAAGCGCTCGAGGCGATACGCGCGCAGGAACGAGCGCAGGGCGTCGCGCGGCGTCGACTGATCGTAGAACGCCAGCGGGTTCTCGGCGATCCGCCACTCGCCCCGCTCGTGGACCAGCGCCAGCGTGTCGCCGAGGCCGTAGGTCAGCTCGGCCGTGACCTCGACCTTGCTCCGCTTGCCGGCGAGCCGGGCCGCGGTGTCGGAGACCTCGCGCGGGTTGTCGCGCATCATCCGCACGAACTCGTCCTTCGACACCTGGCTGCGGAAGGTCGACGACATGAGCTCGTAGGCGGCGTCGTAGTTCTGCTTGCGCAGGGCCGCGGCGTAGCGATCGAGGGTGGCGGTGGGGGCCGCGCCCGGCCCGCGGCAGCCGAGGACGGCGACCAGGCCGAGCGCCGCCGCGAGCGAGGCCACAGGGGGCATGCGCACCACCGGCCGGTTATAGCCCATGGGCCTGGCCCTCGCCCGCGCCGCGGGCGTCGGCGGCGTAGGACGAGAACGCGCGCGCGGTGAGCGCCGCCCCCAGCGCCACCGCCGCGGTGGCGACCAGCATCGCCTCGCGCGCGCCCCACTGCTTGTAGAGCTCGCCGATGACCCGCGACGACGGCGCGGTGCCGAGCAGGTGCATGCACGCGATCACCACCGCCTGGGCGCTGGCGGCCTGGCGCGGCGGCGCCACGTCGTCGACGGTGGCCGCCATCGGGCCGTGGTACCAGGAGATGAAGAACATCGTGGCCAGGCTGCCCGCCCACAGGAGCGGCCCCGCCGGCGCCAGCACGCACAGGGTCGCGCACGGCACGGTCGCCGCCATGCCCAGGGCGATGGCGCCGGGCCGCCCCCAGGCGACGCGCCGGCGCAGCCGGTCGGCGACCCGACCGCCGGCGACGACGCCGGCGAGGCCGCCGACGATGCACACCGCCAGCAGCGAGGTCGCCGCCCGCTCCGACATGCCCTTGTCGTTCTGCAGGAAGTCGAGCAGCCACGCCTGGTAGCCGCCGGCGGCGAACGCCAGCACCGTGCACGCCAGCATCATCCGCCGCACGGTCGGCACCCTCACCACCAGCCGGGCGTCGCGGACGAGCTGGCGCCAGGTGCCGCGGTCGCCGGTGGCCGCCGCCGGGCCGAGATCGAGGGCGAGCAGGCCCAGCGCCACCACCAGGCCGGGGGCGGCGATGACCAGCCAGCTCACCGGGAAGCCGAGGCCGGCGCCGACGCCGAAGCCGACCACGCCGCCGAGGAACAGGCCGAGGTTGAAGATCGCCAGCGCCGAGGCCTTGCCGGGCCCGCGGTAGAGCTGGCCGAGGACGGCGTTGGCCACCGGCACCACGGTCGCGGTGCCGAGGCCGACCAGGAAGCGCGACGCCACCACCAGCTCGAAGGTCGGCGCCAGCGCGCCCAGCACGCTGCCCCCGGTCCACAGCAGCGCGCCGAGCGCGACCAGGCGGCGGCGGTCGGTGCGGTCGCCCAGCCAGCCCACCGGGATCGTGGCCAGGGCGTGGGGCAGCATGAACGCGGTGCCCAGCCAGCCGAGCTGGGCGCTGTCGACGAGGTAGCGGGCGCGCAGGTCGTCGTAGACCGCGAACGGGACGTTGCGGCTGGCGTAGTTGAGGAGGTTCGCCAGCGCGAACAGCCCGAGCACGTAGGCGCCGCGCGTCGCCACCACGCCTCGCTCGCTCGTCACGCCTCGCTCACTCCTCGGGCGGCAGCGGGTCGTCGCCGCCCACGGGCGGCGCGCCCGGGCCCGCGCCCGGCCCGACCTCGGTCAGCGACCACCGCAGCCGGTACGGCCCGGGCGGCCGCGGCTGCTTGTCGGCGCGGGCCGCGAGCTCGAGGTAGACCAGCGCGCCCGCCGGCACGCGGGCCGAGAGCTGCTCGCCGGCGCCGACGCCGCCGCGATCCGCGGTGGCCAGGACCACGCCGCTGTCGGTGGTGGCGGTCAGGGCCAGGTCGATGCCGGGCGGCGCGTCGACCGCGACGTCGAGGACCGCGGCGAAGGGCGAGGCCGACAGCGCGAACACGTCCTTGTCGCCGGGCGCGGCCTGGCCGCGCATCGCGCCCTGGTCCTCGAGGCCGAAGCGCAGCGGGTTGGACTGCGAGGTGCGATCGTTGGGCTCGGCCTCCTCGTCGAGGTCGAGCAGGCGCGTGGCCACCGTCAGGGTGTAGGGCTCCTCGGGGCTGGACGGCTTGCCGGCGACGCGCACGAAGTGGACCGCGGCGTCGCCCGGGGGCAGCCGGGGCGCCAGGTTGGTGAGGGCGACCGGCTGGCCGGCGGCGCCGGTGGTCTTGACCACGGTGCGGCCGGCGGCGTCGGTGACCTCGACCGTGAGCGCGGTGTCGGGCACGGCGGTGACCGCGAGGTCGAGGCCGTTGCCCTCGGCCAGGCCCTCGAGCGTCAGCTTCCAGACGTCGACGTCCCCGCCCCAGCCGATCCACCCGGTCACCGGCTCGCCGAGGGCCAGCGGGGTGGCGGTGCCGGGATCGTCGTTGGGCTCGCGCTCGGCCCCGGCGCCGGCCACGCCCTGGTGGGTCACGGTCAGCTCGTAGGGCGCCGACGAGCCCTGGCGGCCAACCGCGGCGTCGACCGCGGCCTTGCCCCGGGTCGCCTTCGGCGCCGGGCGCTTGCGCGGCACCTCGCGCACGACGACGTAGTAGGTGCCGCGCTCCACCGGCGCGTTGGGCAGGAGCTCGGCGCCGCCCGCCGGCCGGCGATCGCCGGTGACCACGACCGCGAAGCGCGGGTCGCGCAGCTCGAGCTTGAGGTCGACGTCGGCGACCCCGGTGACGTGGATCGCGAGGGTGCCGGGGCTCGCGATCTCGAGCGCGAAGGCGTCGACGTCGGTCTCGCCGTCGAGCTCGCCGCGCACGCCGACGCGGGCGCCGGCGAGGGGCATGGCCGTGCCGGCGAGGTCGTTGGGCTCGCGCTCGGCGACGAGCTCGGTCGGCGCCGCGCCGCCGCCGCCGCCGCCGGGCCGGTCGACCAGGGTCACCGCGGCCCCCGCGTCTCGATCCCGGCGCAGTCGCTCGCCGCCGCCGCCGCCGCCGCCGGGGCCGCTCTGGCCGCAGGCGGTGACCACGGCCGCGGCGCCGGCCACGGCGACGGCGAGGGCGGTGGGCGTCATGCCTGGAGCTTCGCCCGCTCGGCCATGGTGGCGAGCAGCTCGGCCGACGACGTCACCTGGCCGTCGACCGTACACACGCCCTTCATCTTGAAGATCTTGCCCTTGCGCAGGGGCACCACCTCGATGCGGAGCTGGTCGCCGGGCACCACCGGCCGCCGGAACTTGGCCGCGTCGATCGAGAGGAACAGCATGACCTGGGTCCGCGGGTCGAAGTCGACGAGGCGCTGGGCGAGGATGCCGCCGGTCTGGGCCATGGCCTCGAGCTGGAGCACGCCCGGCATGACCGGCGTGCCGGGGAAGTGCCCGGCGAAGAACGGCTCGTTCACCGACACGTTCTTGAGGGCGACGACGTGCGCGTCGTCGAGCTCGAGCACCCGATCGACCAGGAGGAAGGGGTAGCGGTGCGGCAGGAGCTCCTGGATGCGCTCGATGGAGAGCGGCGCCGTGAGGGGAGCGCGATCGGCCATACGAGCTTCGTATCACGGGCGCCGCGGCCGCGCCCGCCGGCGCGCGCGCAGGCCGACCCGCGACGGCAGGCGATCGCGCGCGAACGGCCGCAGGAGCTCGGGCAGCGGCCGGCCGAGCGCGGTCAGGACCTCGTCGGCGGCGCGCAGCCCGGTCTCGACCGCGCCCTCCATGTAGCCCTGGAAGTCGATCGAGGTGTGCTCGCCGCAGAAGTGGAGGCGGCCGCGGGCCTCGCCCTCGCTGCCCGAGAACGCGGCCTGGCCGGGCCGGTAGCAGGCGTAGCTGCCCAGGGCGTAGGGCGCCGACGGCCAGTGCTGGCGGATCGCGGTGCCGGCGGTGTAGGCGGCCTGCGCGCCCGGGAAGACGGCGTTGAGCCAGGGCAGGACCTCGAGCGCGCGATCCTCGGCCGAGCCCTGGCCGATGGCGACGCCGCGCTGGCCGCCGGTGAAGTTGGTGAGGACGCCGACCGCGCCCGGGTAGCCGCGCGAGGTCTCCCAGGTCGCCTGCAGCTCGCCGAGGTCCGACACCGAGGAGCCGGTGGCCATGCCCGGATCGCGCCACGGCTTGCTGGCGAAGCCCATCATCAGCTTGCTGTTGGTGCCGTAGCCGAGCTGCTGGATCACCTGGCGCTTGCCGTCGTCGAGGCCGGCGCCGGCGAGGTCGACGCGGCGCAGGGTGGTGAAGGGCACCGCGAGGATCGCGCGATCGACCGTGACCTCGACGGTGCCGCCCGGGGTGTCGAAGGTCAGCCGCGGCCGGCCGTCGCTGGTGAGCGCCAGCGCCACCAGCTCGTGCTCGAACGCGACGCGGTCGGTGAGGCCGGCGGCCAGCCCGTCGCAGATGGCCTGGCTGCCCTGGCGGAGGTGGAAGCGCTCGTCGGAGTCGCCGAAGATCCGGAACGGATCCGGAGTCTCGAAGTCGATGAGCCAGAGCAGGTTGAAGACCGACTGCTCGCCGACCTCGAGCCCGTACTCGCCGAGGTAGGCGCGCTCGAGGACGCGGCGGACGAGCGAAGACGAGGCGAGCATGCCGTCGCCGGCCAGCCACGCCGGGATCGACAGCGCGTCGAGGCGCGCGAACTCGGCGGCGGAGGCCTCGGCGGCGGTGACCGCGGTCGCCATGCGCGCGGCCAGCGGCACGAACTCGTTGACGAGGGTCGCCTCGGCCACGATCCCGCCGTCGAAGTAGAAGGTGTCGGCGCGCAGGCCGGCGCCGTCGGCCGCCAGATCGTCGAGCGTGAGCTCGAGCTGGCCGGCGAGGAAGCGCATCAGCTCGTGGCCGCTGTCGATGAGCTCGCCGCCGAGCTCGACCACCTTGCCGTCGGGGAACAGGCCGCCGCGGGTGAACATGCGGCCGCCGGTGCGCGCCGACGCCTCGTAGACCGTGACGTCGACGCCGCCGGCGCGCAGCGTGCGGGCGGCCATGAGCCCGGCGGCGCCGCCGCCGACCACCGCCACCGTGGCCTCGCCGTCGAGGTTGTCGCCGCAGCCGGCGCCGAAGGCGGTGAACGGCACCAGGGCGGCGGCGCCGGCGCCGGCGCGCAGGAGGTCGCGCCGCGACGGCCCGCGGCGGGCGCGGCGGAGCGCGGCGCGGCCGGTCAGCTCGGCGACCTGATCGGGCGACAGGCCGGCCTGGTGGACGACGTGGGCGCGGCGCAGGGCGCGGCGCAGGGCGGCGAACAGCGGCGAGCGAGCCATGGCTGCCGATCATATACGGGCCGCGCCCGGCGGCGGTGGCGGCGCGCGCGCGGCCTCGATCGGCCGGTCAGCGCACGACCACGGGCGGCGCGTCGCCGTCCATGACGCCGTCGCCGTCCTGGTCGAGCTCGTAGATCACCACGCCGGGCAGCGGCACCAGGGCGCGGCCGGGGTTGGCGGTGCCGGCCGGGAACGGCGGCAGCGCCTGGTTGCTGGTGTGGCCGCCGTCGCTGTTGACGAGGAGCGCCGCCAGCGCCACCCGGGCCCGCGGCGGCGGACCGTCGGGGTAGAGCTCGGACCACGGCACCATCACCTCGACGCCCTGCCCCGCCACCGGCGCCACCGCCACGTCGCGCACCCGCACCGCGCCGAGGTTGACCGCGGCCCGCCGCCAGCCCAGATCGTCGCGCGCGCCGTAGGGCGGCCGCAGGCCGCGCAGGCCGGCGCCGTCGACCAGATCCTCGACGTGGGGCTCGACGGCGCCGGTGACGACCAGCGCCAGGTCGACGCCGAAGCCGAGGCCGGGCGCGCGCGGGCCGGTGACCCGGGACCGCGACAGCACGGCGTCGGCGACGCCCACCGGATCGGCGAGGGCGCCGGCCAGCCCGCCGGGCCCGGTGGCGGCGCCGGGATCGACGTCGATCCAGAGCTGCACGGCGTTGGCGTCCCACTCCAGCAGGCCCTCGATCCCGACGTGGAGGCCGTCGCCGCTGACGTCGAGCCACAGGGCGTCGAGCTGGTGGTAGCCGGCGCCGTAGCCGGTCGCGACCTCCTGCGCGACCGCGCGGTGGCGCAGCTCGCCGACCTCGCCGTCGGCGATGGGCTCGCGCGGCGGCACCACCGGCGGCGCGTCGTCGATCCGGGCCCGGGCCACGGCGTGGACGTGGCGGTGATCGACGACCCGGCCGTCGATCAGCTCGGCGCCCGGGCCGAGGCCGAAGACGTCGACCCGGGCGTTGGTGTGGGCGCCCCACCGCCAGCGCACCTCGGGCAGCTCGCCGGGGGGGCGCGGCGCCACCAGCTCGAGGCCGCCGCACTCGTGGTCGGCGGTGACCAGGAGCGTGACCTCGCCGCGGGCGCGCGCCCAGGCGGCCACCGTCGCCACGGCGTCGTCGAAGGCCAGCGTCTCGTGGACCAGGTTGCGCAGGTCGTTGCCGTGACCGGCGTGATCGATGCGACCGCCCTCGACCAGGAGGAAGAACGGCTCGCCAGCGCGGTCGAGGGTGTCGAGCGCGGCCAGGGTCAGGGTCGTGAGGTCGGGCTCGCCGCTGTCGGCGGGGCGATCGGCGGCGTAGGTGAGGTGATCGAACGCGAAGGCGCCGAACAGCCGCGGCGCGCCCGCCGCCACCGCCGCCGCCAGCGCGGCGCGATCGTCGACGACGGCGTAGCCGGCGGCGACCAGCTCGTCGTGGAGCCCGCCGTCGGCGCGCACCGAGCCGTCGCCGGCGGGGGCGTAGTACGCGGCGCCGCCACCCAGGAGCACGTGGGGCCGGGTCGCCCGCACCTGCTGATCGGCGATGGCCAGGTAGTCGTGGCGGGTGGCGGCGTGGGCGGTGAAGGCGGCGGGCGTGGCGTGGGGCAACGAGGTCGTGGTGACCACGCCGCTGCGCCAGCCGCGGGCGTGGGCGCGCTCGATCACGGTCTCGACCGGCACACCGGCGCGATCGAGGGCGACCCGGCCGTTCCAGGTGTAGACGCCGGTGGCCATCACCGTCGCCGCCGCCGCCGAGTCGGTGATGCCCGACGGACCGCCGGTGCGGACCAGGCCGGCGTGGGGCAGCCCGTGCATGGCCAGGCGGCCGGGCAGGCCGTGGCGATAGCGCGAGGCGATTTCGAGCGCGGCCCGCCCCATGCCGTCGCCGATCATCACGATCACGACCGGCGGCCGCGCGGTCGCGGCGTCGCCGGCGTCGGCGGTCGCCGCCGCGTCGACGGCAGGCGCGGCGTCGAGCGCGCCCGGCCGCTCCGGGCCGCAGGCGGCCAGGCTCGCCGCCACCACCACGACGGCCGCGACCCG
>CAADGB010000285.1 GCA_900696455.1 uncultured delta proteobacterium
CAAGCACCCGACATCGCTCGCGCGGGGCCCATCTTTCCGGTCGGCCTGAGCCGCCCGAGCGACAGCGAGGGCGTGTCGAAGGCCGACAAGCCGCGGCTGCGTGCCGTTCGGTTTCCCGCGCGCTCCGACCGCGGTCGGTGAAGGGCTCAGGGCGATCGGATGGTGACGGCCCGCTCTGGTCTGCGCGCACCGCCGTCACGGCAGGTCGTAGATGAGGGTCCGCGCGGCGCCCTTGCGGCGCACGCCGAGATCGACCCGCCGCAGGTCGCCCATGCGACCGTAGAGGTCCATCAGCATCGCCGGCGAGTCGATGGCGCGGCCGTCGACGGCCTCGATCACGTCGCCGGCCTCGAGGCCGAGGACGTGGGCGAGCGAGCCGGGGCGCGCCATCGCCACCTTCACGCCGGCGAGCTTGCCGTCGGCGCCCACCGGCTGCAGCCGCACGCCGCGGGCCGCGGCGCCGCCCGTCCCGCCGGTCCCGGCGGCGACCAGCTCGCGCAGGAGCACGCGGTCGACCTCCCACCGATCGTCGCCCACCACGCGCACGCGATCGGCCCACGGCGAGCTCGCGGCGGAGGCGGACGCCGCGCGGCGCCCGGGCGCGGGCGCGGCGGCGACGGCGTCGGCCAGGGACACGCGCACCGTGGCGTCGTGGCCGAAGCGGATCACGATCGCGCCGGGCTCGACGGCGTCGAGCACGCCACCGCCCGGCAGCGCCGCGCCGCGGGTGAACGCGCCGGCCACCCCGGCCGCCTCCAGCGTCGCCCAGCCCGGCGACCCGGTGTGGGTGGCGATGAGGCGTGGCAGCGCGCGCGGCGCGACGTCCGCCGTCGACCCGGCGTCGCCACCGTCACCGGCGGCCGGCGGACAGGTCGAGCAGAACATGTTGCGCGCCAGCAGCGCGGCCCCCGCCGCCGCGCCGGCCGCGCCGGGCCGGGCGCCCGCGTCGAGCACGACCGGTGGCGGCGGCGGCGCGACCGACGTCACGGCGGCCGGCGGGGAGACCGGCTCGACCGCGCGCAGCTCCGCCGCCGCCGCCACCGCGAACCACGCCGACAGCGCCACCGCGACGACGGCGATCGCGGGACCGCTCGTGGCCAGGAGTCGACGCCGGACGACGGGGCTCATGCCCCACGCCAATCCACGCCGCGTGCCGAGCCGCCGCCGGACCCGACCTCGCGCACTTGCGACCCCCGCCGGGCCCGCGCGCGACAGCTCGCCACGCCGGCGCACGCCGTCCGCGCCATCGTGGCAAGCCGATGCGCCGGCGACGATCGGCGGCCGGAATCGAACCCGTCCCCGAGCCCCGAGGACGTCGACGCCGCCCCGGCGAGGCGGCGCTCCGGGTGAGCGGCTCCTCGGGCCCGAGCCCGGCCGTGGCCGTGGCCGCCGCGCGCCGGGTGCGACGGCCGCCACACTCCCGCCCGCCGGGCCGGCCGGACCAATCCCGGGTCCTCGCGCCGCTCGAGGGCCGCCGGGACCCGCCGTCGAGGCCGTGGGTATAAGCTGGCCCGGCTGCGATGTCGTTGCCGCCGTCCGTGGGCAAGTACCAGGTGCTCGAGCGCCTCGCCGTCGGCGGCATGGCCGAGCTGTTCAAGGCGCGCGCCGCCGGCGAGCACGGCTTCGAGAAGCTGGTGGTGATCAAGAAGATCCTGCCCCAGCTCGCCTCCGACCCGTCCTTCGTGCAGATGTTCCTCGACGAGGCGCGCCTCACCGCCCGCCTCGACCACCCCAACATCGTCCACGTCTTCGAGCTCGGCTCCGACGCCGACACCCCGTACATCGCGATGCAGTGGGTGGACGGGGTCGACGTGCTCGCCCTCATGCGCGAGTGCGCGCGCACCCAGCTCCGCATGCCGGCGCACCTGGCGGCGCTCATCGCCCGCGAGGTCGCCGACGCCCTCGACTACGCCCACCACGCCACCGGCCCCGACGGCCGGCCGCTGGGCATCGTCCACCGCGACATCTCGCCCGGCAACGTGCTGGTGTCGCGGCGCGGCGACGTCAAGCTCACCGACTTCGGCATCGCCCGCGCCGCCGAGCGCCAGCACAAGACCGAGGCCGGCATGCTCAAGGGCAAGTACGGCTACATGTCGCCGGAGCAGGTGTCGGGCGCCGAGCTCGACGGCCGCAGCGACGTGTTCTCGCTGGCGGTGGTGCTGGTCGAGATGATCATCGCGCGCCGCCTGTTCACCGCCGACAGCGACCTCGACGTCCTGCTCATGGTCCGCGACGCCAACCTCGAGCGCCTGCACAAGTACGCCGCCGACGTCCCGCTCGAGCTGCGGGTGATCGCCGAGCGGGCGCTCGAGCGCCGGCCCGAGGCGCGGTGGGCCACCGCCGGTCAGCTCCGCGACGCCCTCACCGGCTGGCTGCACCGCAACGGCCGCCCCGACGCCCGCGACCTCGCCGCCTTCGTGTCCCGGCTCCAGGCCGCGCCGACCGCGCCCGAGGCCGCGGTGCGCGAGGTCCACGACGAGCTCGGGACCCTGAGCGGCCCGTCGACCCAGATGAGCAAGGCGGCGGCGGCCCGCGAGCGCGACGCGGCCCGCGCCGAGTTCATCGCCGGCGTCACCAGCGGCGCGCCCGACCGCGTGGTCGAGGACGAGCCCTCGCACGAGATCTTCCTCGCCCAGGAGCCGGGCGCGGCGCCGGAGCGCACGCCGCGGCCGCAGCCCGACGACAGCGGCGACCTGCGCCAGATCTCGCCCATCCGCGTGCTCTTCCGGCTCGCCCGCGACCGCGCCCGCGGCCTGCTCGTGCTCGAGGGCCGGGCCGGCATCCTCAAGGAGGCCTACCTCGACGACGGCCACCCCCAGTTCGTGTCGTCGAACGTCACCAGCGAGCGCCTCGGCGACTTCCTGGTGGCCCAGGGCGCGGTCACGCCGCAGGCGCTGCAGCGGGCGGTGGCGGTGATGCCGCACTTCGGCGGCCGCCTCGCCGACACCCTGGTCGGCCTCGGCCTGCTCAAGCCGCTCGACGCCTACCGCCTGCTCGCCCGCCAGGTCAGCGCCAAGCTCATCGACGTCTGCGCCTGGCCCAAGGGCCGTTACCGCTGGTTCGCCGGGCGCGCCAACCCGTTCGCGGTCCGCCCCCTCCACCTCGACGCCTTCCGGATCCTCGGCGCCGGCGCCACCACCCTCGACGTCGCCTTCGTCGACGAGTGGGCCGGCCTCCACGCCGAGGCCCGCCCGCGCGCGCTGCCCGCCGGCGACCTCGAGGGCTTCGGCCTCGGCACCGCCCTCGACCGCGTCCACCAGCTCGCCGACGGCCGGAGCTCGCTGGCCGAGCTCACCGCCCGCGTCCGCACCCCCGAGGCGCGGACCAACTTCCTCCGCCTGCTCTACCTGCTGGTCGAGACCGAGCAGGTCGAGCTCGCGACCTGACCGCCCGCGTCAGCGCTTGGGCACGAACAGCCGGACCTCGACCCGCCGGTTCCGGAGCTTGCCGCGCCGCGAGCTGTCGTCGGAGACCGGCTGGTCGGCGCCCGCGCTCTCGATGACGAACCGGCCGCGCCCGACCCCGCGCGTCACCAGCGCGTCGCGGACCGCGGTGGCCCGGGCCCGGCCGAGCTCGCGCGCCAGCTCCGCCGGATCGGGCGGCTCGTCGTCGCCGGCGGCGTCGGGGGGCGGCGCCGGCGCCCGGGCCTCGGTATCGTCGGTGTGGCCGACGAGGACGAGCCGCACCGACGGGTGCTCGCGGAGGACCTTGACGATGCGATCGAGGCCGGGGCCGGCCGCGGCGCGGACCGCGGTCTCGCCCTCGCCGTAGAGCAGGCCCTCCACGGTGCCGATGATCGAGTCGACGTCGGGGTGGACGGTGTCGGGACAGCCGTCGTCGTCCTCGAAGCCGTTGTAGGTCTCGGCCACGTTGGGACACTTGTCGGCGACGTCGAGCACCTGGTCACCGTCGTTGTCGATGTCGGGGCAGCCGTCGCGATCCTCGAACCCGTCGTGATCCTCGGCGCGGTCCGGACACTGGTCGACGTCGTCGGGGTAGCCATCGCCGTCGCGATCGCTCGCCACCTCCGGCGCCGCGACCTGCGCGCGCCCGCGCGGGCCCGGGCCCGAGGCCGGGCCGCGGCCGCGGCCGCCGAGCGTGAACCAGACCCCGGCGGTGAGCTCGCCCTCGACCGTGATCGGCTTCTCGCCGTCGCGGCCCTGGAAGACGCTGAAGCGGGCGTCGAGGCGCAGGGCGACGCCGCGGCCCGGGTTCCAACCCACGCCGGCGCCGCCATAGGCCTCGCCGGTGAGCCCGCTGGGGAAGGCGCCGCGCTTGGACGACAGCACCACCGGCATGCCGCCGCCCAGCACCGCGAACGGGCGCAGGCGGCGCTGGGGCCGGAGCTGGAAGCGGAGGTGGGCGCGCGGCTCGAACCACAGGACGTCGATGTCGAGCGCGTCGGTGGTCGCCGGCGACAGCGCCAGCTCGACCTCCGGCACCAGCCACGGCGTGAGCGGCCGGGCGGCGCGCGCGCCCAGCACCAGGCCGTTGCGCAGGGCGGTGTCGAAGGTCTCGTGCTTGCCGAGGATCGAGTCGTCGGCGAACAGGCGCGGCCCGAGCATCACCCCGACCTCGATCGGCTCGGCGTGAACCGGCGTCGCCGCCAGCGCGGTCGCGCCCACGGCCACGAGCGCGAGAGGGAGGGCTCGCTGCATGTGGGCGGCAGTATACAGGAGGGGCCCCGCCGGGGACCCCGCCACCGGCGTGCGCCAGATCGCGCCGGCGACGGCGAAGGTGGACAGGGCCACCCGCACTCGGTAGCGTGAGCGATCGACGGATGCGACGTAGCTCGACCCTCCCTGCCCGCGCGCTCGGTCACGGCCTGGCGCTGGCGCTGGCCCTGGCCGCCTGCGGCGACGGCACCACCGTGCCGCCGGTCGATGGCGCGACCGCGCCCGACGCCGGCAGCGACGGCGCCCCGGTCGACTGCCACGCCGAGCTCGCCGACCGCACCAACGACGGCAGCGCCGAGCCCACCGGCCGGATCTTCGCGGGCCAGCGCCTCGCCATCTGCGGCATGATCGAGCCCGGCGCGACCGGCGGCGACCTCGTCGACCGCGACCTCTACCAGGTGACGGTGGCGCCGGCGGCGCCGGTGGTGGTGCGGCTGAGCGCCCCGCTCGGCGGCGACGTCGACCGCCTCGAGCTGCTCGTCCGCGACGAGAACGGACCGCGCGCGGTCGCGCGTTGGCGCGCCGGCAACGCCGTCACCACCTTGCTCCTGCCCCAGGGCGAGTACGAGCTCGGGGTCGAGGCCCGCAGCGGCACGACGCCGACCGCCTTCCCCTACCGGATCGAGGTCTACGCCGACGATCCGGCGGCGCGCTGCCCGCCCCTGACCGGCGGCACCGAGCACGCCGAGGTCGACGAGGGCGCCGCCGGCCACCGCGCCAACGACGTGGTCGAGGTCCAGGGCCTGCCGCCGCTGCTCGCGGCCCGCGCCACCGACGACCCCGACGACGGCCCCGACGCCACCGGCCAGGCGGTGAGCGCCGGCGGTCGCTTCGCCATCACCGGGCACTCGGCGAGCGTGGCCAGCGCCGGCGACGCGTACCGCGATCGCGACACCTTCCTCTTCTACACCGGCGCCACCACCAACCAGCTCGACCTCCGCGTCACCTGGACCGGCGCCATCGCCGACCTCGATCTGCTGGTGTTCGAGGCCGGCAAGCCCGAGGATCCGCTGGGGACGCCGTCCGCCGCCCTCATCGGCGAGGAGATCGTCGTCACCGCGGTCAAGCCGCAGACCGCCTACTGGCTGTGGATCGGCGGCTCGGCGCGCTCGACCGCGCTGCCGGTCAGCTACACCGTCCACGTCTGCGGCCGCGAGATCGCGGCCGGCCCCGGGACGCTCTAGAGCGCGGCGAGCGCCGGCGCCGGGTTCGAGGCCTCGGCGTTCTCCCGCAGGTCGACCAGCTCGAAGTCGGTGGCGAAGACCAGGCCGTCGGGCGCGAGGTGCCCCGACGCGACCAGCCGTGGGCGCAGCGCCGTGGCCACCCGGACGTGCACCGCGCGACCATGGCCGGGGACGCCGTCCGGCGCGGCGGCGCCGAGCGCGCGCAGCTCCTCCGCGAGCTCGTCGAGGTCGTCGGGCAACCACAGCGCCTCGAGCTCGTACCCGTCCTCCCACTCCGCCGGGTTGTAACGGGCGACGCCGTCGAGCTCGAGCTCGGCGAGCGCGTCGTGCTCGTCCTGGGTGAGCACGCCGATCGCCGGCCCGAAGTCGAGGCCGTGCGCGTACGCGAGGGCGACCGCGCGCCACGGGCGAGGCAGCTCGAGCTCGCCGAGGGCCTCGATCAGCCAGCCCTCGAGGCGCCGCGCGTAGGACTCCAGGCGGGCGCCTTCCGCCGCGTAGGGATCGAGGGAGCTGCTCACGTGCGGAATCTACAGGAGCCCGCGACCGCGCGCGGCCGATCAGCGTGCGGGCAGGGTGACCACGAAGGTCGCGCCGGGGGAGCGATCGCGCCAGGACAGGTCGCCGTCCATCGCCTGGGCGAGGGACTGCGACAGGGCGAGGCCGAGGCCGAGGCCGGGCGGGCCGTCGTCGCCGATGCCGCGGGTGAAGGGCTCGAAGCGGCGGCGGCGCAGGCCCGGCGGCAGGCCGGGGCCGCGATCGGCGACCTCGATCTCGACGCGGTCGCCGGCGGGGCGCACGGTCACGGTGATCGTGCGGTCCTCGTGCTCGCGGGTGTACTTCTCGGCGTTGTCGAGGAGGTTGCCGAGGATGCGAGCCAGGGCGTCGCGATCGAAGCGGGCGGGGGCGGCGGCCGGCGCCTCGAGCTCGACGGCGGCGCCGGCGCGCAGGAGCGCCGGCTCGGCGCGCTCGACCGCGGCCCGCACCGCCTCGACCGCGTCGCCGGCCTCGGCCCGCAGCGCCAGGCTCCGGCGCTCGAGCTGGGAGAACCCGAGCACGTTGGCGACGACCCGGCCCAGGCGCGACGCCTCCTCGGCCACCCGCCGGGCGTAGTCGCGGTGCTTGGCCGGATCGCCGAGCCCGTCGACCAGCATGTCGCCGTAGAGCTGGATGCCGGCCAGCGGCGTGCGCAGCTCGTGGGCGGCGGCGGCGGCGAAGCGCGCGCGCTGGCGCGCCAGCTTCTCGGCGCGGGCGGTGAGCAGCACGACCAGGACCGCGCAGACGAGCGCGAGCAGGGTGATCGGCACGAAGCGGCCGAGGAAGGCGCTGCGCAGGCCGTCGCCGGCGGCGCGGGCGGCGGCGAGGGCGGCGCTGTCGTCGAGGGCGATCCACCAGCCCACGCCGGCCAGGGCCACCGGCGCGACCGCGCCCGCGGGCGGCTCGGCGGCGGCGACCAGGGCGGCGTGGGTCGCGGGCTCGCGCTCGGCCAGCCACTCGCCCAGGCGCTCGGTCGACACCACCAGCCCCTGGGTGAGCTGGCCGTCGGGCGTGGTCACGCTGCGCACCGCCACCAGCGCCGGCGCGCCGGCGAGGCGGACCGGGCGCCACACCAGGGGGGCGATCGTGATCGTGACCGGACGATCCGGAGGCGGCGGCGCCGCCGCGCCGGCGCCGGTGCGCGGGGCCGCGCTCGGTCGCGCCGTCGGTCGGGCCGCGGCCAGCGCGGCGTCGGGCACCGGCCCGTCGCCCTCGGGCGGGTTGCCCGCGAGCTGGACCGAGCGGTCGCCGTCGCCGCGGGCCGCCGTCGGCGCCGGATCCCGCGCCGCCTGCTGGGCCTGCGGCGTCTGCGACGCCTGCGGCTCCTGCGGCGTCCTCGGCGCCGCCGGGCGCGGCGCCTGCTGGGCCTGCTGCAGCTCGCCCTTGCCCTGGCGCGAGCTGACGAAGATCTCGTTGGACTGGAGGTTCTGGGCGTAGACCTCCGGGTCGATCTGCACCACCTGCGGCACCGGCTCCGGCGCCGACTTGACCGCGCGCTTCTTGCTCGCGACCGCGACCTTGTCGCCGCCGAACGGATCGTCCTTGGCGACCTTGCGGGCGAGCTTGTCGCCCCTGGCGGGCTTCGGCTCGAGCGGCGCGTCGTTCCGAGCCACCGCCACCGGCCGGGCCGTCTGCTCGTCGGAGGCCGCCGCGGCCACCGGCGCCGGACGCGCCATCGCCACCTGCACCGGATCGGCCGGCGCCACCAGCGCGGCCTTGACCGCGGCCAGCTCGGCCAGCATCGCCAGATCGCTGGCCGCCACCGGCGCGTTGTTCTCCGGGACCTCCGGGTTCACGGTCGGCGAGGTCAGCTCGCCGGCGGGATCGAGCTGGAAGTGCATCGCCACCAGCGCCGCGCTGGGGCCGGTGGCCAGGGGCGACGGCACGACGCTCCAGCCCAGGCTGGCGCCGCGCGGATCGTGGAACAGGTTCTGGTAGTGGAAGTACGGGCGCTGCGACTCGCTGGCGCGCAGGAGCTCGAGCTCGGCGACCAGCTCGTCGGCGAGGCGGGCCGCGTCCTCGCCGGCCTCGGCCCGCGCCGCCGCCACCAGCGCCCGCTGCTCGCGCTCCACCGCCCGCCAGCCGCTGCCGAACCAGCCGATCAGGACCGCGGTCAGCGCGCCGACCACCAGCAGCGCGGCGGTGAGGGTCCGCGTCGAGCTCACGGCGTCGGCTCACCCCAGGCGTAGCCGGCGCCCTTGACCGAGACGATGATGCGCGGGTGCGCGGGATCGCGCTCGACCTTCTTGCGCAGGACGACGATCGCCATGTCGACGGCGCGGGTCTGCAGGTCGCCGCGCTGCCCGAAGACCTGCTCGAGGATCTCGGCCCGCGACACCGCGCGCCCGCGCTGGCGGTGCAGCCAGCGCAGGAGGCCGACCTCGCGCGGCGTGAGCGCGGTGGCCACGCCGTCGCGCTTGACCACCAGGCGCGCGAAGTCGAGGACCGCGCCGTCGACGTCGATGTGCTCGGTGGTCGAGGCCGGCGCCCGCCGCCCCAGCGCCCGCACCCGGGCCAGGAGCTCGCGCGCCGAGAACGGCTTGGTCACGTAGTCGTCGGCGCCCTCGCCCAGGCCGCGGACCTTGTCGTCCTCGCTGCCGCGCGCGGTCAGCATCATGATCGGCATGCCGGGCCGGGCCGCGCGCAGGCGGCGGCACACGTCCATGCCGTCGAGCCGCGGCAGCATGAGATCGAGGACCACCAGGTCCCACGGCTCGGCCACGCCGGTGGCGGCGCCGGTCGCGCCGTCGCCGACCGCGGTGACCTCGTGACCATCGCCTTGCAGGAGATCGACCAGGCCCTCGCGGAGGCCGGCCTCGTCTTCGACCACGAGGATGCGCACGCCTCCAGTGTGCCACCTCACCGCCCCCGGCGTGTAAGGCGCGCGTAAGCGCCCGCGGGGCCGGGCCCGCGGGGCCGGGACCGCGGCCCGGCGGCCGGCCCTCACCAGGGCGCCGGCGCGTAGTCCTTGAGGAACAGCCCCCAGCGGTGGGTGCCGGTGTTGTACCCGTCGAAGATCGGGTCGAGCACCCGGGCGGCGCCGTCGACGATGTCGAGCGGCGGGTGGAAGCCGTGGACCTCGGTCTTGCGGGCGGCGATCGTCGCCGGGTCCTCGTCGGTGACCCAGCCGGTGTCGACCGCGTTCATGTAGATGCCGTCGCGGACGTAGTCGGCGGCCGCGGTCCGGGTCAGCATGTTGAGCGCCGCCTTGGCCATGTTGGTGTGGGGGTGCTTCTCGGTCTTGAAGCGCCGGTAGAACTGGCCCTCCATCGCCGACACGTTGACGACGTGGGCGTCGCGGCTGGGGACCGCCGCCAGGAGCGGCTTGAGCCGGGCGTTGAGGACGAACGGGGCCACCGCGTTGACGAGGTGGACCTCGAGCAGCTCGGCGGTGGGCACGTCGGTCAGGGTCATGCGCCAGGAGTTGAACTCGCGCAGGTCGACCTGCTGCAGATCGGCGTCGAGGCGCCCCGCCGGGTAGAGGTGGCCGCCGCGCTCGAGATCCTCGGCGAGCAACGGCACCTGGGACAGCACGGCCGACCGCCACAGCCCGGCGGCGCCCGCCGCCGGCGCCACGGCCAGCGCCGCCGCCGCGGGCGGGTCCCCACCGGCGGCCCCGGCGGCGCCGCCGTCGGACCCGGCGTCGCCGCTCAGCGCCCGCGCCCGGGCCGTGGCCTCGGCCCGCATCCCCCCCCACCGCGCCAGCACCTGCTGCTCGCGCCGTCCCAGGCTCGACCACGGCGCGGTCTCGGCCGCCAGCAGGTGATCGTAGAAGCCGCTGGGACGGCGCACGGTCTGGCAGGCGTTGTTGATCAGCACGTCGAGCCGGGTCAGCGAGGCCACCAGCGTCGAGCACAGGGCCTCCACCGATGGGGTGTGCCGCAGGTCGCAGCCGTAGACGTGGGCGCGGGCGCACAGCTCGTCGGCGTCGGGCTCGGCGGCGAGGCGCCGCGCGGCGTCGACCGGGAAGCGCGTGACGATGAGGGTCTCGGCGCCGGCGCGCAGGAGCTTGAGCGCGATCTGCGCGCCGATCTTGACCCGGCCGCCGGTGACCAGCGCCACCCGGCCCCGCAGGTCGGCGGTCTGGTTGCGCTTCTCCCAGTTGGTCGCGGCGCAGGCGGCACACATCGCGTCGTAGAAGGGGTGGAGCTCGAAGAAGTCGGCCTTGCACACGTAGCAGTTGCGCGCCTCGCGCACGCGGCCCGGCGAGGCGATCAGCGCGGAGGCCGCCTCGCCCGCGTCGTCGCGCCGGGCCTCGGCCGCCGCCCACGCCTCACCGTCGTCGGCGCCGCCGGCCGGCAGCGCGTCGATGGCCTCGGGGCCAGGGAGCTGCGGCACCGCGCCCAGGCTGGGGAACACCGGCAGGCGACGCAGCGCCCGGATGCCGGTGCCGTCGAGGATCGCGCGGTCGGCGGCCCGGCTCTCCTGCTTCGCCCGCCGCTGCAGGCCCTTGCGCATGGCCTTGCGGGTGTAGCGATCGGGCCGCGAGAGCTGCCCGGCGGCGACCAGCAGCCGGCGGCGCACGTCGTCGTCGAGCTCGGCCAGCCGCCGGGGCTCGGCGACGAGCGCCTCGAGCAGCGCGGCGGCGGCGGCGGCGGCGGCGCGAGCCGCTGGATCTTCGACGGACATCGGCCGGGCTGTCTACCACGAGCGAGCCCCGTGGTAACAGTCGAGGTCATGCGCTGCCCCTCGCCCGCGCGCGCCGCGCTCGCCGCCGCGCTCGCCGCCGCCACCGCCTGCGGTGGCTCGTCGACGACGCCGCCGGCCACGCCCGCCGGCGCCGCCCCCGCCGCCCGCGCCGCCACCATCCGCTGGACCGAGCACGGCGTGCCCCACGTCGAGGCCGCCGACCTCGGCGGCCTCGGCTTCGGCCAGGGCTACGCCATGGCCCGCGCCCACCTGTGCGTGATGGCCGATCAGTTCCTGCGCGTGCGCGGCGAGCGCGCCCGCCACTTCGGCCCCGGCGACGACGACGCCCACGTCGACAGCGACTTCGCCAACCTCCACCTCGGCTGGCGCGCCCGCGCCGAGGCCATGCTGCCCCAGCTCTCCCCCGACGCCCGCGCCATGATCGACGGCGTCGCCGCCGGCTACCGTCACTACCTGGCGCGCACGCCGCGCGCGGCGTGGCCGGCGCCGTGCCGCGACGGCGCCTGGGTGGCGCCGGTCGACGGCGCCGACGTCCTCGCCGTCGTGCTGGCGACCGCCGCCCTGGCGTCGTCGCGCTTCCTCGAGGGCGCGATCGCCCGCGCCGCGCCCGGCGCCGCCCTCGGCGCCGCGCCCGCCGCCCTGCCCGACCGCCGCGACCTCGCCGCCGCCTCCAACGCCTGGGGGCTGGGCGCCGACCGCACCGCGTCGGGCGGCGGCATCCTGGTCGGCAACCCGCACTTCCCGTGGGAGGGCGACCTGGTCTTCTTCGAGCTCCACCTCACCGCGCCCGGCCTCGACGTCTACGGCGCCACCCTGGTCGGCGTGCCCGGGATCGCGATCGGCATGACCGCGCGCCACGCCTGGAGCCACACCTTCTCGTCGTCGACCCACATGGCGCTGTACCGGCTCGAGCTCGACGCCGCCAGCCCGCTGCGCTACCGCGCCGGCGACGCCACGGCGCCCATCGTGCCCACGACCTACCGGATCGAGGTCGCCGGCCCCGACGGCGCCCGCGAGACCCGCACCCGCACGCTGTACCGCAGCGCGCTCGGCCCGATGATCGTGACCGCGCAGTCGCCGTGGGACGGCGCCGGCGGCCACGCCTTCACCGTGCGCGACGTCGCGCTCATCGGCCCCGCCCAGCTCGACCAGCCGCTGGCCATGGCCCGCGCCGCCAGCCGGGCGGCGTTCGAGGAGGCGCTGGCCCTGTCGGCGACCCCGTTCGTCAACACGGTCTACGCCGACGCCGACGGCGACGCGCTCTACGTCGACGGCTCGCGGGTGCCGGCCCTGTCCGAGCCGGCGCTGGGGGCGTGGCGGATCGCGCGCAAGGTGGTGCCGGCGGTCGAGGCGGCGTGGCGCCGCGGCGTGGTCATCCTCGACGGCTCGAACCCGCTGTTCGAGCTCGAGGCGTTCGATCCAGGCGCTCCCGGCGCCATCCCCATCGCGCTGGCGCCGCGGCTGGTCCGCCGCGACTTCGTGATGAACGCCAACGACAGCTACCGCTTCACCAACCCGGCGGCGCCCGCGGTCGAGCACTCGCCGCTCTACGGCGAGGACGACGGGCAGCCGTCGCCGCGCACCCTGGCCAACCTCGCGCTCCTGCGCCCGGGCGACCCCGCCGCCGGCCCCGACGGTCGCTTCACCCTCGACGAGGCCGCGGCCGCGATGCTGTCGGGGCGCTCGTTCACCGCCGAGCGCCTGCGCGCCGACGTCCTCGCCGCCTGCCGGCCGCCGGCGGCGGCGGCGCGCCCGCGCGAGCGGCCCACGCCGTGCGAGGTGCTGGCGGCGTGGGACGGCCGCTACACCGCCGACAGCCGCGGCGCCGCGCTGTGGCGGGAGCTGACCGTCGGCCTGGCCGTCGGCGGCGAGCTGCCGTGGCGGCAGGGCTTCGATCGCCAGGCCGCGACCAGCACGCCGGCGGGCCTCGCCGTCGATCGCCCCGTGATCGTGGCCGCGCTCGACGCCGCCGCCGATCGCCTGGTGGCGGCGGGGCTCGCCCTCGACGCCCCGCTGGGCGCGGTCCAGCACGCCCCGCGCGGCGAGGCCCGCGTCCCGGTGCCGGGCGGCGACGAGCTCGACGGCGTCGCCAACGTCGTCGGCTACCGGCACTTCAACGCCTCGCTCCTGCCCCGCACCCCGCGCGGCCCGGCCAGCCCGTCGGGCCTGACCGTCGGCGGCTACGTCGTCAACTACGGCTCGAGCTTCATCCTGGCCGCCGAGCTCGGCCCCGACGGCGCCCGCGGCAAGGCGCTGCTCACCTACGGCAACAGCAGCGACCCGGCGTCGCCCCACTACCGCGACCAGCTCGCGGCCTTCGCCGCCGGCGCGCTGCGCGACGTCCGCTTCACCGCCGCCGCCATCGCCGCCGATCCGACGCTGGTGGTGGAGGAGCTGGTCGAGGACCGCGCCGGCAGGTAAGGTCCGCGCGCCCATGACCCTGACCTCTCGCCTCAAGGGCGCCGCGATCGGCGCGTTCCTCGGCGCCGACGGCGCGCGCCGCACCGCCGCCGAGCTGCGCCGCAAGCTCACCGGCGGCGCCCGCGCCGTCGACCTGTGGTTCGATCTGGCCGATCCGTGGAGCTACCTGGCGGCGCAGGCCGCCGCTCGCCTCGTCGCCGCCTACCCCGTCGAGCTCCGCTTCCACCTGGTGTCGCCGCCCGCCGCCGACGTCGATCCGGCGCCGGCCCTGCGCCGGCAGCACGCGCTGCGCGACGCCGCCGAGCTGGCCGGCTACTGGGACGTCGACTTCCCGGGCACCAAGGAGCTCGAGCCCGGCGGCCTGCGCCGGGGCAACCAGATCCTGATCGTGCCGCGCCCCGATCGCGAGCAGCTCGCGGTCGCGCTCGCGGTGGCGCGCGCGCTGTGGACCCGCGACGACAAGGCGCTGACCGCGCTCATGGGCAAGCACGGCAACGAGGCCTCGGGCTCGGTGCCGCCGGCCCTGGCCGCCGGCTACGACGCCCTGCGCCGGGCCGGTCACTACCAGGGCGGCATGCTGACGTACGGCGGCGAGTGGTACGCGGGGATCGATCGCCTGGACCACCTCGAGGCCCGGCTGCGCGCGGACACCGGCACCGACGCGCCGCCGGTGGTGCGCGTCCGGCCCGAGGCCGAGCGCCCGCCCGCGAAGCTGGCCGGCGTCGGCGAGCAGCTCACCCTCGAGTACTGGTTCTCGTTCCGCTCGCCGTACTCGTACCTCTCGCTCGGCCGCACCGCCGAGCTGGTCGAGCGCCACGGGCTCGACCTGCGGATCCGGCCCGTCCTGCCGATGGTGACGCGCGGCCTGGCGGTGCCCCGCGCCAAGCGCCTCTACATCGTGCGCGACGCCCACCGCGAGGCCGAGCGCCTCGGCGTGCCCTTCGGCAACATCTGCGATCCGCTGGGCCAGGGCGTCGAGCACGCGCTGGCGGTGAGCAAGCTGGCGATCGAGCGCGGCCGCGGGCTGGCCTTCCTCGAGTCGGCGGCGCGCGGCGCGTGGGCCGAGGCCCTGGATCTCGCCAGCTACGTCGACCTGCGGGCGGTGGTCGAGCGCGCCGGCCTCGACTGGGACGACGCGCGGGCGGCGCTCGCCGACGACGGCTGGCGGGCCTGGGTCCAGGACAACGCCGCCGACCTCGACGGCGCCGGCCTGTGGGGCGTGCCGTCGTGGCGCGTCGGCGACTTCGTCACCTGGGGTCAGGATCGCCTGCCCTTGCTCGCCGACCGCCTGCGCCGCCACGTCGCGGCGGCCTGATCTGACGTAAGCTCTGCTCGTGGGAGCGCGCAGCGAGCGACCGCCGGCGGACCAGGGGCTGTCGTCCCTGGGCCTCCTCATGGCGCTCACCGGCTCGGTGATGGCGCCGCTGGTCGGCGTCATGCTCCTCCTGCAGATCAAGGTGGCGGCCGACCACGCCGAGGCCATGTCGCGCCACGGCCGCGAGGCCGGCGGCGAGGCGCTGTGGCTGTTCGTGATCCTGATCGCCACCATCGTGCGCTCCCTGGTGCACCGCATGGCGGGCATGCGCCTGTGGCGCGACGCCCCGACCGACCCGCCGTGGCGCGCCGGCATCACCGCCTACGCCGGCGCCGCCGCCGCCCACACCGCGCTCTGGCTGCTGTTCCTGAAGGTCAAGGCCCACGCGCCGGTCGGCGCCCTGCTCGGCGCCGCCGTCCTGTTGATGGCATGGCCGGTCGCCGTGCTCGCCATCACTCGCCTGCGCCGGTTCCGCGACCTGGGGCCGCGGCCGCCGGGCGCCGAGGACAACGGCTTCGAGGGCCTGGCGGTGCTCATGTCGATCCTCGGCTTCTGCGGCCTCGTGGTCTCGATCGCGATCCTGGTCACGGGGATCTCGGTCCGCGATCAGGCCTCGGGCCTGGCCAACGTGCTGATGCTCGCCGGCGTGGCGCTGATCGTGCGCTCGATCATCCACGTCAGCGTCGGCGCGCGCGCGGTCCGCGGCACCGCGGTCAACGCCGCCGCCGACTTCCTGCGCTACGCCGCGGTCGGCATCGCCATCGGCGCGGCGGTCGGCCTCCTGGCGACGCTGTGGCTCTTCATCGCCTCGATCGACTTCTTCGGGCTCGCGACCGGCGTGGCGGTGACGCTGGCGCTGGTGGCGTGGCCGGCGATCGTTCGCCGCTTCGTCACCTGGCGCCACCTCGCCGACGTCGCCGCCGAGCACGTCCGCCGGCGCAGCCCCGACGCCGGCATCACCGCCCTGGGCTGGCTGCTCCTCGCCGGCGGCGCCGCCGCCCTGGGCGCCCAGCTCGCGCCGCTGCTGTGGGGCGACAGCTTCGGCCACCGCACCTCGACGATGATGATGCAGATGGCCGGCATGCCGGCGACCGGCGGGGACGAGCCGTGGCTGCTGGCGCTGGCCGGGGCCCAGCTCTGGGCCGCGCTCGAGCTCCTGGCGGTGACCCCGCGCCGGCGGCTGGTGGCGAGCGCCTGGGCGCTCGCCGCCCTCGTCGTCACGGTGATCGAGCAGGCGCCGGGGCTCGAGGCGCTCCTCGACGCCGAGGTCCGGGTGATGGCGCTGGGCCTGGTCGCGTTCGCCCTCACCCTGGCCCTGCCCGCCGCCACGCTCCTGCTGGTGAACCGCCGGCCGCCGGCCGCCGTCACCACCGCGGTGCGCGCGTTCGAGTAAGCCTCGGGTCGCGGCGCCCGGCCGGACGTGTGCCAGACCGTGCCCGCCCCGGCGACGTGAGGGCGCGCCCGCCGACCGACGGTGTGCCAAGATAGGGCCGCATGCGCGAGGAGCGCCGCGACGAGCCGACCGAGACCTTCGGGCCGTACGTGCTGTACGAGTGCCTGGGCCGAGGCGGCATGGCCACCGTCCACCGCGCCAAGAAGCAGGGCATCGAGGGCTTCGAGCGGCCGGTGGCGCTCAAGCGCATGCTGCCGTGGCTGTCGAGCGACGTCGACTTCGTCAAGTCGTTCGTGCGCGAGGCGCGGCTCGCCGCCCAGCTCCGCCACACCAACATCGCCCAGGTCTACGACCTGGGGAAGGTCGACGGCACCTACTACATCGCGATGGAGCTGGTGCCGGGCCGCGACCTGCGCGAGATCCTGCGCCAGGCCCACCACGCCAGCGGGCCGCCGGCGGTCGGCGTCGCCATCAACCTGCTGTTCCAGGTCTGCGACGCCCTCGACTACGCCCACACCTTCCGCGACGATCAGGGCCGCGCGCTGGGCCTGGTCCACCGCGACGTGTCGCCGGCCAACATCATCGTCAGCCACGACGGGGTGGCCAAGCTCGTCGACTTCGGCGTGGCCAAGGGCACCACCAACACCCTGGCGACCCAGAGCGGGATGCTCAAGGGCAAGTTCTCGTACATGGCGCCCGAGATGCTGCAGGGTCAGGCCGACGCCCGCTGCGACCTGTTCGCCGTCGGCGTCGTGGCCTGGGAGATGCTGACGGCGCGGCCGCTGTTCGCCGGCGGGGACGACATGGAGGTGCTGGGCAAGATCGCGACCTGGGATCCGCCGGCGCCGTCCACGTTCAACCCGGCGGTGAACGGCGAGCTCGACGCCTGGCTGGCGATGGCGCTGGCCAAGGACCCGCGGCGCCGCTTCCAGTCGGCCGCGCAGATGCGCGCCGGCCTCGAGCTGGTGGCGCGCACGCCGCAGCTCCGGGCCTCGACCACCGACGTCGCCGGCTGGGTGACGTGGGCCTTCGCCCAGCCGCGCGGCGCCTGGCTGGCGGCGACCGCGGGGGCCGGCGCCGCGCCGGCCGTGCCCACCGCCGCGCCCACCGCCGCGCCCGGCCCCGGCTCGGTGACCAACCTGGTGCCGGCGGCGGCCGCGCCCCGCGCGGCGACGCTGGCGATCGAGGAGGCGAGCATCGAGGTCGAGATCATGCGGCGCGCCACCGCGGTCGGCGCCCCGCCGGCGCCGCGACCGTCGGCCGCGCTGGCGACGCCGCACGCGATCCCGGCGCCGATCGCGCCGGCGCCGTCGACGGCCGTCCCGCTGCCGGTCGCCGCCTCGCCGTCGACGGCGATCCCCGCGCCCATCGTGCTGCCGGCGTCGGGGCCGGTGCTCGCGCCCATGGCGCTGGTCGGCTCGAGCGCGGTGCCGAGCGCGGCGGCGGCGGCGGCGCGCACGATGCTCTCCGATCCGGGCGCGATGGCCGGGGCGCCGACCATCGCGCCGGGCGCGCCGGCCGCGCCGGGCACGCCGGCCGCGATGGTGACCACCCAGGCGATGTCGCCCTTGCCCCCGCTGCGTCCGACCCAGGCGCTGGGGCTGCCGGCGATGCCGCCGGGCGCGGCCGAGGTGCCGCTCGCGGCCATCGCCCCGACGCTCTCGCCGGAGGCCGGCGTGGTGGCGCGCGCCCACGGCGGCCCCATCCCGCCGGCGGCGCCCGAGCACGTCGCGCTCCACGGCGACGATCTCCGCAGCCGCCCCGAGTACGCCGCCGCCACCGCCGCCTACCAGGCCGCCGTCGACCTGATCAGGCCGGCGCCTGGCCCCGGCGCCTGGGGCGCACCGGGGCCCGGGCCGATGGCCCGCGGCACTCCGGCCTCGCACCCGGTCCCCCGCGACTCGGCGCCGCGCTCGGCCGCCCGGCCCGCGGTCGCCCGCGGCTCGGCCGCCGGCACCGTCCTCGTCGTGCTGCTGTGCGCGGCGGCGGCGGTCGGCGGCTTCTTCCTGGTCCAGCACCTCATGTAGAGTGCGGCCATGGCCAGCGAGCACGAGCGGCTCAACGACGCGCTGATCGATCTCGAGGTCCGCGTCGCCTACCAGCAGCGGACGATCGCCGAGCTCGACGCCCTGGTGCGCACGCTGTTCGGGCGCGTCGACGCCCTCGAGAAGGAGCTGCGCGACCTGCGCCAGGCCGAGGACGCCCCCCCCATCGGCCCGGCCAGCGAGCCGCCGCCCCACTACTGAGCCGCCCCGGGATCCGATGAAGAAGCGCGTCGTCATCATCTCCACCGGCGGGACGATCGAGAAGACCTACGACGAGCTGTCGGGGGTGCTGCACAACCAGGTCTCGGTGCTCGACGTCATGCTGGCCTCGCTCGAGCTGCGCGGCGTCGAGGTGTCGCGGCTCCAGCTCCTCAACAAGGACAGCCTCGACATGACCGACGCCGACCACGCGCTCGTCGCCACCACCGCGCACCGCCTGGCCGGCGAGCACGACGGCGTCGTCGTCGTCCACGGCACCGACCGCCTCCAGCACTCGGGCGAGCGCATCGTCGAGCTGTTCGGCACGCCGCCGGCGCCCGTCGTCTTCACCGGCGCGATGCGGCCCTACGAGCTGCGCGCCACCGACGCGCTGCAGAACCTGACCGAGGCCCTGCTCGCCGTCCAGCTCCTGCCACCGGGCGTCTACGTGGCGATGCACAACCAGGTGCTCGCCTTCCCCGGCGTGGTCAAGGATCGCCACCTCGGGACGTTCGTGAAGCCCGGGGCGTGAGGTACGCTCGGCGCGATGCAGCCACCTGGCGGCAATCCGCCCAGTGATCGCAAGAAGCCGCCGCCGCCGTTCGCCGGCCCGGGCGGACGGCCGCCGCAGCCCGCGTATCCGCAGCAGCCCCCGCCGGCGGCCTATCCGCAGCCGCCGGCGCCCCAGCAGCCGGCGGCGCAGCCGCAGCAGCCCGCCTATCCCCAGCAGCCCGCCTATCCCCAGCAGCCCGCCTATCCCCAGCAGCCCGCGTACCCGCAGCAGCCCGCCTATCCCCAGCAGCCCGCCTATCCCCAGCAGCCCGCGCAGCCCCAGCCGCCCGCCCACCAGCAGCCCGCGCAGCCCGCGTATCCCCAGCAACCCGCGCAGCCCGCGTATCCCCAGCAACCCGCGCAGCCCGCGTATCCCCGGCAGCCCGCGCAGGCCGCGTATCCCCAGCAGCCCGCGCAGCCCGCCTACCCGCAACCGGCGGGCTATCCGGCGCAGCCCGCCTACCCGCCGCAGCCGCCGCCCGCGCAGGCCGCGCCGCACCAGCTCCCGCTGCCGCCGCCGGGCTCGCCGCCGCCGTCCCCGGCGCTGTCCGTGGCCAGCGACCACAGCTTCGTCGACTTCCTGAAGATCTCGCTCCGCCGCGCGTTCCGCCTCCGCATCGATCCCAGCGAGGTCACGCCGCAGGAGCGGGCCGCGCTCGCCCGGGTCGGCATCACCGATCCGTCGCTGCAGGCCTTCCTGTCGTGGCGGCGCTCGGTCCTGTTCGCGTTCGCGACCCTGCTGGTGCCGCTCATCGTGCTCAAGGCCATCGAGGTCTTCGACAAGGAGGAGGTGCCGGCCCTGCTCGAGTCGGCGGTCAGCACCCTGCAGGGCCTCAACGCCGTCGCGCTCCTGGTCGAGGTCGCGTTCTGTGCCCTGTGCTGGGTCCAGCTCCGCAACTGGACCGACTGGCGCAAGCAGCGGCGCATCGTCGCCATCGGCTGGATGGTCTTCTTCCTCGCGCCGTTCGTCATCTACCTCTACCCGCTGCGCACCACCGTCGCCGACGCGGTGCAGAGCGCCGGCGGGTCGAGCGAGGAGGTGAAGGGCGCCGGCATGCTCTTCGGCATCCTCTTCTCGCTGCAGGCGATGATCATGCTGGCGCCCAAGGCGGTGTCGCTCATCCCCGGGATGGTGCGCTCGGCCCTGGTCACCAAGATGCTCTTCCCCGGCACCGCGGCCCCGGGCTGGCTGATCGTGCTGGCGGCGCCGATCTACGCGCTGTTCATCTACGTCGTGATGGTGGTGCCGTACCAGCTCACCGGCAGCGGCTACTTCGTCGCCGCCATCATCGGCATCGTCGCCGCCCAGTACTTCCTGGGCCGGGGCGGCTACGGCCTGGCCCGGCCCATGACCCGCGACGAGGTCACCGTGGCGGTCAAGCGGGCGCGCGGCTCGTACCTGATCGCGCTCGCGATCGGCGCGCTGTTCATCGTGATCGCGCTGGCCGAGCTCGTCGATCAGCTCGACTTCAAGCCGATCTCCGTGGTGACGCTCCTCGGGACCTTCCTGTCGAGCGTGTGGATCCTGACCCTCATCATCACCGACGTGCTCATCGCCAACCTCGACCGCGCCCGCGGCATCTCGGCCGGCACCGCGCAGCTCGCCGAGGAGTCCAACCGCCAGATCGCCGCCTTCGTGTCGGCCGACCTGCCGCCGGGCCCGCCGCCGCCGTCGTGACCCGCGCCGACACTCGCCCTCGGCCGCGCCCCGGTCAGGCCTCGCGCTTGACCAGGAAGTGGACGTTGGCGGTGGCCACCGGGTTGCCGGGATCGTCCTGGTAGGCCTCGACCCGCACCGTCGCCACCCGGCGGCCGTGGCGCGTGATCGTGGCCCGGGCGCGGGTGTCGACCGGGCGCGCCGGGCGCAGGTACTCGATGGTGAGGGTGATGGTCTTGGGCAGGACCGCCGACTCCGCCGCCCACAGGAGCTTGAACGCCGCCGCCGACTCGAGCAGCGCGCCCAGCGTCCCGCCGTGGAGCGCCGGCAGGGCCGGGTTGCCGACCAGCCGCGGGTCGTAGCGCATGGTCGTGATCAGATCGTCGTCGACGACGGCGCACGACAGGCCGAGGAACGCGGCGTAGGGGATGGCGGCGACCAGCGGCGACAGGTCGCCCTGGGCCCGGGCGGCGGCGATGTGCTCGAAGACGGTGGTCACGGCCGCTTGCCTCCGCCGGCGGTGGTGCCCAGCATGAACGTCCCGGTCGAGGTCGCGATGGGCTCGTCCTCGCGGTCGTGGAAGGCGACCGCGCGGGTGAAGCCGACGTTCTTGCTGGTGTGGTAACAGGTGGCGCGGGCGGTGACGTCGCGGCCGGGCTCGGCCGGGCGCAGGTAGTCGATGCGGAGGTCGAGGGGGGCGATGGGCTGCATGCGCTCGAGGGCCGCGAACACCGCCGCCCCCGAGCAGGCGTCGAGGAGCGCGGTGATGGGCCCGCCGTGGAGCACGCCGGTCTCCGGGTTGCCGACCAGCCGCGGGTCGTAGGGCAGGCGGATGAGCGCGGCGCCGTCGCCGATGTCCACCACCACCAGGCCGAGGGCGCGGTTGTGGGGGACGTTCTCGGAGAACCCGACGTTCCAGGCCCGGCGGCGGGCGCGCTTGCGCTCGGCCTCGTCGTCGGGGGGCGGGGGCGCGCTGCCGGTCATCGCGCCGAGGTTAGCGCGTCGGCGGCCAGCGGGTTGCCCGGCGCCAGATCGTTGAGCGCGCCCCAGCTCGACGCCCGCCAGGCCGCGCGGTGAGCCAGGTAGAGCCCGGCGGCGTCGCGCAGGTAGCGCAGCGGGATGGCCGCCGCCGGCGAGCCGCCGCGCCGGCGGCCGCTGCGGTCGTCGAGCTCGTCGGGGTCGGCGGCGGTGTCGAACAGCTCGGCGCGGCCGTCGTAGCCGACCACCAGGTGCCAGCGCGCGGCGCGCAGCGCGTAGCTCCGACCGTACTCGCTGGCGGCGACCCGCGGCAGCGGCGGGGCCAGGGCGTCGGCGACCAGGCTGCGGCCCTGCATGCGGCGGTCGGCGGGGAGGCCGAGCAGCTCGAGCACCGTGGGCGCGAGGTCGGCGTTGCTGGTGGGCGTGCTCACCCGCGCCGCCGGCACCCCGCCGATCACGACCAGCGGGGTGTCGACCAGCTCGCGGTAGAGACCGTAGGCGTGGCCGACGTTGGCGCCGCGCTCGCCCAGGCCCTCGCCGTGGTCCGACGCGATCACGATCGAGGTGCGCTCGAGCACGCCGGCGTCCCGCAGCCCGTCCTCGAGCGCGGCCAGGCAGCGGTCGACGCGCTCGACCTCGCCGTCGTAGAGCGCCCGCACCTGGGCCCACAGCGCGTCGGTCATGCGCATCTTCTTGATGCGGCCGAGGTGGGCGCTGGTGACCTTCTTGCCGAAGGGCGCGGCCCACGGCCCGGCGAAGTACTTCTCGGTGATGCCCTCGTGGAAGCGGTAGGCGACGTGGGGCTCGATGGGCAGGAGCGTGAGGAAGAAGCGGCGGCGCTCGGCGGCGGCGGCGCGGGCCAGCTCGAGGCCGCGCGCGAACATCGGCCCGCAGTCCTTGCCGTGCCGGTAGTACGGGGTCTCGAACACCTCCCACTGGCCGCGGGCCCGCCACCGCCCCATCGCGAAGTCGTTGTTGCCGACGTAGAGCGTGGCGAGGCCGGCCGCGCGCGCGATCACCGACAGCAGCGGCGTGTCGGGGCCGAGCTCGCCCTCGTCGCCGACGATGCCGTGGACGCGCGGGATCTGGCCGCTGTGGATCGTGCCGTGCGACGGTGGCGACGACGGCGCCATCGCCTGGTTGCGCAGGAAGACCGCGCCGCGGGCGGCGGCCGCGGTCAGCCACGGGGTCTCGACTCGGGTCTCGCCGTAGGCGCGCAGGCGATCGGCGCGCAGCGTATCGATCACGACCAGCACGACGTTGTCGACCGGCGCCGGCCGCGCCGCCGGCCGCGCCGCCGGGGCGTCCGCGGGCACCGCGAGCTGGACGCCGTCCCAGCGCGCGCAGCCCGGGGCCTCGAGGTCGAGGCGGACGACGCGCTCGCCGACCTCGGGCAGGGCCAGCGCCGGCGGCAGGCCGGCGGCCGGGCCGGCGTAGAGCTCCTGGGTCGGGCCGTCCTCGGGGGTGAGCGCGATCCGCACCGGGCCGGTCGCCACCGGCCGCGCCACCAGGTGGGCGGCGGCGGGCAGCTCGGCGTGGAGGCTGACGCGGCGCCAGCCGTCGTCGCACGGCGGGAGCTCGGCGCGCGCCGCCGGCACCAGCTCGAGCCCGCCGAGCAGGGCGCCGCGGGCGTCGACCGTGAGCTCGTGCTCGCCCGGGGTCAGCGCGCCGGCCGGCACCGCCACCTCGCCGCTGCCCCAGCCGGCGCCGAGCGTGGCCTCGCCCAGCTTCCTGCCGTCGAGCGCGAGGGCGATCCGGGCCGGGCCGCGGCCGCGCACCACCACGGTCGCGGGGCCGTCGTCGTCGAGCCAGGGGAAGGTCAAGGTCGCCTTGCCGCGCGCGGCGCGGGCGCGACGGCCGTCGACGGTCACGGCGTCCCGCCACGGCGAGCGGTAGGCCAGGTCGTACTTGCGCAGGCCCTCGTCGCCGAGCGGGATGACCAGGCCGCGATCGGCGACGTGCCAGCGGGCGCGGTTGGCGTCGAGATCGAGCCGCGGCGCCGGCGCCAGGACCGGGGCGCGCGGGCCCGGTGGGGCACCCGGACGGACCGCGGCGCCGTCGGCGGCGCCCGCGCCGGCGGCCGGGCCCTCGTGCGCGACCGCGGAGGCGGGGGCGACGCGGAGCGCCTCCTCGCCGGGGCCGGTGGTCCCGCAGCCGCCGGCGACGAGCCCCGAGATCAGCGCGCCGAGTGGGAGCGCAGCGGTGAGCGCACGCGAGAGCATCCCCCGGTTCTAGCGGCCCGCGCCGGCGCGCGCACGTTTTCGCCGCGGGGCCGCGGGGCCGCGGGGGGCGGAGGGCGACCGGCCGGCGGCGCTCAGCGGCCGGTGGTGTCGCCGGGTTCGTAGGCGACCAGGGCCATCTCGATGTCGCCGTAGTCGGTGCGGGCGACGAGCCGGACCGGCACGCGGTCGGCGTCGTCGGACAGCCAGATCGAGAAGCGGCGCCGATCCGACGCCGTGTCGGTGGTGCCGTCGCGGGCCATGCGCACGCCCTCGCCGTCGTAACGGACCGCCGGCAGGTTGCCGAGCGCCGTCGACAGGTTCTCGTAGCCCACGACCTCCATCTGGACGCGCCACACGTAGCGGCTGCGCACGACGTCGGCGTCGACCCGCGCCCCGGGCTCGGCCTCCCAGCCGCGGAGGAAGACCAGGAACGAGTTGAGGTCGAACCCGCCGTGGCCGGCGATGACCTGCTCCTCGTCGAGCGGCGGGTCGTCGCCGCGCTGCACGCGGAGCCCGACCGTGCCGGCGCCGAGGCGAGCCTCGGTGACCTCCTTGCGATCGTCGTCCTTGGACGCCCGCTCGCTCGACACGAAGCGGAGCGACCGCCCGTCGCGGGTGCTGATCCAGCTCGTGAAGACATCCTCGACCGGCTTGAGCATGGCCGCGACCCGGGTGGTGCGGGCCGCGGACTGCACGATCACGACCTCGGCGCCGTCCAGGGTCGCGAGCTCGCCGACCGCGATCGAGAACTCGGCCAGCTCGAAGCCGTGGATCGAGACCCGGTAGAGCATGCGCTCGCCGGGCACCGCCAGCGGGGGCCGCGCCACCGGGCCCCCGCCCAGCACCAGGTCGTTGCCGGCCGACGCCACCTTGGTGCCCATGGGCGCGGGCGCGGCGGCGCCGGCGCAGGCGCTCACCGCGAGGCCGGCGGCGGCGGCGAGGCCGTGCACGAGGCGGGGTTCGGGACGGACCGGCACGCCCTCGAAGATTACCCCCCGGGATGACCGCCTGGCCACGACAACGTGACGACCGGGCGTGCGGCGCCGACGCCGCGCCCCCTGACAGATTCTCACCACCCCCCCGGCCTCGCAGGTCTGCGATGGACACGCGCCCCGGGAAGGCTAGTATCCGCGCCATGATTCGTTCCCTCGCACTCGTTTTCGGCGTGGCCGCCGCGCTCGCCGGCTGCCAGCAGGACAAGCAGAACCCCAACTGGGGCGACAACGGCCCCCGGCCCGTGGGCGCCAGCGCGGCGACGTCGAACGCGCCCGCCGGCAGCGTCGAGGATCGCCTCGCGCGCGTCGAGCGCCGGCTCGACAAGATCACCGGCTTCCTCAAGCAGGCGGTCCCGCCCAAGATCGACGAGAACGCGGTCTACGGCATCCCGCTCGACCCGGCGGACCCGGTGCGCGGCCCGGCCGACGCCAAGGTGACGATCGTCGAGGCCTACGAGTTCCTGTGCCCGTACTGCGCGATGGTGGCGCCCACGGTCGATCAGCTCCTCGCCGAGTACCCCAAGGACGTCCGGGTGGCATCCAAGTACTTCCTCATCCACGGCGAGCCGGCGATGGCGTCGGGGCAGGCGGCGTGCGCCGCCGCCAAGCAGGGCAAGTACCAGGACTTCGAGTCGACGCTGTGGAAGAAGGCGTGGCCGGCGCCCGGCCAGCCGTCGGTCAAGGAGCACCTCACCGCCGAGGGCACCGCGGCCATCGCCGCCGAGCTCGGGCTCGACATGAAGCGCTACCAGGCCGACGTCGACGGCGACTGCAAGGAGTGGCTGAGCCGCAGCATGCGGACGCTGCAGCAGTTTGGCGCCGGCGGCACCCCCACCTTCTACGTCAACGGCCGCGTCACCCAGGCCGGCAACCTGGCCGGGTTCAAGCGCGTCATCGACGAGGAGATCAAGAAGGCCGACGAGGCCATCAAGGGCGGCGTGAAGCAGGCCGAGTACTACGAGAAGGTCATCGTCGGTAAGGGCGAGAAAGAGGCCCGCATGGTCTCGCCCTTCGACGACTGAGCTCGGCTGATCTAGTGTCCGGGCGGCCCCGGCTCGAGGGGAGCCGGCGGCCGCCGCCCATCACCACTGGCACACGTCACGCTTGCCGCGCCGCGCGCGGGTCCGGGAGGAACCATGGCTTGCACCGTTCGTACCTCGCTCGCCTCCACGTTCATCGCCCTCGCCGCCGCGCTCGCGCTCGGCGCCTGCGGCGGTGACGACACCGTCACCGTCACCGACGCCGCCGTCGACGCCGAGATCGACGCGCCGATCGACGCGCCGCCGCTGACCTGTAACCCACCGACCATGAACTGCGGCGGCATGTGCGTGAACACGACCAACGACGAGCAGTTCTGCGGCAACTGCACCACGCAGTGCGCGGGCGGTGAGATCTGCACCAACAGCACATGCAACTGCCCGACCGTCACCCTGCCGACGAACGCGTCGGGAGGCTTCGCCATCGAGATCTCGGGCTTCATGCTCGGCACCAACGCCCTCACCGGCAACGCGCTGATCATCGCGCTCGATCCCGCGACGGTCGTGGTGGATCAAGACTACGTGCTCACCGAGGGCACGCTGGGCACGCTGCCCACCGCTGGGTTCGGCGTCGACGTCGACCTGCTCGGCATGACCGCAGGGGCGACGTTCGCTGCGACTGAAGGCACGCTTCGCATCACGCAGGTCTGCCCCGATGACACGGGCACCCAGCTTCCCGAAGGTGGGATCGCGGGCACGCTGACCGGCGTGAAGTTCTCTGCGGTGGACGGCTTGCTCCAAGGCAACCCCGTGCTCGTGCCCGATGGGTGCACGCTGCCGCCAGACGGTGCCACTCCCGAGACGGTCGATATCACCTTCTCACTCGGAAACGTGAGCTGCAGCAACATGTAGCGGTCACGGCGAGCGCGGCGCGAGCACGAGCGAGCTGCTCGAGAGCCTCATCGTGCCCGCCGGGATGATCGGCGTTCCGGTTCGTGTCCGGACGTGGCAGCGCCCGGCCGCCCCTCCTCCGCCGCCGAGCGCTCCGGTCGAGCCGATGCCGTTCGTCGGCGGAGAGGTCTCGGTGCCGCCGGTCCCGCCCGTCCCGCACCCCGAGCAGGTGCCGCCTGCGGCGCCGGCAGTTCCCGTGACGGTTCCTTCGGCTCCGGCGGCGCCTCCGGACGGTCCTCCGGCCCCGCCGCCCCCACCACGTCCGGCCACGACCGCGCCCGGGCCAAAGAACACCACCGGCGCCTGGAGCAGCACGTTGCCGCCGGATCCGCCTCCGAGCGCGACGTTGGTGAGCCCGGCGCCCCCCCCGCCACTGACGTCGATCTGCGCGGTCGACGCGAGCGCGATTCGCGTGCGGCTGGCGAGTTGAATGCCGCCGCCGCCGCCCACCTGACCGCTGCCGGCACAACCGCCGGCCAGCGCGGGTGGCCCCGCGGGGTGAAGTCCGCCTCCCGTGAGGCCGTTACTCGAGCGCCCGCCGTTGGACATGTTCCCGGCGCCTCCGGAGACGAACGACATCCACTGGCCCACGCATGACGCCGAGTCGCCGAGGCTACCGGGTCCCGCCCCCTGCTCCGCCACGCCGGGCTGACCAGAGCCGTCGAGGACTCCCTCGATACGAACGTCGAAGTGCGAGGCGATGGCGAGCGCACGGGCGCCATCGAGACGCAGCGTGCTCCCCGCGCGGAGCGTGAAGGTCCTGGTCTTCAGCACGAGCACCGCCGGCGCCGGTGGGCTCTGGGTGAGGACCTCGGCCGGGATGCGGATCGTACCCCCGCCCGTGTCGGTGATGCGCACCTCCGCGGCGACGCTGTCGAACTGACCGTTCGGACCGGTATCGAGCGCGATGGTTCCATCGGGACTGCCGGCGAGGGGCAAGACGACGTCCGTGCCGGTGGCGGACACCCCGTTGTCCAGCGCCGCGTTCACGACATTGAGCGTGTCGATGTCCGCGCAGCGCGGCGCCGTGGTGTGGCAGCCCATCGGGCACTCGTAGTCGTCCATGGTGATCGTGATCGGCTCGCCGCTGGCGCCGCCGTTGGGGATGAGGTGCTGGACGAAGTTGCCGGTCGCGTCGCAACGCGTGTAGCGTCCGTCGGCGCAGGACTCCGCCTCCGGAACGCACACCGTGGCCGCGTCGGGATCGCCGCCGTCGCCCGGCGCCCCGTCGCCGGCGCTGCCATCGCCCGGCGCGCCGTCCTCGTCGATCGGCGGGAGCTCCGGGAACTTGCAGGCCCCCACTCCCAGCACCAGCCCCACGACGACCGTGATCCTCGAGGTCAACCGCATCATCGACGACGACGGTATCACCGGATCGCGGGCGACGGCACTGCCACGCTCGACGGCGGGCCCGACCTGGTTCCAGGGAGTGTGGTGTGACTCGCTGGCTCGTTCATGCCGGAAGCTATCGATCGCCTCCGCCGGATGTTGCGTGTGGACGCGCTCCGCCGCCGTCTCAGCGCAGAGCGCTCGCAAGATCAGGGACTTGTGGGCTCAATACGCGGTCGGCGCGGGGCTCGCCGGCGCGAACGGCGTGGCCGTGGGGGTGGGCGGAGCCGGCGTCGCGGCAGGTGTGGCCGTCGGGGTGGGCGTCGCGGTCGGCGCGGGGGTCGCCGATGGTGCCGTGGGCGCGGGCGTGGGCGTGGGCGGGATCGGCTCGCAGCCGTCCGCGCCGAGGCGGAGGCCCTCGCAGCACGCGCCGCCGCCCGGTCCAGGGCGTTCGCCCTCACCCGCGCAGCAGCCCCAGCCGGTGTCCTCGCAGCAGTGGCCCTCGGGGCGGCGCGGCGCCGGCGTCAGGTCGATCCCGCGGCGCCCACACTCGCACGGATCGGTGATGAGCTCGGGCGGCCGCCGCGTGCGGTCGTAGCAGGCCTGCTCCTCGCCGCAGGTGTCGTCGTCGGGAGCGGCGGGGTCGCCGCAGCACGCGCTCGGACCGCAGTCGCGACCGCCGAAGGTCTCGCAGCGCAGGATGCAGCCGGTGACCGCCCGATGGCAGGCGAGGCACGCCTGCGGACAGTCGCCTCGCTCGACCGCCTCCGCGGTGCAGCTCCGGACGTCGCCGAACCCGAACGGGCAGTGCTGGTCGATGCAGTCGTCGTGAACGTCGCAGCAGCGCCCCCGAGCCCCGCAGCTCCCGCCGATGACGTCACAGCCGGCCTGGTTGTAGGTCTCCACCATCACCGCGTGCTCGCCGGCCGCGAGCGACCCCGGCTCGCCGGCGATCGTGGGTGGACGCGCGGGGTCGTCCAGCTCGAGACATGCGGCGAGCGCCAGGGCGGCGCTCAGCGCCGCGCACAGGAGGAGCGAGTGCTTGCTGGTCATGCTCGCCTCTCCATCACACGCCGTGCCATCGCTCGAGGCGCGCCACGCACCTGGGACGTCGAGGCCGACCGGGACGCTCGCTGCGGGGCCCAACCCTCGATGCAGGCAGGGGCCTGCATCGAGGCCGGGGACCTGGCTCCCGCGAGCGCTCTGCCTGCGCGGCCCGCGAGGCGCGCGACCGCGGCGCCGGCTCAGCTCGGCGTCGGCGTCGGCCCCGGCGTGGCGGTCGGCGTCGGCCCCGGCGTGGCCGTCGGCGTCGGCCCCGGCGTGGCCGTCGGCGTCGGCCCCGGCGTGGCCGTCGGTGCTGGCGTCGCGGTCGGCGTCGGCGCCGGCGTGGCCGTCGGGGTCGGCGTCGGCGTGCAGACCGGCTCCGGGTTGCACGCAGGATCGGTCGCGACCGCGTACGCGCAATCCTCGTCGCAGACCTCCGCGCCGCTGCCCGAGCCGCTGCCGCCCGTCACGGCGTACGTGTCGCACGGCATGCACGCGCACCCGACCTTCTTGCCCGGCTCGGAGCACGCGGCCTTCTTGCGACACTCGTTGACGCTGGCGTTGCTCGGCGGCCCCACCGCGCACATCTCGCGTGCGGTCGCCGCGCCGTCGCCGTCCGGCCACTTCGGCTTGCCGTCGGGCCCCTTGGGGAGTCGATCGCACGACACGCTGATCGCCGCGGTCACGAAGCACATGTCGGCCTTGGCGGCCTGGCCCGGCAGGAGGCCCGCCTCGCCGCACTTGACGAAGCGCTGGTTGAGGCACTTGTCGTAGTCGGCGTCCGGGACGTTGAGCCGGTTGCACTTGTCGCAGGTCCCGATCTTGTCGCCGAACCCCAGGCAGATCGGCTGACCGTTCACCCAGCCACCGTCCTTGTCCCACGGCTTCCCGGGGGATGGACCGGCGCAGCTCGCCGCGGTGGGCGTGAACGCCGGGCACCCCGCGTACGGGTCACCCAGGTCCTTGCAGTCGTCCTTGTTGATGAACTGGTCGGTGACGTCGTAGCCGGCCGGCTCACCGACGCAAGCCGCGACCAGGACGATGACCGAGATGAAGCATGACGTGCGCATCGCTGAACCTCCTGCAGGTGTGTGATCCGCTCCCGGCCCGCCCGTGGGTCCGGAATGCAGGCGCCCGGCCACACCGGCCAGGCGCCTTCGCTCCTCCCGCGCGTCACATCCCCGGCGTCGCCGACGGGGTCGTCGTCGCGACCGGCGTCGACGACGCGGTGGCGGTCGGCGCCGGGGTCGGCGCCGCCTTGCGGCAGTTGCACGAGTATCCGAAGTCGGTGCCTCCGTTCGGGTTGGTGACGATGCCGCACCCGCAGCTATCGACCCCGTGCGGCTCGCAGTTGTTCTTGCACATGTAGTTGCAGCCGAGGGTGATGCACGCCAGGTACGCGGCCAGCCCGATGACCGCGATGACGATGATCGTCGTCGAGATCGGCTCGACGTTCGCCCCACCGCTCTGGGTCGTCGCGAGCGTCGCCAGCGTCGACAGCGCGAAGAGCCCGGCCTCGCGATCGTAGGCGCGCACGCCCTCGAACCGAACGCTGAGCGTGGACAGGCCCGAGCCCGCGAACACCAGCGTCGCTGCCGCCGGGCTCCAGCGCAGCGAGATCGGCAGCAGGTCGCCGTCCAGGCGCACCGCGATGGAGCCGTCGGCCTGCGGCGCGAACGCCAGGCCGCGGCCGTTCGTGGTCCGGAAGGCCGTCGCGCTGGCGAAGATCCGCTCCGGTGCGGCAGGGGCTCCCCCCTCGAGGATCGCCAGGCTGGGCTCGACCTCGAGCTCGAAGTCGAGATCGGCGACGGTCTCCTCACCTGCCGAGTCGGTGAGGACGACCCGGGTGCGCACGCCGTCGGACTCGCCGCGCGGTCCCGCGTCGTGGCAGCCGGTCACCGCCGGGATGAAGCACGCGAGGGTCACGAGCGAGATCAACGAGGATCCCAGGGAGTGTCTGCTGAACATGTCCGTCTCCTTTGCTGAACGTTGTTGTCACTCGAGCTACTCAAGATCGTTCGGGCGCGCCACACGACGGGCCCGCGACCCACAGTCGACAGGCCTGGATCTGCTGCATCGTCACGGCGCCGGCGGCGCAGCCCAGCGCCAGCGCGAAGTCATCGTCGCGCCGCCGGGCCTCACACCGCGCCGCCAGGCGATCGGCGCTGAACCGGTCGTCCAGGCTCGCCATCCACGCCGTCCGGTCCGGCGCGGGCAGTCGGGAGGCGAGCGTCTCGAAGTGCCGCACGATCACCGCCGCGCCGCGCGCGGCGACCCGGACGCAGTCGACCTCCGGATCGCCGTCGAGCACGAGCGCCGGCGGCGTCTCCACCCGCCCGCCCCGTGAGGCCGGCCGCACCTCGTCGCGGTCACAGGCCATGACCGTCGCGGCGAGCACGCATGGCAGCAGCACCCAGGCATATCGCTTCATCTGGCTCTCCTCGCCGGGACAGGGCGCCCTGGGGGCGCGATCTCGTGACGGCTCGCGGTCGCGCGCGTCCCGCTCCCGGTCCCGGGTGGGTGGGGACGCGCGCCGTCGCCGCTTGGTCACAGCACGGCGGTGGCCGTCGGCGTCGGCCAGGCCGTCGCGGTCGGCGTCGGCCAGGCGGTCGCGGTCGGCGTCGGCGGCGGGGGCGTCGGCGAGGACGTCGCCGACGGGGTCGCGGTCGCCGAAGGGGTCGCTGGCGGCGTCGCCGGCGGCCCCTGACAGCCGCTCGCCGTCGCCTGCCGGTACGCGGTGACGGTCAGGTCACGGACGCACTGCTTGTTGATGCGCTCGCTGAACACCGTCCCGCCCAGGAACGTCACTCTCCCCTCGCCCGACGCGATCATGATCGCGACGGCCTTCACGGAGCCGGCCTTGAAGATGTAGTCGCCACCTGCCGCGGTCGGCACCGGCGTGCGCGCCGTGAGCGCACACTCCTGCGCCGTGGACCAGTAGAGCGCGTACTCGGCCGAGACCGTGAGGGTGCCCTCGACCTTCCACCCCAGTGTGGCCCCGGTAGCGCCGCTGATCGTGAACCGAACCGCGCCCTTGTCGCACGACCGGTTGTCGCGCGCGACCGCCTCGTGCGTGAAGCAACCGAACGGGGTCCCGCTCACGACGGCGCACGCCGCGCGTGCCCCTTCGGTCGCCTCGCATGCCGACAGCGCCATCGCCTTCACGGCCGCGGTGTTCGCCGGTCTGGGCTCGCACGCCCAGTCGAGCAGCGTCAGGTAGTCCGCGCCCCGGGCGTCCCCTGCCCCGACCAACCCGACACACGCGAACGACAGCGCGATCATGCCTCCGATCGGACGCATCGGCGCCTCACATCCCCGGCGTCTGGACCGGCGTCGGCGTGGCCGAGGGCGAGCTCGGGGGCGGTGAGGCGGTCGGCGCCGGCGTCGGCGACCCCGGCGGCGGCGTCGGCGTCGTGGTCGGCGTCGTGGTCGGGGTCGCGGTGGGCGTCGTGGTCGCGGTCGGCGCCGGCGTGGGCATGCCGCACGAGTTGACCTCGGCCTTCTTGAAGTACTGCGTGCTCGTGGTTCGCTCGCACCCCGCCGCCGCGCTGAGGTTCACCGTGATGCCGACCGGGCTCGTCACCTCGAGGCTGCCCTCGATCTTCATCTCCACCATGAAGGAGATGTCACCTGACTCCGCCGAGTAGGCCCCGCCGCTGGCGATCGGCGTGGGGATCACCGGCGCGACGTTGCAGATGTTGATGTTGTTCTTGATCGCCAGGCGGTGGTACTTGGCCTTGGCCTCCCCCTTCACCTTCCAGGTCCCCGGCATCGCGAACCCCGCGCCGATCTGGAACTCGATCTTCAGCTCGTCGCACGCCTCCCCCTTCTCCTTCGGCTTGGCGCTCGGCGTCGAGCACGTCCACGGCGTGCCGGAGAGCACCGAGCAGGCGGCCTTGATCCCCTTCTCGACCCCACACGCGGCCATCGAGTCGGTCTGGATCTTGGCGTCGATGGTGGCGTCGCCGCCCACGCAGTAGGCGAGCCACTCCCCGAACGTCGCGGCCTCGGCGCGCGGGCTCCCGGCGAGGGCGGTCACGACCGCGATGCCGACGATTGCGATTCCGTGCTTGTACATGTTCGTCGTTCCTTCCGGGTGTGGGGTTACCTGACGAGGCAGGCGCTGAACTCGGGGACGTCCGCGACCAGGATCTCGTGCAAGCCGGCGAGCTCGCGGCCGACCAGATCCATCCGCGTCGCGCACACGACGAACGCCGCGTGCGGCCGCTGGCGCGCGCGACCGAGATCGATGAAGGGATCGCGCTCGGCCCCCTCGACCTCGTTCAGCCTGGCGAAGCGCAGGACCTGCCAGCCGTGGCCCGGGATCTTCACGAGGTCGACGACGTGGAGGTAGGCGGTCCCCAGGTCGGCCACCCCCAGGCTCCCGTCGTCGTCGACGTAGTGCAGCCGGTTGTTCGCCCGACCCTCGACGCGCACGAAGACCTTGTCGCCGAGCGGGACGACCGCGGAGGGCGCGTGCTTCATCTGCTGCCAGAGCACCAGGCGATCCTGGTCGGCCTCGGCGAGGACGTAGTCGAGATCGGGTGGCGGCGACTCGTACTCGACATCGAGCACGAGCGAGGTGTCGGCCTCGGGCAGCAGCTCGAAGAGATCGACCGCGCCGGCCGGAAGGTCGGGACGGATCGTGGGCACCCCATCCGACAGCGTGACGGCGCGGCGAGAGGACTTCTCGCGCAGACCGGCCTCGACCTCGATGTCGGACCGCAGGCCCTTCCGCCCCTTGAACGCGAGCGTCACATCGGCCTCGGTCGTGCGCGACGGCTGCGCGTCCGCCTTCTGCTTGCCCCAGGTCGCGTACTCGGTGACCGTCGGGACCGCGGGAAAGACCTGGTCTCCCACGGCGAGCCCCGCGGACGCGGACACCTCGTCGCGGGACGTGGAGTCCTCGTGCGCGCACCCGCTCATCGCGAGCAACGAGCCGAGGACGACAGCATGCTTGCAGGTTCTGATCATCGTGCTCCTCCTTGCGACCGTCGCACTGCAAGGCCGATGCCCGCGCTCCTGCCGCCGCGGCGCGCGCCTCCGATGCGCGAGGCGGCGATCGTGCAGGCGCGAGCCCTCGCGTGCAGGCCAGCGTCCGCAGCGGAGCTCGGCGGCGCATCGACGATCGCCGGAGGCGCGGGCATCCCGAGCACCCACATCGCGGCCGCGCCGAAACGACCGACGCGGGGCACCGGCGTGCCCCGCGTCGAGGACTGCCATGGCGACGGCGCGCGCTACCGCGCCGCGCCCTCGACCAGCTCGTCGAGCAGCTCGTCGGCGATGAGCCCGGGCACGACGTGACCGGCGATGACGAACGTGGGCGTGCCGGTGAACCCGCGCGCCTGACCGTCGGCCTCGGCGGCGGCGATGGGCAGATCGGTCACGTCCGGATCGTCGAAGTCGCGCGCGAAGCGGACCGGATCGAGGCCGAGCGCCGGCAGCGCCGCCTCGATCGCGCGACGGTCGAGCGACGCCTGGTTGGCGAACAGCCAGTCGTGCATCTCCCAGAAGCGGCCTTGCCGCTGGGCGGCCAGCGCCGCCGCCGCCGCGTTGCGAGCGTGGTCGTGCATCGCGAGCGGCAGGTGCTTGAACACCGTGCGCACGCGGTCGCCATGGCGACCCCGGAGCCGCTCGAGCGCGCGCGCCGCGTCGGCGCTGTGACCGCACTCGAAGTCCAGGAAGGCGACCACCGTGACGGGGGCGTCGACCGGCCCCCGGGTCGGATCGTCGGCGCCCACCGTCACCGGCGCGCTCTCGGCGAGGGCCAGGTGTGGGGCCGCCGGCGTGGGTGGCGCCGCGTCGGTCCGGGCGTCGGCGAGGACTCGGTCGTAGACCGAGCCCGGCCCGTCCGGCGTCGCGCGAGCGACCTCCAGCTCCTCGGCGACGAGCTCGGCGAGATGGGCCGGAGGGATCACGCCCACCACCGGGCGCCCGTTGATGAAGGTGGTCGGCGTCCCACGGACGCCGAAGCGCGCCGCCAGGTGCCGATGCGCGCGCACCTCCTCGACCACCGCGGGGGCGGAGGCGAGCGCCTCGACGCGCGCGGGATCGAGACCGACCGCACGTAGCGCGCCGATCAGCTCGGCGTGGCGACGCAAGCCGCGGCCACCGATCAGCCGCGCGAACAGCGCCTCGCCGTGGCCGAGGCGCGCGGCCGCCGCGAGCGCGAGGTGGGCGTCGACGGCGAACCGATGCCGCGGCAACGGATCGTGCTTGATCACCAGCCGCAGCTCGGTCCCGAAGCGCGTCCGGACCCGATCGAGCGCGCGCCACATCCGGCGGGTGTGCGGGCACTCGACGTCGGCGAACAGCACGGCGGTCACCGGCGCCGCGACCGGGCCGAAGGCGAGATCCCCTTCGCCGACCGGGATGGCGTAGCGGAGCTCGGGATCGAGGGTCTCCGCCGGCGCGGGCGCGTCGGCCAGCGGCGCCGCGCCCGCCATGATGTGCGCGTGGATCCTGGACGGCGCGACGCCGCGCGCGGTCAGCTCGGCGACGTACCCGCGCTCGGCCTCGACGATCGCCGCCAGACGGCCATCGTCGAGCTTGCCCTTGAAGCCGACCCCGTTCACGAACCACCACGGCGTCACGTCCACACCCAGCGCACGCGCGACGGCGACATCCCGCCGCACGTGCGCCGCGACGTCGGGATCGTCGAGATCGCGCTCGAAGCGCGCCGGCGCCAGGCCGAGCACCCCCGCCAGGGCGACCACGGAGGCGCGGTCGTGGTGGTCCGTCGAGAACAGCGCGCGCGCCATGGGCAGGAAGCGCCCCTGGCGGTGGGCGGCGAGCGCGGCGCGCGCGGCGGTGGCGGCGTGGAGGTTCCCCGGGAGCGGCAGGAACCGCACGGCCAGTCCGACATCGCCCGGCGCGTCGCCCACCGCGACGGCGCGCTCGAACGCCTCCCGCGAATGGGGGCAGGTGAAGTCGACGAACAGCGTCGCCTCGATCGGGGCCGCCGCCGCCCCGAGCCGCGGCGCTCGGTCGTCGCGGGGCACCTGCCGGCGCGGGCTGGCCGGATCGCCGTCGACAGGCGGCGCCCCCGGCGTCGCCTCCAGGCAGCCGGTCGCGATCAGGGCGATGGCCATCACCCACGCGGCCCGAGCGCGGCGCCGGATCACTGGCCACCTTCCTCGGGCTCGCTCCACGACGCCGGCGCCGCTGCGGTCGGCGCCGGCGCGGGGGTCGCCGACGCGGTCGCGGTCGGCGAGGGGGTCGGCCACGGGCTCGCGGTCGGCCAGGGAGTCGGAGTGGCCGACGCGGTCGCCGTCGGAGACGGCGGCGGCGGCGTGCTCGACGCGGTCGGAGTCGGGGTCGGCGTCGAGCACTTCTCGGCGGCCTTCGTACACTCCTTGACCTTCGTCGTACCCGGACAGACCAGCGCCGGACACTTGCCGTTGCCGGGCTTGCCGCAGCCCTCGTACTTGGTGTTCGCGTCCGGGAGCGATGCGTTGCACGTCACCTTGCAGTTGCAGATGCGGTAGGGCTCGCTCGGCGACAGGCCGAGGGTCCCGGCGGGATCGCTCAGCTTCTCGCAGCCGTTGCCGCTCGTCGTCACCCAGCACAGCCCGCCCGCCTTGTTCGGGCATTCGGTGTCGTTGAGCGTGCTGCAGTCCTTGTCGCACGACCCGTACTTGTACGTGTGGTAGGTGCCCTGCCCGCCGGTAGGCTTCGTGTTGTCGCAGCAGCACTTGCAGTAGCCCGTGTCGCACCACTGGCCCTGCGGACAGGCCTTCCCGTCGCAGCTCCCCTTCTGATCCTTGCCTCCCTTGCACGAGCTGCAGTCGCCCGCGTAGGCGTACTGCTCGTCGACAGACAGACCCTCCCACGGATCCTCGTCACTCAGACATCCGGTGAACGCGAGGGTGAGGGCGGCGAGGGCGAGGAGCGGCGCGACGCGCCGGACGCGGCGGCGCAGCGCAGCGAGCAGGTGGTTCATCATGGGTTGCGCCGGCTGCAACGGAGATGCCAGCGGAGCGGCCGGCGCCCACGCCACGCGTCCGGCCCTCGGTCGCGCGGCGTGGCTGGCATGCCTGGTGCACCACCGCGCCCCATGGCCGAACGCCCCTTCGACCGTCGCGCGATCCGCTGGCTCGCCGTGCTCGCCCTCGTCGCGCTGGCCGCCGCCCTGCGGCTCAGCGCGCTCGAGCTGCGGCCGCCGCACCACGACGAGGGCGTCAACGGCTGGTTCGTCGAGAAGCTCCGGCGCGACGGTCACTACGCCTACGACCCGGGCAACTACCATGGCCCGTCGTACTTCTACCTGCTGACCGCGTCGCGCGAGGCCTTCGGCTTCGGGCTGTGGCAGCTCCGCCTGCCCGGGGCGGTGATCGGCGTCGCGCTGTGTCTCACGCCGCTGCTCCTGCGCCGGCGCATGGGCTGGGGGCCGGCGCTGGCGGCCGGGGCGCTCCTGGCGACCTCACCGACCCTCGTCTACTACGCGCGCTACGCGATCCACGAGACGCTGCTGGTCGGGCTCGGACTGCTGGTCGCAGCCTGCATGCTGCGGTGGGCAGACCGCGGCGGCGGGGGCTGGCTGATCGGCGGCGCCGCCGCGCTCGCCGGCATGATCGCGACCAAGGAGACGACCATCCTCTTCCTCGCGGTGAGCGGCGCGTGGCTGCTCGGCGAGATCGTGGTCGAGTCGTGGCGCGCGCGCCGCTTCACCGTCCTCGGCCGCGCCGGCGCGTGGTCGTGGCGCGCGTCGGCGGTCGCGCTGGCCATGGTCGGCGTGATGGCGGCGATCCACGTCGCCCTGTTCACCGGGTTCCTCCAGCAGCCGGGCGCGCTGGGCGACCAGCTCGCGCGCTCGTTCGAGGCCTACTTCCTGTGGCAGGAGACCGGTACCGGCCACTCCGGCCACGAGAAGGACGGGTGCTACTACCTGCACCTCGGCGCCCGCTACGAGCTGGTGCTCTACGCCCTGGCCGCGGTCGGGCTGGTCGCCGGGTTCCGTCAGCGGTGGGTGCGCGGCCCCGGCCTCGTCGGGTTCGGACTGTGCGCCGCCTACTCCTGCGTCGCCTACAAGATGCCGTGGCTGCCCATGAGCTGGCTGGTCTTGCTGGCCCTGCCGGCGGCGCACGGGCTCTCGCTGCTGGTTCGCGTCATGCGCGACGAGGTCGCCGCGCGCTGCGGCCTCGGGCACGCGGTCGCCCTCGCGCTGGTGCCGGCGCTCGTCATCACCGCCCGCTCCTCGTTCCTGCGCCCGGCCGACGAGCGCGAGCACCTCGCCTACGTCCACACCCACCCCGACTACTGGAGCTGGTTCGGGCTGATCGAGGCCGGCGCGACCCGGGTCGGCCGCCAGCGCCTGGTGGTCGCGGTCGAGCACGACGCGACCTGGCCGTTGCCGTGGTCGCTGCACCCGTACCCGCGCACGCGGTGGAGCGCCAGCGGCGACGAGGACGTGATCCTCGCGGCGAGCAGCCGGGTCGCCGCGGTCGAGGAGCGGCTGCGTCGCGACTACCTGTGGCGCGAGGTCCGGGTGCGCGGCAGCGCGGAGCCGGCGCGCCTCTACCTCCGGCGCGGACTCTACGCCCGCGTCCTCGGCGACCGCGTCGCCCGCGACCGCTACACCCTCGTCCCGGCGCGCGCGGCTGGCGTGCAGCTCGCCGCCGGCGCCGCCGCGTCGCGCTGACGGCGCGCGCCCGCGCCGTGCAGGCCGCCGCCTGCACCCGACCGCGCGCCGCCCGTGGCGACGCCGTTCACTCGCCGGCCCACCCGTTGCAACCCGGAGCGCTCATGATGATCACCGACGCCCAGCGCCCGTCCCTGTCGATCGTGATCCCCGCCTACAACGAGGCCGCTCGCATCGGCCCCACGCTCGCCCGCGTCACCGCCTTCCTCGATGCTCGCGCGGAGCGCTACGAGGTGATCGTCGTCGACGACGGCTCCCGCGACGCCACCCGTGACGTCGTGACCGCGGTCGCGCGCGAGCGGCCGCGGGTGCGGCTCTTGCCGCTGCCGGCCAACGCCGGCAAGGGCGCCGCCGTGCGCGCCGGGGTCCTGGCCAGCCGCGGTCGGGACGTGCTGTTCTCCGACGCCGACCTGTCGACGCCGATCGAGGAGCTCGAGCGCCTCGAGGCCGCGCTCCGCGCCGGCGCCGACGTGGCGATCGGATCGCGGGCCGTCCCCGGCGACGTCCATCGCGAGCAGCCGCTTCTGCGGCGCCTGCAGGGCCGCGGCTTCCACCTGGTCGTCCGCGCCCTCGGCTTCCGCGCGGTCGCCGCGATCCGCGACACCCAGTGCGGCTTCAAGCTGTTCCGTGGCCCGGTCGCCCGTGCCCTCTTCGGCGAGCTCACGCTCGCCGGCTTCGCCTTCGATGTCGAGCTGCTCGAGCTCGCTCACGACCGCTTCCGGATCGCCGAGGTGCCGGTGGCGTGGACCCACGCCGACGGCTCCAAGGTGCGGCCCGGCGTCGACGCGCTGCGGATGCTGCGCGACCTGACCCGGATCCGCTGGGGGTGGCTGCGCCGCGGCCGGCCCGTGCTCGGCCTGCCGGCCGGCGAGCAGGTGCGCTGAGGTGCTGGCGCTCGCCATCGCCCTCGGCGCCGCCGCGTTCGGTGCCGGCGCGGTCCGCCGCCTGGGCTGGCCCCTCACCCGCTTCGAGGCGGTCGCGCTGGCGTCGGCGTTCGCGCTCACCGCCGCGCCATGGGCGCTGTTCCTCGCCGCCTGGGGCCTCGGCTTCGCCGCCGGGCTGCCGCTCGCGGCCGCCACCCTCGGCGCCGCCGGCTACGTGCTCGGGCGCCAGCGCGCGGTCGAGCCCGCTGCCGCGCCCGCGCCGCCGCCGCCGAGCTGGCTGTCGTGGGGCGCGCTCGCCGTCCTCTTCGCCCTGCTCTTCCACGGCCACATGCTGCACGCCGAGGCCGGCGGCCTCTTCACCGGCGGGGCGACGTACGGCGATCTCGCCCTCCACGCCACCCTGGCGTCCCGCTTCGCGGTCGACGAGGTCGGCTTCGCCTCGCCGCTGGTCGCCGGCGAGCCCCTCACCTACCCGTTCCTCGGCGACTTCCTGGTCGCGTGCCTGGTGCGCGGCGGCTGGTCGATGTCGACGGCGTTCGCCGTCACCGGCTGGCTGAGCGCACTCACGGGGCTGGCGCTGCTCGACGCGCTGGCGCGGCGGATGTGGGGGCGGCGCAGCGCGGGGATCATCGCGGTCTGGCTGATCGTCCTGTCGGGCGCGCTGATCGGGCTGTGGCATGCCGCGACCGACCTGGCGAGCCACGGCCTGCCGTCGAGCCTGGGGGCCATGCCCAGCTACGCCCACCAGGCCGACCGGGGGGTGGTCTGGTCCAACATCGTCGCCGACTTCTTCCTGCCCCAGCGCGCGCTGCTGGCGGCGTTCCCGGCCGCCGCGGCCGCGCTCGTCTTGATGCGCGGCCTGGCCGACGCGCCCCCGCCACCGCCGGTCCGCCGCCGCCTGGCGCTCGCCCTCGCGCTCCTGATCGGCGCGCTGCCGTTCCTGCACGTCCACACCTTCCTCCTGGGCGCCGGCCTCGTCGTCTGGCTCGGCGCAGGGCTGAGCGTCGCCGCCCGGCGGCCAGCGTGGCCGTGGCTCGCCGTCGCAGGCGGCGCGGCGGTGCTGGCGGCGCCGCAGCTCGCCTGGCAGCTCGGGCAATCGCTCGGCAGCGGCTTCGGCCGCTGGAACCTGGGCTGGCGCGCGCCCGACGGGGAGCTGGTCACGTTCTGGCTCCGCAACTGGGGCCTGCCACTCGCGCTCGCGCCGGTCGCGCTCGTCACCGCGTGGCGGCACGAGCGCCGCGCCTTCGCCGTGGCGCTCGTCACCGGCGCGATCGCCGTGTTCGTGGCCGGCAACCTCTACCAGTTCCAGCCCCACGACTGGGACAACATGAAGTTCTTCGTCTACGCCCACATCGTGCTCGCGGTGGTGCTGAGCGGGACGCTCGCCGGCGCCCTCGCCGGCGGGCGGCTGCGCCGCGCGACAGCGGCCCTGGCGATCGTCGCGATGACCGGGACCGGCGCGCTGACCCTGGCCCGCGAGGCCGATCGCCACGACCAGCTCGCGTCGACCGCCGACCTCGCGCTGGCTCGCGAGCTGCGCCGCGCCCTGCCCCCCGACGCCCGGGTCCTGACCTCGGACCAGCACAACCACGTCGTGCCCATGCTGACCGGACGCTCGATCGTCATGGGGTACCGGGGCTGGCTGTGGACCCACGGCATCGACTACCGGCCGCTCGAGCGCGACGTGGCGGCGATGTTCGCCGGCCGTCCCGAGGCCCGGCGGCTCCTCCGTCGCCACGGGGTCACCCACGTCTACAGCGGCCCGGGCGAGCGCCGCGACTGGGGCGCCGCCCTCGCCTGGTACCGCGATCGCTTCCCCACGGTCGTGCGCCGGGATGACGTCGAGGTGTTCGACGTCCGCCCGCGCCCCGCTCGCGCCGCGCTCGCCGCGGCCGGAGGTCCCCCGTGAACCACCCACGACTCTGGTCCCGGCTCCCTCGCCTCCTCCGCGTCCTGGCCTCGGGAGGCGCGGCGACGGCGGTCGACACCGTCGTCCTGATCGTCCTGTGCGGGCTCGCCGGCGTCCCCGCCGGCGCGGCGGCGGTCGCCGGCTGCCTCGCCGGCGGCGGCGTCAACTTCACGATCAAGCGCCGCTGGATCTTCGCCGCCGCGGGCCACCGCTGGCCGGCCCAGCTCCTCCGCTACGGCGTGGTCGTCGTCGGCGGCGGCGCCGTGGTCAGCGGCGCGGCGGTGGCCGGCCTGGTCGCGAGCGGGCTGCCCGTGCTCGCGGCCAAGGCGATCACCGTCGGCCTCGTGCTCGTCACCTGGACCTACCCGCTGTCGGCGCGCCTGATCTTCGCGCCGGTCGCGCCCCCCCCGCGCGCGGCCCGCCGCGCGCCGCCCCGCACGCTGGCGCTGGCCGTCGTCCTCGCCGGGGCCGCGCTCGGCGCCTCGTGTCTGCCCGAGCTCGACGAGCACGGCGACGCGGCGACCTCCAACGCGTCGCTGCAGGGCCCAGGCAGCGGCGCGACCTCGCCCAGCCCGGCGCCGACCGCGAGCCCGACGCCGACCGCGAGCCCCTCGCCGGCGCCCACCGCGAGCCCGACGCCGAGCCCTTCGCCGACACCCACCGCCACGCCGATCGTCGACGCCGGCGTGCCCGACGCCGGATGCGTCGCCCAGCCCGAGCCGGCCTGCCCGCCGTCGCCGCCCGGCGCCGAGCCCCGCGACCCCGGCATCGCCAGCGGCGCCGAGTGCCGCGGCGCCTGCGGCCCCGACTGCCCGGCGACCTGCCGTGCGCTCCCCGCGGAGTCCGTCTGCCTCGAGTGGCAGACCGCCGACTGCCGGTGGCACGCGAAGGTCTGCACCTACCCGATGATCGAGTGCGGCAGCCACGACGGCTGCCGCACCCACGACGCCTGCTACGACGCCTGCGCCACCGCGTTCTGGCCGGCGGCCTGCCGCCGCGCCTGCGACCTCGCCTGCGTGAACGACCACGGCGCCGACGACTGCAACTCGTGGCGCCAGGGCCAGGGCCCGTACGACTCGTGGCTGGCGTTCGCCGACGTCCCGAGCTCCTACACCTATGACTCGACCTGCTACTGATCGGCGTCGACGGGCCGCGCGGTCAGCGCAGGACCCGCGACCCCGGCGCGTCGAGGGCCGCGGCCGAGGCCACCACGCCCGGGCGCTCGGCCGCCACCGGCCAGCGCGCGGGATCGGCGAGCGCGCCCCCCAGGATGTGGTCGCCGGCGAGCTCGAGCATGTCGAGGTGGACCGCCATCGCCACGGTGACGCCAGGCACGGCACCCGGCCGCGCGGCGACGAGGTCGAAGGCGGCGCAGGCCGCCGCGCAGGCCGTGGCCCCGTCGGTCCCCGCGCGCGCCGGCACGAACAGCGCGGCGTCGCCCAGGTCGAGCGCGAGGCGGAAGTCGTGCGCGGCCAGCGCGCGGCTCGCCGCCGGCACGAGCTCCTCGAGGTCGTCGAGGCCGCGCTCGTCGAGCTGCTCGGGGCGTGCGACCGCGGCGACCAGGATCCCGGGGACGGCGCCCGCGCGCGCCGGCCGCGCCGCCTCGGCCACGATCGCGCCGCGGAGCGCGGCGAGGTACGCCAGCGGTCCGGGGTGGCGGGCTGCCGGGTCGATCGCCATCGCGCGCGCCACGACCTCGTCGAGCTCGCCGGCGACCGGCGCCGAGGCCGAGACCCGCGGCCGGCGCGCGTGGAGGTGGAGGTACTCGGCCATGGTCAGCGACGACTCCTCGAAGGGCATGCGCCCGACCAGCAGGTGGTACGTGAGGACCCCGAGCCCGTACACGTCGCAGCGCTCGTCGACCGCCCCACCCTGGATCTGCTCCGGCGCCATCGACGCCGGCGTCCCCACCACCTGCCGCGACATCGTCAGGTCGGTGGCGCCGGCGACCCGGGCGATGCCGAAGTCGAGCAACACCACGCGCCGCGGCGTCCCCGCGCACAGGAACACGTTCGACGCCTTGACGTCGCGATGGATGATCCCGTGCTCGTGGGCCAGGGCCAGCGCCGCGCACACCGGCTCGATCAGGGCGAGGGCGTCGGCGGGCGCGACGCGGCCCCGCAGGGCGAGCTCGGAGCCCAGATCGACGCCGACCAGCCGCTCCATCACGATGAACGGCCGCCCGCCGTCGACGCCGGCGGCGAGGAGCTCCACCACGTTCGGGTGGCGCAGTCGAGCCAGGACCTCGGCCTCGCGCAGGAGCCGCGCCACCGTCGCCTCCGAGTCCACCAGGTGAGGGTGGAGCAGCTTGAGCGCCCCGGGCGCGCCGCTGGTGACGTGGGTGACCGCGTAGACCGTGCCGAACCCACCCTCGGCGATCTTGCCCTCGATGCGCCACTCGCCGACCGCGCCCGACACCGCCTCGCTGCCGCCCCCCGCGCGACCGGGACCGAGCGGCATCGTCGGGGACTGCGCCTTGGTCATGGGCCGCCGTCGTCGCCGACCGCGACGCCGTGGCGGCGGAGCAGCTCGCGGAGGTGGTTGCGATCCATCCGCACCGCCCGCGCCGCGCGCGACAGGTTGCGGCCATGACGCTCGATCAGCGCCTGGACATACGCGCGCTCCCACTCGGCGACCGCCCGCTCCTTGGCGGCGCGGAACGACAGGCCGTCGACCAGCGCCGCGGCCGCCGCGGCCGGCGCCGCGGCCTCGCCACGATCGCCGAGGTCGCCCCACACCTCGGGGTCATCGAGCAGCACCGCGCGCTCGACCGCGCTGCGCAGCTCGCGGACGTTCCCCGGCCAGTCCTGGCGCATCAGGCTGGTGATGAGCTCGGCGGGCGGCTCGCCGCCAGGCGCGTACTGGGCGTAGAAGTGCGCGGCCAGCAGCGGGATGTCCTCGCGCCGCTCGCGCAGCGGCGGGACCCGGAGCCGCATCGTCGCCACCCGGTAGTAGAGATCGGAGCGAAAGCGGCCGCGGTTGACCTCCTCGCGCAGCTCGCGGTTGGTGGCGGCGATCAGGCGCAGGTCGAGGCGGATCGAGTCGTTGCCGCCGACGCGCTTGACGACGCGCTCCTCGAGCGCGCGCAGCAGCTTGGGTTGCATCTCGAGCGGCAGCTCGCCGATCTCGTCGAGGAAGAGCGTCCCCCCGCGCGCCGACTCGAAGGCGCCGACCCGGGCCGTCGCCGCGCCGGTGAAGGCTCCCTTCTCGTGACCGAACAGCTCGCTCTCGATGAGCGTCGGCGGGATCGCGCCGCAGTCGACGACGACGAAGGGGCCGGCGGCGCGCGGGCTGGCCTCGTGGATCGCCTCGGCGAGCAAGCTCTTGCCGGTCCCGGTCTCGCCCTCGAGCAAGATCGTCGCGTCCGCCGCGGCGAGCCGCGGCAAGAGCGCGAAGATCCGCCGCATCGCCGGACACGTGCCGAGGGCGCGACCGTAGCGATCCTCCGGCGACAGGAGCTCGTTGGTCTCGCCCGCCGACTCGACGCGCAGCTCGGCCTGCCCCAGCACGATGGTCGCGCCGGGGAGGAGGTAGGCTCGCTCGACCGGGACCCCGTTGACCCGGGTGCCGTTGGTGCTGCCCAGGTCGCGGAGGAGCACACCGCGCGGCGTGCTGGTGAGGGCGACGTGATGGCGCGACACCGAGGCGTCGTCGAGCACCAGATCGTTGCCAGGCGCCGTCCCGATCGTCACCTCGTCGGCGCCGACGTCGACCGACCGGCCGCGCGCGCCGCCGGCCGCCACGGTCAGCCGGACGCGCTGCAGGCGCAGCTCGGCCCGCGAGCGCGCGAGCGCACGGGTCGAGCCAGTCCCCTCGGGCTCGTGCATCCACTCGTATCTAGCACGAGTCCCCACCCCTCGCGGTCGCAACCCCGGTTGCTCGCGTGGCGCGCCGATCGTCGGACCGCGGCGGCAGGGCCGACGTCCCGACGTCGATGCGTCGCGTCAGGGCGGGGGAGGAACCACCCGCGCTGGTCGGTCGGTCGGTCCCGGGGACGCCGGTGCCGCCCCGAGTCAGAGGAGCTCGGCTCGCGCGCGAGGTGGAGACCGCGGGGTGATGGCCCGAGCCCGCACCTGCAGGCTCGAGCCCTCAGCCACGGCGTGGCCCCGCCGCGGTCTCCGCCGGCGCTCCCGCCGACGTTCGATGATTTGCGTGCGCTCGCCCCGTGCTAGCGTCGTCACCAGGGGGTGCCGCGACCACGGCACGCGATCTGCTCATGACGCCTGACATGCCACGTCGTGTCTGCAACCTCGCCGCGCTCGCGCTCTGCGCCGGCGCGACCTCGGTGATCGCCGGATGCATCGAGGGCGCCGTGCTCGACGAGCCCACGGTGATGGAGCGTCGCGGCTGGGACGGCAACCGCGGCGGCTGGGACGGCAACCGCGGCGGCTGGGACGGCAACCGCGGCGGCTGGGACGGCAACCGCGGCGGCTGGGACGGCAACGCCGGGGGCTGGGGCAGCGGCGCCGGGGACTGGGCGCCCGACGGCACCGGCCCCGGCACGCTCAGCAACCTGACCGTGCTCGGGATCGAGCTCCGCGATCGCACGACCGCGGCCACGCCCTGCGCGGCGCTCACGCCCATCCTGCGCGCGCGCGCGCGCAGCTCGCGGGTCTCGGCGGGTGGCCTCATCGGTCCCGATCTCGAGCTCACCGCGACCTCGGGGACCCGACGCTGGCTGGCCATGGGCGAGCAGGTCGTCGTGCCCGGCCGCGCCTACAACGGCTACCTGCAGTGGCTCGACGTCACCTATCGCATCACGCGCCTCACCACGTACGTCCACCGCAACCACCCCGGCCGGTCGTGGCCGGCGTTCCACGTCGAGGCCTGCAAGGACGCGCACCCGGAGGGCGGCTTCCGCTCCCTCGGCGTGGTCTCGTTCATCCGCTTCTTCTCGTTGCCGGAGACGGCCGGCCAGCCCGTGACGTTCCCGGCCGGCCTGGTGCAGCCCGTGAGCGTCCCCTACGGCACGCAGCCGGCGGCGCTCCCGTTCAAGTTCGTCGCCGGCGCCGGGCTCCCGGTCGCGCTCGCCGACGAGCCCGGTCTCGACCTCGTCGGCTGCAGCACCGGGCGCGCGATCCGCAACCGCGAGATGGTCCTCGCCGGCGCGCTCGCGCTGGGCAACGCGACCTGGGTCCACTTCCCGAACGATCCGGCCCACCGCTTCCTCGCGTTCCGGACCCGGGACGGCAACCCGGTGGCGATGTTCTCGCAGATCGCGCCGGCCTCGGGGATCGGGCCCTCGGAGCAGCCGTGTCTCAAGGCGACCCTGGGCGTGACGCGCGCGCTGTCGGCGATCGAGGTGACCTCGACCGAGCTCGCCGCGATCAACGCCCACACGCTCGACGCCGTCCACACCGGCGCCACGACGTCGCTCGCCCAGCCCGATCGACCGGTCGCCGACGCGACCCACCTCGGCAGCGGCCCGAGCGCGGTGCGGCGCGAGTCGTACCTCGACGCCTCCCTCCATCCGGATCGCGAGGCGTTCGTCGCCCAGCTCCTGACGAACCTCGGCCTGGCGCGGCTCGGGATCCGGTCCGGCGCGCTCGGCTCCCAGCAGGAGCTGGTCAGCTCGTTCGTCGGCCGGGTGCCGTTCTTCGTGGCGGCTCAGTCGCCGGTGCCGGAGGAGGTCGCCATCGACCCGCCGGTCGTGGCCGTCTGCGGCAACAACTACTGCGACCCCGGCGAGACGTGCACCGGCTGCGCCGTGGACTGCGCGGTGTGCGACGTGCCGCCGCCGTGGGAGCTGCCGCCGCCCCCGCCCGGGACGGACGGCGGCCTCGCCCTCGACGCGATGACCGTGCTCGACGCCGGGACCGGAGACGGCTCGGGCTCGGGCTCGGGCTCGGGCTCGGGCTCGGGCTCGGGCTCGGGCTCGGGCTTCGGCTCCGGCTCGGGCTCGGCGTTCTAGCGAGGCAGCCGCGTTGGCGCGCTGTCCTCGCTGCCACCGACGGCTCGCCGCCGACGCGGTGTGCACCGAGCACGGCTGGCGCGCCCCGACCCCGGAGCCACTGCCGGCGACGCCGCCCGTCGCGCTCGCCGGCTGGCAGGTCGTGCGACCGCTGGCGCGCGGCGGCTCGGCCACGGTCTACGAGGTCCGCGGCGGCGACGGCGCGCTCGCCGTCGCCAAGGTCGCGCGCTGGCGCGACGCCGACCTGCTCGTCCGGTTCGTGGACGAGGCGCGGCGGCTGGAGCAGGCCGGCGACGAGGTCGTGCCCCGGCTCCTCGCCCATCACACCATCGACGGCTGGCCGTTCCTCGTCCTCGAGCACCTCGGCGCGGCGTCCCTCGCCGGGCGGCTCGAGGCGAACCCCGCCGGCCTCCCGCTCGACGCCGCGACGGCGCTGATCGCCGCGCTCGCGCGCGCCCTGGTCGTCCTCCACGCGCGCGCGATCGTCCACCGCGACCTCAAGCCCGAGAACGTGTTCGGTGACGAGCAGCGGATCCGCCTCATCGACCTCGGCGCCGCGAGCTCGCTGCGCGCCGGCGACCGCGACACCAGCGCCGTCGCGATCGGCACCACCCACTACCAGGCACCCGAGCAGCTCTGGGGCGAGCGCGTGGACGCCGCCGCCGACGTCTACGCGCTGGGGGTCATCGGCTTCGAGCTCCTGACCGGACGTCCGCCGTTCGGCGGCGAACGCCCCACGATCGAGTACGGCCACCTGCTGTGTCGCCCGCCGCGCGTGAGCTCGCTGCGGCCGGTCCCGGCCGAGCTCGACGAGCTGATCGAGGCCTGCCTCGCCAAGCCTCCGGACCGCCGCCCGACCGCCGCCGAGGTCGCGACCCGGGCCCGGGTCGGCGGCCCGCTGGTCGAGACCCGCGTCGCCGCCGCGGCCGCCACCACCCACCCGGTCGCGCTCCTGTGGATGGGCGGCGTCGGGCCGGTCGAGGCCGCGCGCGCGATCGAGCGCACCCGCGGTACGATCGTCGGCCGACGTGCCGACGGCCTGCTCGCGGTCCACGTCTCCCTCGACCACGAGCGCCCCCTGAGCGCGGCGATCGAGGCCGCGAACCTGCTGGGCGCCGGCGCCGCCGTCGTCGCCCACGTCGACCGCGCGGTCGTGCGCCGCGGCCGGAACGACAAGATCGCCGCCTACGGCGACGCGCTCGTGACGCCGGAGCGCTGGCGGCCGGCGCAGCCGTGGTCCGGCTTGCTGCTCACCGACGCCGCGGCGCGCGAGCACGCGGGGCCGCTCGAGCCCGCCCCCGGCGCTCCCGGCTTCCACCGCCTGGTCGACCGTGATCGCACGGGCGTCGACGACGTCGAGCCTCCCCTCGTGGGGCGCGCCGCCCTGCTCGACGAGCTGACGGCGACCGCGGCCGCCGCCGTCCGCGCCGGCGCCACCGCGCTGATCACGGTGACCGGCGCCCCGGGCATGGGCCGCTCGCGGATCCTGCGCGAGGTCGGTCGCCGGCTCGCCGGGACGACGCTCGTCGCCGCGGCCTCCGGTCGGCGCAGCTTCGCCGATCGCCAGCTCGGCGGCGAGCTGGCGGCGGCGCTCGGCGGCGACGCCCTCGCCCGCGCGCTGGCGCGCCCCCTCGAGCGCGGCGCCGCGGTGCTGGTCGACGACGCCCAGTGGGCCGATGACGCCACGCTCGACGCGCTCGAGATCGCGAGCGGGCGCGCCGGCGCCCACCTCGCGGTGATGGTCGCCGCCACCGACGCGCTCCTCGCGGGCCGCCCCACCTGGGGCACGCGCGCCGCTCACCACGTCCTGTTCCGGCTACCGCGGCTCGCCGCCCCCGAGGCCGAGCGCCTGGTCCGCCACCTCATCCAGCCCGTGCGGCGCATCCCCCACGTCCTCGTCGAGCGCCTGATCGAGCAGACCGGCGGCAACCCCGGGCTCCTGGTCGGGCTCCTGGCCGAGCTCAAGCGCCAGGGCGTGATCCGACGTCATCCCGGGAGCGACGACTGGTACGTCGCGGCCGACGAGCTCGCCCTCGCGCCCTCGCAGGCCGGGCCGCGCTGGCTGGCGGCCCAGCGCCTGGCCGCGCTGCCGCCCGGGTTGCGCGGGCTGGTCGAGGCCTGCGCGATCGCCGGCCCGGGCGCCGATCTGGCCGAGGTCGAGGCGCTGGCCGCGGCGAGCCCGGGGGAGGGTCCGAGCGTCGATCCCGCCGCCGGGATCGAGCTCCTGGTCCGCGCCGGGCTGCTGCGGCGGCGGGGCGACCAGCTCGAGCCGAGCACGGCATCACTGCAGGAGGCGATCGAGGAGCTGATCGACCCGACGCGACGTCGCGCGCTCCACGCCGCCGCCTGCGCGCTGTGGCAGGACCGCAGCGACGGCGAGCCGGCCGCGCGCCTGCGCCGGCTCGCCCACCACGGCGCCCGCGGCGGCGAGCCGGCGATGGCCGGCGGCGCGCTGATCGCCCTGGCCCAGGCGGCGCGCCGCCGCCACGCCCACGTCGAGGCCGAGCAGCTCCTGACCGCGGCGCTCGAGGCGCTCGGTGACCGGGCGCTCCGGCTCCGCGCCACGGCCCTCGCCGAGCGCGGCCGGGCCCGCCGCATGCTCACCCACTACGAGGCCGCGCGCGCCGACCTCCAGGCCGCCCGCGCGCTCGCCGCCGCGCTGGGCGAGCGGGTCATGGTGATCGATCTGCTGGTGGCCGAGGCCGCGGTGTGCGACTTCACCGAGCGCCTGGGCGAGTCGGCCGATCTGGTGACGCAGGCCCACGCCCTGGCCGGCGATGACCTGCCGCCGGCCAGCCGCGCCCGCCTGCTCAACTGGAGCGGCGTCGTCCACGCCCGCCACGAGCGGCTCGAGGCGGCGACGCGCGAGCTGTCCCAGGCGATCGCGCTCGCCGACAGCCTCGACGACCACGAGACCGTGATCGGGTCGATGCTGATGCTCGGGGGCGTGCTCCGGCGGCGAGCCCGGGTCGAGGATGGGCTCCGTGTCCTCGACGCCGTGATCGCGCGCTGCGAGCAGGCCCGGGATGACTTCCACCTCACCGTCGGACTGTTCAACCGCATCAACGTGTGGCGCCGGCTCGACGAGCCGGGGCGGGCCGAGGACGACTGCCAGCGGGCCATCGCGATCGCCGAGCGCGCCGGTCTCGGCCAGCTCGAGGTCTGGGGCTGGCACAACCTGGCCGAGCTGCGCTGGTGTCACGGCGACCTCGCCGGCGCGCTGGCCGCGGCGTCCCAGTCGCGCGAGCTGGGCCGGCGCCGCTTCCGCGATCGCCCGCCCCCGGTGAGCTCGGTGCAGGTCGCGGTCCTCGCCGCCGGCACCGGCGACCTCGACCTCGCCCGCGCCGCGCTCGCCGATCTCGGCGAGGGCGACGCCCGCGCCAGCCCCAGCCTCGCCCTCCTCGCCGACGCCGTCCGCGCCGTGCTCGACGGCGCGCCACCCCCGGTGTGGGACCAGCTCCTGGCGGCGGCCGCACGCACCGGCGCCGAGGAGGACGAGCGCTTCGTCCGCTGGCTCCGTGGCGAGCTCAGCCCGGGCGGCCGTCGGCCCGGCGGGTCGTGAGGATGCGGGCGTAGGCGAGGACGAAGAGGGCGAAGGCGACGGTCCAGAGGGTGCCGGAGGCGTCGAGGAAGGCGCGGTAGGCGGTCGGCCCGGAGGGGGCGACGACGGCGACCACGATGGGCGCGACGACGCGGACGAGGGCGGCGAGGGTGACGGCGAGGAAGGCGAGGGTGACCGGGCGGCCGATGGCGAGGGCGCGGCCGCTGTGGCCGAGGGCGACGCGGGCCATCATGCCGAGGGTGGTGCAGCCGAGGCCGCCGGCGGTGAGGGCGTGGACCCAGGCCGACGAGGTCACGACGTCGGTGACGCCGGCCAGCGCGCGCAGCGCGAGGCCGATCACGATCCAGGCGTGGCCGACGTGCAGGATCCACAGGAGCGGGCGGCGCAGGGTGTGGCGCGCGCCCCACGGCACGCTGCGCGCGAGCGCGAGCGCGGCGACGGCGCCGGCCAGCCACGGGCCGACGGCGTGCCCGGGGCGGGCGACGTCGACGACGGTGAGCGCCGCCATGACGGCGACCGTCGCCCAGTCGAGCGCGGGCCAGTTGCGGATGGCGTCGACCTTGGTGGCGTTGCGCGTGAACATCGGGAAGATGCGCGCCGAGAAGAACAGGACCAGGAGCGTGGCCAGATCGACCGCGCCGGCGGTGGCGCGGAAGCGCCAGCCGGGCGCCAGGACGCCGAGGACGTCGAGGTGGATGGCCAGGCCGACCAGCCACAGCGCCACCACCACGCCGAGCACGGGGTAGTTGCGCAGGTTGCGGGTCGCCACCAGCGGTCGGCCGATCGCCACCGCCAGCGCCGGCAGGAACGCGAGGTCGGCCACCGCCACCAGCTCGCCCGGCAGGGCGCCGGCGGCGACGAAGGCGACCCGGCCGAGGACCCACAGCCCGGCGAGCGCGAGGAGCGGGCCCCCGACCGCGGTCTCGCGCCCGGTCCAGTTGCCGACGGCGGTGAGCAGGAAGCCGGCGATCACCGCGACGGTGTAGCCGTAGACCATCTCGTGGGCGTGCCACGTCATCGGGTCGAGGTAGCCGTCGACGCGCACGACGTTGCGGACGGCGAGGAGCCAGAGCGGGATGATGAACGCGGCGTGGAGCCCGGCGAGCAGGAAGAACGGCCGGAAGCCCTTCGCCAGCCACGGCGGGACGTCGGCGGCGGGCTCGGGGGGCGCGCCGGCGAGGCGGAGCTGGGAGGACATGGGGCAGGTCTACCCCGGGCGGGCGCCACGGCGCGGTCCCCCGGTGCGGCGTGTGGTCACGGCCGCGGCGCGCCGCGCCGGCGGTCGATCCGGAGCGGCCCGGCACGCCCCGACGCGCGCGACCGGGGCCCGGCCGCGGACCCCGCGTCAGGGGCCCAGGACGTGGCGCCAGTCCATCGCGGTGACGTCGGGCAGGTCGACGCCGAGGCGGGCCTCGATGGCCTCGCGCTCGTGCCGGCAGGGCACGCCGGTCTCGGCGTCGACGGTCTTCACCGTGCCGCGGGCGTCGTTCATCATGCAGCCGGCGACGCTGTCGTCGTGATCGAGCCCCAGGGCGTGGCCGAGCTCGTGGGTGGCCACCTTGACCGTGCGCATGAGCGAGGTGCGGCGGGCGGCGCCGCGCCGGGTGCGGAACGTCGAGATCACCGCGACCTGCGCGTCGAGGTAGGCCAGGCCGAGGACGCCCCAGTCGCGGTGGTGATCCTTGGTGACCGAGATGTCGACCTCGGTCCCCCCCAGCACCAGGTCGCAGCCCGCGTCCGGCACCACCTTCGCCACCAGGTGATCGAGCAGGGTGTCGGCGCGGTAGCGCTTGCGCGGGCGGTAGTACGCGCTGGCCGGCAGCTCGGCCGCCGCCAGCGAACGCGTCGTGAAGCCGTAGGCCGCGGTCACGCCACGCTCGACCGCGGTCAGCACCGCGGCGTCGACCTTGCCCAGCGGCTGCAGGCAGACCGCGACGTCGGCGGCCCGGGTGCCGGCCGGGAAGCGCGGCGGCCCGCGATCACCGGCGCGCGCCGGCCGCGGGCCGGGCCCCGGCGGCGCGAGCGCCAGCGCGAGCAGGACGACGAGCGAGGCGACGGCGGCGCGCCGGGCGGTGGTGGCGATCACGGCAGAGAGGCTCCCACGTCTCCGGCGCGGCGCAACGGTGGCACCCGCGCACCGCCTGCGATAAGGATGGAGCTCGATGGCGCGCACGCCCACGCCGACCTGGTTCTTCGCGCTGGCCATCGTGCGCCTCGGCCCGCGCTTCCTGCTCACCCAGGAGCGCAAGTACGGCGGCTCGTGGTCGATCCCGGGCGGCCGGGTCGAGCCCGGCGAGCACCTGGCCCAGGGCTGCAAGCGCGAGGTCCTCGAGGAGACCGGGGTGCCGGTGGCGATCGACGGCATCTACCGCATCGAGCACGCCGCCAGCCCCGACCGGGCGCGGGTGCGGGTCGTGTTCGCGGCCACGCCCCTCGATGACACCCCGCCCAAGTCGGTCGCCGACGACGAGTCGCTGCGCGCGGCGTGGCTGACCCTCGACGAGATCGCGCACCTGCCCCTGCGCGGCAGCGACCTGCGCGGGCTCCTCGAGAGCGTCGCCGCCGGCCGGCCGGTCTACCCCCTCGGCCTCATCGACGGCGAGCTGAGCGTGTGAGCGGCGCCGCGGATCGCACGGCGCGCGGCGTCGCATGCGCGGCGGCGCTCGCGCTCGGGCTGACCGCGTGCGGCGGACCGCCGCGCCCCGCCGCGGCGCCGCCGTCCGCGACGGCAGCGACGGTCGCGGCCACCTCGCCCGCCACCGCCACCGCCGCCACCGCCGCCGCCGCGCCGCCGTCGGTCGCCCTCGACCCGCACCTGCTCG
>CAADGB010000286.1 GCA_900696455.1 uncultured delta proteobacterium
CCCGTTTCGATGGGCCGAGTGGTCATCCATGGCCGGTTGCTCTTCCCCGCCCGGCCGGGCCGGGTCAACCCCCAAGCCCGACGGAAAACCCGGGCCCGTCGGGGCGCGCGGGCCCGGCCGGGCGCGACGGCCCGGCGGGCCCACGGCCGGTGGTGCGGCCGGGCGCGGTCGCCGAGCGCTTCGCCGACCTGGTCGCCCGCGGGCTGGAGCCGGCCGCCCCCCCCCGCTGATCGAGGGTCGTCGCCCGGTAACTCCGCAGACGGGCGCGGGTTTTCCGTCGAGCTTGGGGTTTGACTCGGCCCGGCCGGTCGGGTAAGAGCAACCGGCCATGTATGACACCTCGGACATTCGCAAGGGGCTCAAGGTCCTCCTGGACGGCAACCCGTTCACGGTGGTCGAGTTCCAGTTCATCAAGCCGGGCAAGGGCGCGGCCTTCACGCGCACCAAGTTCAAGAACCTGCTGACCGGCGCGGTGATCGAGCGGAACATCCGCTCGGGCGAGAAGCTGGAGCCGGCGAACGTCGAGGAGCGGTCGATGCAGTTCCTCTACAAGGAGGGCGACGACCTGGTCTTCATGGACGAGAAGACCTACGAGCAGGTCTCGGTGCGCGCCGACATGATCGGCCCCGCCGCCGGCCTGATGAAGGACAACCTGCCGTGCCAGGTGCTGTTCTTCAACGAGCGCCCGGTCGACGTCAGCCTGCCCACGTTCGTCTTCCTCGAGGTCACGCACTCCGAGCCCGGCGTCCGCGGCGACACCAGCGGCAACGTCACCAAGCAGGCCACGGTCGAGACCGGCGCCACCATCGCGGTGCCGCTGTTCATCAACATCGGCGACACGGTCCGGATCGACACGCGCACGATCGAGTACGTCGAGCGCGTCAACAAGAAGTGAGCGGCCGCGGCCGCCCGCCCCGGGAGCCGGTGCGCGGTCGCGTGATCGCGCGCGACGGCGACGACGCGCTGGTGCGCACCGCGCGCGGCGACGTCCGCGTCCGCCACGCCGGCGCCGCGGTCGCCGGCGATCTGGTGCGCCTCGACGGCCCGGGCGCGCCGCTCGAGCGCGTGCGGCCGTACCCGCACCCCGAGTACCCGCCGCGCGGCTCCGAGGTGGCGCGGCTGGGCCAGGTCCGGCGCGGCAACCTGGCGGCGCGCAGCCGGCTCCTGGCGGCCGTGCGCGAGGTCTTCGCCGCCCGCGACTTCCTCGAGGTCGAGACGCCGCAGTGGGTCCGCGCGCCCGGGCTCGAGGTGCACCTGGTCGCGGTGCCGGCGGGCGCCGGCGCCGACGCCGGCTACCTCGTCACCTCGCCCGAGTACCAGATGAAACGCCTGCTCGCGGCCGGCATGGAGCGCATCTACCAGCTCGGCCGCTGCTTCCGCGCCGGCGAGGACGGGCCCCACCACCAGCGCGAGTTCACGATGCTCGAGTGGTACCGGGCGTGGGAGGGGCTCGACGCCATCGCCGCCGACACCGAGGCCCTGGTGGCGCACGTCGCCACCGCGGTCAACGGGCGGCCCGAGGTCAAGGTCGGCGGCCGCACGATCCGGGTCGAGCCGCCGTGGCTCCGGCTGTCGGTGGCCGACGCCATGCGCGCGCACGCCGGGGTGGCGGTGCGCGGCGACGAGACCGTGGCCGAGCTGGCGGCGGCGGTCCAGGCCGCCGGCATCGAGCTGCGCGGGGCCCGCCACTGGGACGACGTCTTCTTCACCGCCTTCGTCGAGCGGGTGGAGCCGGCGCTGGCCGCGATCGACCGCCCGCTCTTCCTCCACGACTGGCCGGCGCCGCTCGGCGCCCTGGCCCGACGCCGGCCCGACGATCCGCGGGTCGTCGAGCGCTTCGAGGCCTACGTCGGCGGCGTCGAGCTGGCCAACGCCTTCGGCGAGCTCACCGATCCGGTCGAGCAGCGGGCGCGCTTCGAGGACGATCTCGCCGTGCGCCGCGACCGCGGCCTGGCCACGTACCCGCTCGACGAGAAGCTCCTGGCCGCGCTGGCCGAGGGCCTGCCGCCGTGCGCCGGCATCGCCCTCGGCGTCGATCGCCTGGCCATGCTGGTGCTGGGCGCCGCCACCATCGGCGAGGTCTCGGCGTTCACCACCGCCGAGCTGTGACCCCCCGGCCGCGCGTCGGTCCCGGAGGCCGACCCGCGGCAGCGGACCGCGGCGCGCGATCGCGCGCCTGGCGCCGGCGCCTGGCGCCTGGCGCCTAGCGCCGGGCGCTGGCCGCGGCCCGCTTGCCGGCGGCGGCGCCGGCGGCCCCGCGCGTGCCGCGGACGGCGGCGTCGGCGGGCGGCAGCATGGGGCGGAGGAAGCGGCCGGTGTGGCTGGCCTCGACCCGGGCCACCGCCTCGGGCGTGCCGGTGGCGATGATCTCGCCGCCGGCGGCGCCGCCCTCGGGCCCAAGGTCGATGACCCAGTCGGCGGTCTTGATGACGTCGAGGTTGTGCTCGATGACGAGGACCGTGTTGCCGGCCTCGACCAGGCGGGTGAGCACGGCCAGCAGCCGCTTGACGTCGCCGAAGTGCAGGCCGGTGGTGGGCTCGTCGAGCAGGTAGAGGGTGCGCCCGGGCTGGACCCGGGCCAGCTCGCGGGCCAGCTTGACCCGCTGGGCCTCACCGCCCGACAGCGTGGTAGCGGGCTGGCCCAGCGACAGGTAGCCGAGGCCGACGTCGACCATGGTCTGCATGATGCGGCCGAGCTGCTTGTGGTGGCGGAACAGCTCGAGCGCCTCGTCGACCGGGGTGTCGAGCATGTCGGCGATCGAGCGGTCCTTGTAGGTGACGCGCAGGGTGGCGTCGTTGTAGCGCTTGCCCCGGCACACCTCGCAGGTGACGAAGACGTTGGCCAGGAAGTGCATCTCGACCTCGCGCACGCCCGCGCCCTCGCAGGCCTCGCAGCGGCCGCCGCCCTGCTTGGCGGTGACGTTGAACGAGAAGCGGCCGGGGCCGTAGCCGTAGGTCTTGGCCGCCGGCATCTCGGCGTACAGCTCGCGCACCAGGTCGAAGGCCTTGGTGTAGGTGGCGGGGTTGGAGCGCGGGGTGCGGCCGATGGGCTTCTGATCGATGACGATGACCTTGTCGATCTGCTCGAGCCCCTCGAGCGCGCGGTAGGGGCCGATGCGATCGAGGCTCTTGTGGAGGAGGCGGTTGAGCGCCGGGTAGAGCGTGGCGTTGATGAGCGACGACTTGCCGGCGCCCGACACCCCCGTCACCGCCACCATCACGCCCACCGGCACGTCGACGTCGACGTCCTTGAGGTTGTGCTCGCGGGCGCCGCGCAGGGTGATCCAGCCCCGCGGCTCGCGCCGGGTGGCCGGCACCTCGATGCGCTCGGCGCCGCTGAGGAAGCGGCCCGTGATCGAGCGGGCCGCGCGCTTGATGGCCGCGGGATCGCCCTCGGCCACGACCTTGCCGCCGTGGCGGCCGGCGCCGGGGCCGAAGTCGACGACCCAGTCGGCGGCCTCGATCGTGGCCTCGTCGTGCTCGACCACCAGCACGGTGTTGCCGAGATCGCGCAGGCGGTGGAGGGTGTGGATGAGGCGCTCGTTGTCGCGCTGGTGGAGGCCGATCGACGGCTCGTCGAGGACGTAGAGCACCCCGGACAGCTCGCTGCCGAGCTGCGAGGCCAGGCGGATGCGCTGGGCCTCGCCGCCCGACAGGGTGCCGGCGCTGCGGTCGAGGGTGAGGTAGTCGAGGCCGACGTCGAGCAGGAAGGTCAGGCGGGCCTTGATCTCCTTGAGCACCTCGCCGGCGATCTGGGCGCGGGCGCCGGCGAGGGCGAGGCCGCGGACGAAGTCGTAGGCGGCGCGCACGGTCATGCGCGTCAGCTCGTCGACCGGCTTGGCGCCGACGAAGACCGCGCGCGACTCGGGGCGCAGGCGGGTGCCGTGGCAGGTGGCGCAGGCGATGGCGCGGAAGAACTGCTCGTAGTGGGCGCGGGCCCGCTCCGAGCTCGACTCGCGGTGGCGGCGCTCGAGCTGGCTGAGGATGCCCTCGAACTTCATCGCCCACTCGCCGGCGGAGTGCTTGCCCTGCCACTCGACGGTCACCCGCCGGTCGCCGGTGCCATGCATCAGCACCTCGCGGTGCTTGTCGCTGAGCTTGCCCCACGGCCGGTCGAGATCGATCTTGAAGGCGCGGGCCAGGGCCTTGACGATGTTCGCGGTCCAGCCCGAGTCCTTGCCCACGGCGTCGCCCCAGATCGCGACCGCGCCCTGGTTGATGCTGCGGGTGGGATCGGGGACCACCAGCTCCGGATCGGCCTGCATGCGCTCGCCGAGGCCGTTGCACTCGACGCACATGCCGAGCGGCGAGTTGAACGAGAACGACTGCGGCGACAGCTCGGGGAAGCCGATGCCGCAGGTGGGGCAGGCGTTGTCCTCGGAGTAGCGCCGCGGCTGCTTCTCGCCGGCGACCTCGGCCACCAGCTTGCCCTTGCCCTCGCGCAGGGCGGTCTCCACCGAGTCGGTGAGGCGGCCGCGATCGGCGGCGTTGACGGTGACCCGATCGACCACCAGCTCGATGGTGTGACGCTTCTGCTTGTCGAGGGCCTCGACGTCCTCGAGGCGGACGACCATGCCGTCGATGCGGACGCGCACGAAGCCGGCCTTGCGGGCGTCGGCCAGGAGCTCGCGGAACTCGCCCTTGCGGTTGTCGGCCTTGGGGGCCAGTACCGTGACCTGGGTGCGATCGGGCAAGGCCGCGAGCTCCTCGACGATCTCGGCCGCCGAGCGGCGGGCGACCGCGCCGCCGCACTGGTAGCAGCGCTGGTCGCCGACCCGGGCGTAGAGCACGCGCAGGTAGTCGTAGATCTCGGTGATGGTGCCGACGGTCGAGCGCGGGTTGGAGGCGGCGCTCTTCTGCTGGATGGCGATGGTCGGCGACAGGCCGCGGATGCGCTCGTACTTCGGCTTCTCGAGCTGGCCGAGGAACTGGCGGGCGTACGCCGACAGCGACTCGACGTAGCGGCGCTGGCCCTCGGCGTAGAGGGTGTCGAAGGCCAGGCTCGACTTGCCGGAGCCCGACGGGCCGGTGATGACGACCAGCCGGTGCTTGGGGATCTCGAGGTGGTCGACCTGGAGGTTGTGCTCCCGCGCTCCCTCGACGACGATGGCCTCGGGCTCGGAGGCGGTGCGACGCTGGCCGTTGCGGCTCATGGGCGGCCCGAAGGCTACGGAACACGCGTTCAGGTGTCAAGCCGGCGCCGCGCCCACCGCGGGGCAGGGCGGCGCCGGATCGGGTCCGCACCGGGTCGGGCCGATCAGGTGCGGGCCAGCTCGACCTTGACCGTCACGTCACCGTGCTCCTTGCCGGTCATCGCGTCGATGATCGGCTGGGCCAGCGGGGACGGCACGCGGACGTGGCAGTAGGTGTCGCGCATCGCCACCGAGCCGATGGCCGCGGCGTCATCGCCGAGATCGGCGCCGAGCAGCCGCCGGATGTCGTCGGCGCTGACGCCGTGCTTCTTGCCCAGGTTGACGTGGAGGCGGACCTGCTGCGCGGGGTCGACGGCGATCGCGGGCGCGGCGGGGGCGGGCGCCGGCTCGTCCTTGCGCTCGCCGGTCCGGCCGCGCTCGCGCCGGCCCTCGCGCGGCTCCTCGTCGCGCTTGCGGTCACGGCCGCGGCCGCGGCGGGCGCCCTCGCGGGGCCCGTCGTCGGCGTCGTCGCGGCGGGCCTCGGCGCGCGGCTCGCGGGTCGGCGCCGGCGCGGGCTCGCGCGTCGACTTCTCGTCGGCCCAGGTCTCCCAGAAGTCGCGGGTCTCCGCGGCGGCGGCGCCGTTCTTGGACTTCGCGGGCGCCGGCGCGGGCGCGGCGGCCGCCGCCGGGCGCTCGGCGTCCTCGGTCGGACGGTCGCTCGCGCGCTCGGCCCGGGGCTCGCGGTCGCGGTCGCGGTCGCGGCCACGGCCGCGGCGACCACGGTCCCGGTCCTCGCGCTCGGGGCGGGCCGGGCGCTCCTCGTCGCGAGCCGCGACCTCGACGGCCTTCGGCGCCTCGCCCTCGTCGCGGGCGCGGGCCTCGCGGGCGGCGCGCTCCTCACGCTCGACGCGCTCGGCGGCGCGCTCGAAGCGCTCGGCGCGCTCGTCGCGGAAGCGGTCGCGCTCGCTGCGCTCGGGGCGGTCGCCGCGCTCGCGGTCGGGACGCTCGGTCCGCTCCCGCTCGGGGCGGTCGCCGCGCTCGCGGTCGGGGCGGTCGCCGCGCTCGCGGTCGGGACGCTCGGTCCGCTCCCGCTCGGGGCGGTCGCCGCGCTCGCCGCGATCGCGCTCGGGGCGGTCGGTCCGCTCCCGCTCGGGGCGGTCGCCGCGGTCGCCGCGCTCGCGGTCGGGACGCTCGCCGCGGTCGCGGTCGCGGTCGCGGTCGCGCTCGGGATGCTCGCCGCGGTCGCGGTCGCGCTCGGGACGCTCGCCGCGGTCGCGCTCGGGACGCTCGCCGCGCTCCTGCTCGGCACGCTCGCTGCGCGCGGGGCGGTCGCCGGACTCGGGACGCTCGCCGCGCGCGGGGCGGTCGCCGGGCTCGGGACGCTCGCCGCGCGCGGGGCGGTCGCCGTGCTCGGGACGCTCGCCGCGCGCGGGGCGGTCGCCGTGCTCGGGACGCTCGCCGCGCGGCCGGTCGCGGTCGCGGAAGCGGGGCCGATCGCCGTCCTCACGGAAGCGGGGCCGATCGCCCTCCTCGCGGGCGCGGGGCCGATCGCCCTCCTCGCGGTCGCGATCGCGGAAGCGGGGCCGATCGCCGTCCTCGCGGAAGCGGGGGCGGTCGCCGTCGCGGCGCGGGCGGTCCCCGTCGCGGTCGCGGCCCCAGCGCGGGCGCTCGTCGCGGTCGCCGTAGCGCTCGGTGCGCTCGGCGCGGTCGCGGTCCTCGCGCTCCTTGCGCGCGGCCTCGGCGGCGGCGCGGGCCGCGGCCTTGGCGGCGTTGACCTCGTCGACCTTGGCGCCGGCGAGCAGCGCCACCAGGGTCTCGGCGTCGGCCTCGGCCAGGACGCGGCGGGCCAGCGCCAGGTGCTCCTCGGTCGGCGTGCCGCTGACCACGCCGCGCAGCGTGGCGAGGGGATCCGGCGGCGGCGGCCCGACCCGGGGCAGCGGGGCCTTGAGCACGCCCTCGAGCACCGAGGCGGGCGGCAGGTCGCGCTCCTCGGGCTGGATCTTGTAGAGCATCTTCAGGTACCAGAACGAGCCGAGCTCGCGCGGGCCGATCAGCGACAGCGCGGTGCCCTTCTTGCCGGCGCGGCCGGTGCGGCCGGTGCGGTGGACGTAGACCTCGGCCGAGTCGGGGAAGCTGTAGTTGATGACGTGCGACAGCTCGAGGATGTCGATGCCGCGGGCGGCGACGTCGGTGGCCACCAGGAACCGCAGGTTCTTGGCCTTCATCCGCTTCATCACCCGCTCGCGGTCCGACTGCGAGAGATCGCTCGACAGCGCCTCGGCGTCGAGGCCCTGCTTCTGGAGGAAGCGGGCCACCATGCCGGTCTCGTCGCGGGTGTTGCAGAAGATGATCGCGCTCTCCGGATTCTCGTGGGCGAGGATGCGCAGGAGGTCGCGGGCGCGCGCCACGCCGCTGACGATGTAGTAGGCGTGGTGGATCTCCTCGACGGAGATGTTGCCCGACGACAGCGCGACGTGCTCGGGCTCGCGCATCTGGCGCTTGGAGTAGCGGCGGACCTCGTCCGGCATCGTGGCCGAGAACAGGAGCGTCTGCCGGTCCTTGGGGACGTGCTGGGCGATGCGCTCGATGTCCTCGAGGAAGCCCATCGACAGCATCTCGTCGCACTCGTCGAGCACGAAGAAGCGGACGCCCTTGAGGTCGAGGGTGCGGCGGCCGATGTGGTCGAGGACGCGGCCGGGGGTGCCGACGACGACGTGGACGCCCTGGCGGAGGGCGTCGATCTGCTTGCCGATGGGGGCGCCGCCGTAGATGGTCTCGACGGCGAGCCCCTTGTGCTTGCTCAGCATGCCGAGCTCGCGGCTGACCTGCAGCGCCAGCTCGCGGGTGGGCGTGAGGATGATGGCCTGCGGCGCGCGCTTGCCGGTCTCGACCGCCGACACGATCGGCAGCCCGAAGGCCGTGGTCTTGCCGGTGCCGGTGCGGGACTGGACCATCAGGTCCTTGCCCTCCATCACCTTCTGGTAGACCGCGCTCTGGACCGGCGTGGGCGTGAAGTAGCCCATGTCGTCGAGCGCGGCGGCGACCTCGCGGGGCAGCCCGAGATCGGCGAAGGAGGCGGGCGGCGCCGCGGCCTCCTCGCCGTCCGTGGCGCCGGTCGCGCCCTCGGGCGCGGAGTCGGTCAGGTGAGCGAGGACGGCGGCATCGGCCGCCGGGGCGCCGGCGTCGCCGGCATCGACAGAGGTAGTGGACATGGTGAGCACTCGATGCGTTGCGTGGTCCGGCCCGGGCTGGCGCGACCTGCGGTGACCCGGACCGCCTCGACCCGGACGCCAGAGGTGCGTCGTCCCGGTCCCGCGCCGATGCGGGCGCGGACGGGGGGTGAGGCCGGCGGACGGGCAGCACGGCGGCGGACGTGGGACGAGCCGGCAGGTGCGCCGGCCGGAGTCGACGGACCACGACGCGAACGATCGCGGACGGTTGGCCCCTCCAGGGGCCTCTCCACCGTCTCGCAACGCTCGCTTTCCACGCGGTCCACTTCGATCCTGAACTAAGTGGCGGGGACCATAGACGGGTGGAAGCACCGGGTCAAGCACCGATACTCCCGGGCCCCGGCCGGCGCTCGCTGGGGCATCCTGACCGCGTGAAGCAACGAGCCCTGCTGCTGACGGCAGCCGTGGTCGCGGCCGGCGGCGGTTGCAGGAGGTCCCCCGAGATGTCCCCCGCTCCCTCGAACCCGCTGGATCCCGCCGACGCCCGCCGCGACGTGGCCATCGCCGCCGACCTCGGCCCGGGGCTCGCGCCGGCCGCGTTCGCGCCGGGGCGCTACGCGACCGCGATCCCGCGCAGCCTCGCCGGTACCCACGAGCTCCAGCTCGTGCGCGAGGCGTCGACCGCGTCGCTGGCGCTCGAGCTCGACGCCGACGGCGCCGCGCGCGCGTGCCGCGGCTGGCGCTACCTCCTGACCAACGACGGGCCGGACCCCGGGATGGACGCGAGCGGCCCCATCACGCTCACCGCCGTGGTGACCGCGGTCGCCGACGACGCCTGGGCCACGCCGTTCTGAGCGCGCGGCCCGGGCCGTCAGTCGTCCAGGCGCGGCAGGATGGCCCGCACCAGGCCGTCGGGCCCCGAGGTCGCGACCGCCCGCACGATGGCCTGCCCGCCGCTGCCCTGGGTGCCGATCGCGCACGGCGCCGGCTTGTCGGTCACCTCGTAGAGCGTGACCACGGTGTCGCCGGCGGGCGCGCCGGTGGGGTCGAGGACGCGGGCGCGGACGTGGGCGGCGGCCGGCAGCCACAGCTCGCGGTGTTCGTTGGAGAGCGGCTGGGCGGGGAAGGTCCAGCGCGGCGCCCAGGCTCCGGCGGCCGGGGCCACCGCCAGGTCGTAGCGCAGCGAGGTCTCGCCGAGGTCGGGGTCGACGAACAGGGTGAACTCGCCCTTGCTGTTGGTGGTGGCCTGCACCGGCGCCAGGTCGCGGGCGACCCGCAGGCTGTCCGACGTCAGCTCGCACAGGGTCGCGGTGGCGATCGCGGCGGTCACGGTGGCGCCGGGCAGGCCGAACCCGTGCTCGTCGAGGACCTTGCCGACCAGCGCGCGCCCCAGCGGGAGCTGCACCGCCGCGGTCGGCACCACGCCGGCCACCGCGAGCTCGACGCCGTGGACCGAGGCGAGCTGCGAGGTGGGGCCGGGCAGGACGTGGAGCTGGTAGCGCAGCGGCGTGGCGTCGCTGCCGAGGAGGAGCGGGAGCGAGGCCACGCCGCCGGCGGTGGTGGCGGTGGCCTGGTGCCGGAGGAAGACCGCGCCCATCGGCTGGTCGAGGCGCGCGACGACGGTGGCGCCGCTCACGGGGGCCTGGGCGCCGCTGCCGTCGGTGCCGGTCACGGTCACCGGCACCGCGATCAGGCGCTCGACCGGCGGCAGGGTCAGCACCGGCAGGGCGGCGGTGACGACGTGATCGCGCAGCCGCACCCGCGGCGGCTCGACCTCGCCGCCGGGCAGCGCGGTCGGCTCGAACACGAGATCGACCACGTCCTCGTCGTCGATCAGCGCCAGCGAGAACTCGCCCGTGGCCGAGGTCGTGGCGACGCTCGACGCCAGCGTCAGGGCGCCCTGCACGGTGCCGTCGCCCGCCTCGGCATGCACGCGCCAGCCGGCGGCGGAGCCGCCCGCGACCACGATCTGGCCGCTCAGGGTGCGGGGCGCGCCCGGCAGGGTGACGTCGCGCACCAGCTCGCTGCCCTCGCCGGGGCCGATCGTGACGCTCGCCCGGTACGGCGGCAGGAAGCTGGCCGGCGACGGCAGCCCGGGCCCGAGCGGCGCGGTCGACGGCGTGAAGGTGACGGTGTAGGTCGTGGTCTCGCCCGGGCGCGGCAGGAAGACCTCGAAGCCGCCGCCGCCGCTGTTGAGCTGCATCGCGGTCGGCACCACGACGTCGGGGAGCCCCTGGATCGCCGAGCGCCGCGCCCACCGCAGCGCGCCCGGGACCGCCAGCGAGCCGGAGCACGGGTCGATCGCCGGCGCCGGCGGGCAGGGGGCGCGGACCTGGCCGCTGACCCGCACCGCGCTGGCCAGGGTGAGGCCGGCGCTGCGGCCGTCGTCGAACCAGCCGTCGTCGTCGAGGTCGAGCTCGGCGAGCTCGGTGGCGACGGCGAGGCCGCTGTAGCCCGCGGGTGGGCCGAGCACCGCGGCGAAGCGCGCGTCCGGCGGATCGCCCCAGCACACCCCGTCGTCGCAGACCTCGCCCTCGCCGCGGCGGCAGTCGTCGTCGATCGCGCACTCGACGCGATCGACGGGCGGGCGCCCGGCCTCCAGGCATCCGGCGGCGGCGACGGCGGCCACCGCCGCGACGGCGACGACGCGGGCGCGCGCGGCGGCCAGGCTCATCGCGCCGCCTCCACGCAGCTCGCCTGCCACCACCACGACGTCGACAGCCCGGGCGGCGCGACCTGGCGGAAGAGGCGGGTCGGATCGTCGACGATGGGCGGGCGGTCGAAGACCTCGATCTCGAAGACGTGGCCGGGCCCGACCGCGGGCGAGGTGCAGACGCCGACCAGCGAGCAGGTGATCTGGCGCTCGACCGTCGGGGTGGCGCCGGGCGCGGCCTCGCACTCGATGCGGGCCGGCGTCGGCGCCGGCAGGCCGTAGTCGAGGTAGTAACGCACGTACAGCGTGTCGCCGACGTCGGGGTCGACCAGGGTGATGACCAGCCGCCCCTCGCCGACGACGATGTCGCGCGGCCCCGGGCGCTCGAACGGGTTGCCGGCCTCGTCGCGGACGTCGCGGATGACCGGCGCGGCGTTCTGCGCGGCGTCGTTCTCCTCCAGGCTCAGGCTGGGGGGGATGACACAGCCCGTGGCCAGGGCGGCGGCGGCGACGACGGGGACCACGGCGCGAGGGAGATGCACGAACCGCGCCGCGGCGACAACGCCCTGCGATCTCGTGAGGTTGAGCGCGGCGGCCGCCCGGAAGGGGCGGCGCGAGCGAGACATCGCTGTCACGGTGCCCGACGTCACCCCGGGATCTCCTCGCCGTCGTCGGACTCCTTCTCGCGGTGGCGGAAGATCGTGCGCGGATCGACGCCCAGATCGCGCGCGGTCTTGGTCCGGTTGCCGTTGTTGAGGGCGAGCACCTCGTTGATGTACTCGCGCTGGAACTTCTCCTTGGCGTCGGCCAGGTTCATGATCGCGGGCAGGACGTCGGCGGTGAGGCCGAGGTCGTCGGGGCCGATCACCGTCGAGTCGCAGAGCACGATCGCCTTCTTGATGCGGTTCTCGAGCTCGCGGATGTTGCCGGGCCAGGCGTGCTTGCGCATGGCGACGGTGGCGTTGGGCGAGAAGCCCTTGACCCTGGCCTCGAACTCGCGCGTGAAGCGCGACAGCAGGTAGCGGGCGACGACGACGATGTCGTCGCCCCGGGCGCGCAGCGGCGGCAGGTGGAGGTTGACGACGTTGAGGCGGTAGTAGAGGTCCTCGCGGAAGCGGCCCTGGGAGATCTCCTTCTCGAGGTCGCGGTTGGTGGCGGCGAGGATGCGGATGTCGACCGACTCCGGCCGGGTGTCGCCGACCCGGACCACGACCCGCTCCTGGATCGCGCGCAGGAGCTTGACCTGGAGCTCGAGCTGCAGCTCGCCGACCTCGTCGAGGAACAGGGTGACGCCGTCGGCGGCCTGGAACTTGCCCTGCTTGGTGGCGACCGCGCCGGTGAAGGCGCCCTTGACGTGGCCGAACAGCTCGCTCTCGAGCAGGTTCTCGGGGATGGCGCCGCAGTTGATCGTGATGAACGGCTTGCCGGCGCGCGGCGAGCGGTTGTGGATCTCGCGGGCGATCAGCTCCTTGCCGGTCCCGGTCTCGCCGGTGATGAGGACCGAGATGTCGGTGGGCGCGATCTTCTCGACCCGGCGGAAGACCTGCTGCATGACCGGGCTGGTGCCGACGATCTCGCCGAACCGGAACTGCTCGAGGCGCTCGTGGAGGCGGCGGTTGTCGACGCGCAGCTCGTCGAGGAGCAGGGCGTTGGCGATGATCAGCGAGGCCTGGGACGCGAACACCGTCAGCGCCCTCATCATCTGCTCCTGGAACAGATCGATCACCGAGTCGTTGCCGACGTAGATGAGGCCGAGCAGGCGCCCGCGGTCGAGCAGCGGCACGCAGATGACGCTGGACAGGCGGAGCTGCATCACGCTCTTGGCCTGGGCGAACTCGGCGTCGTGCATGGCGTCGGAGATGATCACCGGCCGCCGCGCCTGCACGACCTTGGCGACGATCGAGTCGGAGAGCTGGCTGACGGCGTCCGAGATGTTCTCGCGCTTGAGGTTGCGCGCGACCTTGATGTCGAGGGTGTCGCCCTCCATCAGGATGAGGAAGCCCTTGTCGGCGCTGGTGATCTCGATGACGAGATCCATGAGGGTGTCGAGGAGCTCGCCCAGGTCGCGCTGGTGCATGAGCTTCTCGGAGAAGTCGTAGAGCTTGTGGTAGGCGTCGAGGTCGGCCACCGTCGACACCGCCTCGTCCTCGGCCGCCGGCGCGTCGTCGACCAGGGCGAACCGCAGCTCGCAGCTCCCGATCGTGAGCTTGTCGTCGTGGCTGAGCTTGTGCTTGCTGCGCTTCTTGCCGTTGACGACGACCTCGGCCTTCCGCTGCAGCGTGGTGATCGTGTAGGTCTGGCCGTCGAAGTGGATCGAGGCGTAGGCGTCGCCGATCAGCGGATCGGGGAGGATGACGTCGTTGTCGGGGCCCGAGCCCAGCGAGGTGATCTTCTTGTACAGGTGGTAGATCGACGGCGGCTGGCCAGGGGCGGCGAGGCGAAGCGACGGCATGGTTGGCTCCTAGAACTCCCAGGACAGGACGACGCCCCCGCCGCCGGGGAGCGGCGCGGGCGCGAGGCGGAGGGTGGTGGGCCCGGCGGGACCCGCGGGACGGTCGCCGCCGGGGGCCGGCGCCGGCGACGGTCCGGGCGCGGCCGGCGGCCGCGGCCGCAGGTCGGGCGGCAGGAGCGACTCGTCGGGGCGGCGCACCACCGACGGCTGGTAATGGACCAGGGCGTCGACCACGCCCCAGGCGGCGAGGCCGAGGAACAGGGCGCCGGCGCCGATCTCGAGCTGCTGCAGGCGGCGCACCGAGTTGGCCTCGGCGACCGGGACCTGGCCCGACAGGCCGTAGGTGCCGACCAGGTACATCCAGATGCCGGCCGAGACCGCGCCGGTCACGCCCTGGGCGGTGGCGAAGGCGATGCCCTTGCGGGTGTGGCCGTTCTGGAACTGCCCGGCGCCGAACGGGATGAAGTTGACGTAGTAGTCGCGCTTCTCGACGACGACCATGGACTCGATGAGGCGGCGATACTGCTCGCGCTCGAGCGCCAGCGCCCGGGCCTCGGCCTCGAGCCGGTACTTCTCGGCCAGGGCCAGCCGCCGCTCCTCGTAGAGCGCGACCGCGGCGTCGGAGAACACGCCGGTGCCGAGCTTGCGCTCCCGCTGGAGCACGATCGCCTCCTCGAACTCGCGGACGGCGGTGGCGCGGTCGCCGCCCTCGAACGCGCACATGCCGAGCAGGAGGTGGGCCTCGTAGATGTCCTCCTCGCTGGCCAGGCGGGGCGTCGGGTAGAGCAGGGACGACAGCACCGGGATCGCCGCCGCCCAGTCGCTGCGGCGGAAGGCGTCGCGGGCGCGGTTGAGCTCCTCGGCCGGGCTGGCGGCGGCCGCCGGGCCGGCGGCCAGCGCGACCGCGCCGACGGCGAGGGCGAGGGCGAGCGTCAGCGCACGCATCGCACCTCCTTGGCGTCGCGCGGTCGCACCGTGAGCTCGTGACGGTCGACGCGGGTGGCGCCGAGGTAGAACTCGACCAGCACGTCCTGCTGCTGGATCGTGCGCTCGCCGAAGGTGATGAGGCTCTGCCGGCCGAGGCGGGCGTCCTTGCGGTTGACCTGGACGGTGACGTCGTCGCCGTCGCACAGCGGCGTGACCGTCGCCGGCAGGAAGCCGAGGTTGATGTTGACCTCGGCGGTGTGGCCGGGCGCGATCACGCGGGTCTCCGACTCGCAGCAGTCGTCCTTGCGCACGGTGATCCGCAGCGGGGCGGTGGGCGAGGGCAGCGCGACCTCGCCGTCGGGCAGGACCCGCCACGGCTGGCCGCCGATCTCGACCTCGGAGCCCTTGGGGAAGACGGTGAGGGTGAAGGTCGACGCCGGGTCGGCGCCGGCCCCGCCGTCCGGACGGCCGGCGATCGCGGTCGCGCCGGCGTCGAGGCGGCGCAGCTCGTCGGGCGGGCGGCGGGCGTCGGCGGCGACCGGCCCGGCGGCGTCGATCGGCCCCGGCGGGCGCGGCGCGTCGGCGGGCGCGGCGTCGG
>CAADGB010000287.1 GCA_900696455.1 uncultured delta proteobacterium
ACGGCGCCGGCAAGCGCCCGACATCACTCGCGCGGCCCCACCTGTCCGGTCGGCCTGAGCCGCCCGAGCGCAAGCGAGGGCGTGTCGAAGGCCGACAAGCCGCGGCTTCTTCCCGTTCGTTTCCCGCCATCTCCGACCGCGGTCGGTGAAGGCCCAGGTCGATCGGTCGGTCCCGGCGAGGACGCCGGTGCCGACCTGAGTCGGACCAGATCGCCTCGGCTGCGCCTCGGCTCAGGGCGGCGGCGGGGTGAAGGCGGCGCGCTCGCGCCAGTCGTCGGCGAGGGCGCGGTCGGTCTCGTAGGCGCTGGCGGTCAGCGCGGCGAGCGCGGTGTCGAGCGCGCGGCGGTCGCCGGCGCGCCAGGCCGAGACCGCGAGCCGGCGGGCGGCGTTGCGGACGAAGCGCGGCGTGGGCAGGCCGCGGGCGAAGGCGGCGTCGAGCGCCCACGCCGCCAGCGTGTGCTCGCCGCGCTCGGCGGCGCGCAGCCCGACCAGGTACCAGGCCAGCGCGCCGTCGCCGTCGTCGCCGCCGCCGTCGCCGCCGCCGCTCGCGACCGCGGCGGCCAGGGCCCAGGTCAGGCCACCGCCGCCGCGGGCGAAGAAGTAGCCGCGCAGGAAGACGCCGCCGAGGCCGGGGCCGTCGAGGGCGCGGGCCAGGGCCTCGAACGGGCGCCGCCGCTCGTCGTCGAGGGGCAGGGCCAGGGCGCGCTCGACGTGGCCGCGCACCGCGGCCAGCTCGCCGCCGCGGCCGTCGAGGGTGGCCAGGGACGACAGCCCCTCGGCGGCCAGCACCGCGCCGCGCTCGCCGGCGGCGAAGGCGTCGTAGATCGCCCGGGCCTCGGCCACCTCGTCGGGCGCGCCGCGGGCGAGGAGGTCGGCGAGGATCATCCGGTAGCGCGGCTCGTCGGGCTCGTCGCGGCACACCGCGCGCACCAGGGCGATCGCCTCGGCGCGGCGCTCGCCCGCGGCCTGCGCCGCCCGCCGCATGCGCTGGGCGTTGGCGTGGGGGCAGGGCCGCTGCAGGATGCCGCGCTGGCGGAAGCGCTCGCGCGCCGCCTCGAGATCGGCGGCCGGCACCTCGACGGTCGCGAGCATCTCCCGCCACGCCCGCACCAGCTCGGCCTGGCTGGTGCCGTAGGCGCGGTCGAAGTCGCCGCCGCTGGCGTAGAGCGCGCGCAGGGGCGCCGGGCCGTGGCGGTCGAGGAGGAAGCGGATGAACGAGCCGGCGGCGGTGTAGCTGCGCGCCGACGACAGGGTCAGGAAGCGCACGCCCAGCACCTCGCGCGCGCTGGGGGCGAAGCCCAGCAGCTCCATCGCCCGCATCGACTGGTGCGGCGTGAGCGCGCGGGTGCCCGGCCAGTCGGCGGCCACCGCCACGCCCTCGATCATGCCGGGGTTGAAGAGCAGCGGCAGGCCGAGCACGGAGCGGGCGCTGACGTCGAAGCCGGCGCTGCCGAAGGTGCCGGCGACCACGTGCGCGATCTCGTGGCGCAGCGAGCCGTGGGGGAAGTCCTCGTGGGTCAGGTAGATCTCGCGCCGCCACGGCTTGGCCATCTCGACCCGGCGGGCGCCCATGAGCCGGCCCTTCTGCTCGCTGCTGGCGAAGACGTAGGAGCGGATCGTGCCGACCCGGGCCGGATCGACGCCCAGGGTCCGGCACACCTGGTGGAGGCGCAGCTCGTGATCGGCGGCGATGAGCTCGATGTCGGCGGCGATGTCGGGGCGATCGTCGTGGTGGATGATGAAGTGGCGGGTGCGGTGGACGCCGCCGAGCTCGGCCCAGATGTCGGGGGCGTCGATGGCGTAGCCGAGGTCGCCGGCGTGGTGGCGCAGGGCGAGCGCGCACAGCGCGGCCGGCACCGCGACCGCCAGCGCGCCGGTGGCCAGGCGATGGCGCCGGCGGCGCAGGCGCACGCGCAGGGTCGGGGCGTCGACCGCGAGCGCGGTCGCGGCCAGGAGCGCGAGCACGGTGGCGAGCTGCTCGAGGCGGGCCCAGTACAGCGCCGGATCGAGCCGGATGTCCTCGTCGTAGAGGTTGCCGGGGAAGAAGCCGACCAGCGGGCTGTAGCTGAACACCGGCGGCTCGCTGTAGAAGCGGTGGAGGCCGAGCGCGGTGAGCGCGAGGGCGACCGCGAACGGCGCCAGCGCGCCCAGGCCGCGGGTGCGGCCGACCCACAGCCCGACCACGACCCCGCCGCCGGCGCCGAGCACGGTCGAGGCCAGGGCCATGATGGCGTAGGCCTCGAGGCCGTAGGCCCAGTCGCAGGTCGGCGCCCACAGGCCGTGCACGGCGGCGCCGGCCAGCGGCACGACGACGACCGCGAGCGGCGCCAGCGGCGCGCGCCCGGCCAGCGCCAGCACCAGGCGCCACGGCGGGACCGCGCGATCGAGGGGGCGGGCGGCGGCGGCCTGGGCGCGGCGGACCAGGGCGGCGCCCAGGTCGAGGCCGGCCAGGGAGCCGAAGGCGGCGGCGACCAGCGCCAGCTCGAAGCCGACCACGCCGAACAGCGGGAGCTGGACCAGGCCCAGGGTGAGGAGCGCCGCCAGCCCCAGCCAGACCCGGATGCGCCACGAGCGGAACAGCTCGCGCTGGGCGCGGACGATCGACGGGTCGACGGGCGGGGGCAGGCGGAGGCGAGCCACGGCGGGGAACGAAGATGCTACAGTGCGGCGCGACGATGGACGAGCCCAGCCCCGGGGAACGGCGTCTCGAGCTCCGGGCGCCCATCGAGCTCAAGGTCGAGTACAAGCGGCTCAACAGCTTCTTCGCCGACTACACCCGCAACATCTCGCGGGGCGGCACCTTCATCCGCACCACGCGGCCGCTGCCCATCGGCACCGAGTTCCTGTTCAAGCTCTTCGTCCCCCACCTGGGCGAGCCGCTGCGGGTGCAGGGCGAGGTGCAGTGGATCGTCACCGAGGCCGACGTCGAGGCCGGGCGCCACGACGAGCCGGGCATGGGCATCCGCTTCACCTACCGCCAGGGCTCGACCCAGGACGAGATCGACCGCGTGGTCGAGCGGCTGATGGTCGACAGCCTCGGCCAGCGCCTCTACGCCAAGCTGATGGAGCAGGCGCGCGACAAACCCGGCTCGACCTGACGCATTTCGCGGGCGGTGGTGCGAAAGTAGCGAGGGACCGTGCAGAAGGCCAGGTACCTCCCCCCCAACCTGATCACCGGCGCCAGCATCGTCTTCGGCCTGGCGTCGATCGGGTGCGCCCACGACGGCAACTGGCGGTGGGCGGCGTGGCTCATCATCTACGCCGTCCTCTCGGATCGCCTCGACGGCCTGGTGGCGCGGCGGCTGCGCGCCACCAGCGAGCTCGGCGTCCAGCTCGACTCGTTCGCCGACTTCCTGAACTTCGGCGTGGCGCCGGCGTTCCTCATGTACAGCTTCCTGGGCTCGCCCGAGATGGTCCACGGCCCGGCCCAGCTCCCGTTCGACGACGGGCTGGCCCGGATCTACCTGATCACGGGCTGCGTCGTGTGGGTGCTGGCGGCGGTCTTCCGCCTGGCGCGCTTCAACGTCGCCGCCGACACCGAGATCCCGACCCGGCTCTACTTCGGCGTGCCGACCACCCTGGCCGGCGGCCTGCTCGTCGTCTGGTTCCTGGCCTTCCTCAAGTACCGCGTCGCCGGCGACACCTTCGGCGGCCCCAAGCTCCTGGGCGACACCCTGACCACGCCTCGCGGCGTGTGGCTGGCGCTGCCCGGCGCGATGATGGTCGGCGCCTTCCTCATGGCGTCGTCGCTGCGCATGCTCAAGATCGCCCGCGCCGAGAGCAAGGCCATCACCGTCTTCCTGATCGTCAACGCGGCCGTCGGCTACGTCCTCGGCTTCGCCCAGATGTTCCCCGAGTTCATGCTGTGGATGCCGACCGCCTGGATCGTGATCTTCCTGGTCTGGGGCCGCCTCGCCGCCGAGGCCCGCTACCTGCGGCCGCCGCCGCTGTTTCCTGGTACACCTTCAGACCCTCCGGGGGATTAGCTCAGCGGGAGAGCATCGGCTTTGCAAGCCGAGGGTCATCGGTTCGATCCCGATATCCTCCACGGACACCGTCGCGCCGCTGGCCGCGCGTCGCTCGGGCCCGGCGCCGGTGACGCTGGCGCGGCGGCGGGCGCGCCGGTCGCCGGGCCTACATGTTCCCGCCGCCGACCGCGACGCCGACGCCGACGCCGGCCATGGCGCCCCAGGCGCCGTCGGCGCGGAGCAGGGTGGACAGGTAGATCGGGCCGACGGTGGTGCCGAGCTCGACGTCGACGCCGGCGGTGGTGTCGCCGGCGCCCCGGTACACGGTGAGCGCGACGCCGCCCATGATGCCCGGGGTGTTCGTGAAGCGCATCTTGACGCCGGCGCCCAGGCCGAGCAGGGAGCGGAGCTGGTCGTCGCCGTCGAACACGTCGTGGACGTAGCGCAGGTGGCCGTGCAGCGTGAACATGCCGACGCCCTCCTGGTATTGCCCGAGGCCGCCGAGGCCGCCGACGAGCTCGAGGCCGAAGGTGTTGGCGTCGGCGGGCTCGGCGAGCTGGAGCTGCGCGCGCAGCCCGGCGGCGATCCCGGGCTTGGCGCCGCGGTTGCCGAAGACCGCCCAGCCGTCGAAGTCGAGCCAGGCGGCGGCCGCCCGCGGCGCCGGCATCGCCGTGGAGGCGCCGCCCCAGATGCCGCCGCTCAGGAAGATGCCGTCGGCGCGGGCCGCCGTGGGCCGGCCGGCGAGGGCGGCGAGGGCGGCGAGCGCGGCGAGGGCGATGACCGCGCCCCGCGCGTGACGCCGGTGGCGCGCCTCGATCGTGGCGGGCCCGGGGCGGCCGGGGCGGCCGGGGCTGCCGAGGACGCCGGGGCTGCCGGGGACGCCGGGGCGGCCGCGGCGGCCGGGGCCCGGGCGGCCGGGGCTGCCGGAGATGCGTGACCGGGACGTGCGCACATCCGCCTCCTCGTCGCCGGGCCGGCTGCGGAGGGCCGCCCGGCTGGATCCGTGCGCGTCACGAGCGCCGTGGGCCGCGCGTCACGAGCATCGTACACCCGGCGCCGGCCCGGTTCACGGGCCTGCGGCCCCGTCGCCGTCGTCGCCGTGACCGCCCGCGCCGCCGGTGCTGCCGCCGTCACCGGACGCCAGCGGCAGGCGGCGGCGGGCCTGCAGGCTGTCGCTGCCAGCGGCCCGGGCCAGGGCGTCGATCGCGGCGACGCGGCGGGCCTCCCAGGCCGGATCGACGGCGGGGCGGAAGGTGGCGCCGGGCTTGACCGGCCAGTGATCGAGGGCGTGCTCGGCCAGGGCGGCGATCGTGAGGCTGGGGTTGACGCCGAGGTTGGCCGGGATCATCGAGCCGTCGATCACGAACAGGCCGGGGTGGCCGAAAACCTCGCCGCGGGCGTCGACCACGCCGCGCTCGGGGCCGCCGGCGATGACCGCGCCGCCCAGGATGTGGGCGGTGGTCGGCACGTCGAACAGCACCTCGAAGATCGACGAGCGGGCGACGCCGTCGACCTTGGTCGCGAACGTGCGCGCGACCTGGTTGCCGAGCGGGATGTACGTCGGGTTGGCGGCGCCGTCGCCGCGCTCGGTGTCCAGCGCCCTGCGCCACAGCCGGCGCCAGCGCCGGCGCAGCCCCAGGCCGATCGAGTTGTCGAGGGTCTGCATGACCAGGAGGTAGACGCCGCGGCGCGCGGTGCCGAACGGCCACAGCGTGCGCGTGAAGTCGAGCGGGTGGCGGACGACGTTGCCGAGGTAGCGCAGCCAGCGCGGCGCGCGGCCGCCGCCGTCGGTGAGGAGCGTCGACAGCGGCGCCAGGGCGTCGGAGCCGTCGCTGTAGCGCACGACCTCGACGTGGGTGCTGGCGTCGGGGTGGATCGAGCTGGTGATGGCGAGGCCGCGATCGAAGCGGACGTCCTTGCGCCGCGACGTGACGCCGAGGATGGCCTCGCTGTTGGTGCGCACGTTCCGGCCGACGGCGGCGGACACCCGCGGCAGGTCGCCGCGCGCCTTGCTCTCGAGCAGGAGCTGGACCGAGCCGAGGACGCCGGCGGCGAGGATGACCCGCCGCGCCCGCAGCACCTGGCGGTCCCGCCCGAGCCAGGCGCCCGAGCGGCGGTGGTGGACCTCGTAGCCGCCGCCGGCCAGGGCGCGGACGCGGGTGACCGTGCGCATGGGCTCGACGCGGGCGCCCAGCCGCTCGGCGAACCACAGGTAGTTCTTGTCGAGCGTGTTCTTGGCGCCGTGGCGGCAGCCGACCATGCAGCCGCCGCACAGCGTGCACGGGCTGCGCGCCGGCCCCGCGCCGCCGAAGTACGGATCGGGCACCGGCTCGCCCGCGGCCTGCCCCGGCTCGCCGAAGTACACGCCGACCGGCGTCGTCACGTAGCTGTCGCCGTGGCCGAGGTCGGCCGCGATCTCCGCCAGCACGCGATCGGGCTCGGCCTCGAAGCGGTTCTGGGCGACGCCGAGCATGAACTGGGCGCGGCGGTAGAAGGGCAGGAGGCGGGCCTTCCAGTCGGCGAGGTCGCGCCACGCCGGCGCCTCGAAGAAGGCGTCGGGCGGCACGTAGAGCGTGTTGGCGTAGACCAGCGAGCCGCCGCCGACGCCGGCGCCGGACAGGACGAAGACGTCGGAGAGGAACGACAGGCGCAGGATGCCGAAGCAGCGCGCCGCCGGCATCCACAGCGAGCGCCGCAGGTCCCAGTTGGTCCTCGGGAAGTCGGCGGCGGCGAAGCGGCGGCCGCGCTCGAGGACGGTCACCGCGTAGCCCTTCTCGGCCAGGCGCAGCGCCGACACCGAGCCGCCGAAGCCGGAGCCGACGATCGCGACGTCGACGTCGAACCCGGCGGCGTCGAGGGGCAGGGCCGGCTCGGCGGTCGGGGTGGGCCCGGCGGCTACATCGGCGCGCGTCACGGGCGCGAGGGTAGCGTGTTTGCCGGGGTTCGCCCGCGGACCGTGGTGGCGCCGGCGGGCGACGCGGCGCATGCTGGAGGCATGGTGCAGTCGGCGCCGGTGGAGCCCAGGGTCGCGCGGCGCTCGCTGCCGGTCCTGGTCTACCCCTTCGTCCTCGGCCTGGTGCTGGCGGCGAGCGTGGCGGTCGGGCGCTGGGCCGGCGACCGCTGGTCGCCCGCGCCGGCGTGGGCGCCGGGGCCGGCCGCGCCGGTGGTGACGCCCGCGCCGCCGCCCGCCTCGCCGCGCCCGCCCTGCAGCTAGCGCGCGTACTCGGACGCCCGGGTCTCGCGCACGACCACGACCCGCACGCTGCCGGCGTAGCTGGCCTCGGCCTCGATGGCGCGCGCGATGTCGCGGGACATGACCAGGGCCTGGGCGTCGTCGACGCGATCGTTCTGGACCATGACCCGGACCTCGCGCCCCGACTGCAGGGCGAAGGCCTTGTGCACGCCCGGGAAGCGGACGCAGATCGCCTCGACATCCTCGAGCCGCTTGACGTAGCTGGCCAGGGTCTCGCGGCGGGCGCCGGGGCGGGCGGCCGAGAGCTGGTTGGCGGCGTCGACGATGTGATCGAGCAGGGACTGCGGCGGCACGCCGCCGTGGTGGGCGGCGATCGCCTGGCACACCCGCGGCGACTCGCCGTGCTTGCGCGCGATCTGGGCGCCGACCTCGGCGTGATCGCCGTCGTGCTCGTGGTCGACGGCCTTGCCGAGGTCGTGGAGGAGGCCGGCGCGGCGCGCCAGCTTGACGTTCTGCCCCAGCTCGGCGGCCATGAGCCCGGCCAGGTAGCCGACCTCGACCGAGTGGGCGAGCAGGTTCTGGGCGTACGAGCTGCGCATCTTGAGCTGGCCGAGCAGGCGCACCAGCTCGGGGTGCAGGCGGTGCAGGCCGAGATCGAAGATGGCCTGCTCGCCGGCCTCGCGGCAGACCTTGTCGACATCCTTCTCCGCCTTCTTCACCACCTCCTCGATGCGGGTGGGGTGGATGCGGCCGTCGGCGACCAGGGCGGCGATGGCCAGGCGCGCGATCTCGCGCCGCACCGGGTTGAAGCACGAGATCGTGATGGCCTCGCTGGTGTCGTCGATGATGACGTCGATGCCGGTGGCGGCCTCGAGGGCGCGGATGTTGCGGCCCTCGCGGCCGATGAGGCGGCCCTTCATGTCGTCGGACGGCAGCGGCACCACCGCCACCGTGCGCTCCTGCACGAACTCGGAGGCGTAGCGCTGGATGGCGGTGGCGACGATGGTCTTGGCGCGGGCCTGGCTCTCGGCGACCGCGGTCTCCTCGAGCTGCTTGAGGTCGGCGGCGACCGCGGCCTGGGCCTGGGTCCGGACCTCGTCCTCGAGGCGCTTGCGCGCCTGCTCGGCGGTGAGGCCGGCGACCTCCTCGAGCTTCTTGCGGGCGTCGGCCTGGGCGGCCTCGGCCTTCTCGAGCGCGGCGTCGATCTGGCGGCCCTTGCCCTCGGCCGAGCGCTCGCGCCTGTCGAGCTCGGCGGCCCTGCGCTCGGCGTCCTTGCGCTGCTTCTCGACCTCGCGCTCGCGGGCGGCGGCGGCCTCCTCCTGGCGCGCGAGCTCGGCCTTGCGGGCGCGCAGCTCGTCCTCGAGCTCGGCCTTGCGCTTCTGCGCCAGCTCCTTGCCCTCGATCTCGGCGGCCTTGCGGAGCTGCTCGGCCTCGGCCTGGGCGGCGGCGCGCAGGCCCTGGGCCTCGGTCGCGGCGGCCGAGGCCGCGGCGGCGCCGCCTCCGCCGAAGACGCGCGCGAGCACGAAGCCGGCGACGATGCCGGCGACGACCGCGGCGATGACGATCACGGCGTCCATTCAGGGTCCGTCCTCGGCGCGCGCGGCGCCGGCGTGGAGGGCGAGCTCGGTGGCGACGAGGTGCATCGGCTGGTCGTGGGGCGCGCGCGGCAGCGCGTCGACCCGCAGCGCCTCGAGGGTGAGGCCGACGCGCAGGGCGCGCGTGCCGGCGAGGGTGGCGTCGTACCAGCCGCCGCCCCAGCCCAGGCGGTAGCCGTCGCGATCGAAGAGCAGGCCGGGCACGATCACGACCGCGACCTCGGCCAGCTCGACCACCGGCAGCGCGGCGGGCGGCTCGGGGATCGAGAATCGGCCGGGGACGAGGTCGGCGGCGGCGGCGCGGTGGAAGACCAGGCGGCGGACGTCGTCCAGGGTCCGCGGGTACGCGGTGGCGAGGCCGCGGGCGGCGGCGGCGGCGGCCACCGCGGCGCACGACAGCTCGCTGCGCATGGCGGCGTAGAGCGCGACGGTGGCGCCGGCGGGCAGGGCGGCGAGGACGTGGGCGTCGATGCGCGCCGCCGCGGCATGCGCCGCCCGCGCCCGCTCCCCGGGCGCGATGGCGTCGCGACGGGCGCGGGCCAGGCGGCGGAGCGCAGGTTTGTCGGACGGTGGGTCGTGCGTCGCCATGACCGCCGCGGCGCGGGGGCTCACCGCGCCATCATACGGGGGCGCTCCCGCCGATCAAGGGAGCAAGCCAGCGAATCGAAAGCGAAAACCGCGCCGGCCGGCGCGATCAGGTCAGCGCCCGGTAGCTCGCTTCCATCATGAAGTTGGCGAGCGGGCGGCGGACCTCGTCGGGGAGGGGCGCGAAGCGGATGGCCATGCCGCCCGGGTGACCGCCGGCGCCGGTCTCGACCCGGACGATCTCCCCGCGCAGGAACAGGGGCTGGAACGCGCCGGGCAGGGTGACCTCGACGACGCCGGCGGCGCCGGGGCTGTCGAGGAACTCGGCGGCCAGGAACATCCCCAGCCGGGACAGGTCGGTCACCGTGCCCTCGATGGTCGCCGCCGCCGAGCGGTAGCAGGCGGGAAAGCTCACCGGCACGCGAACCGCGCTGCGCTTCTCCGGCATCGTGGTGGCACCGTAGGGGATGAGGTGGGCCCAGATCAACGGCGACGTGCGGCGCCGCGCGGCAAACCTGGATCCGCGAGGGAGCCCCCGGCTTGCATCGCGCCGCCCGTTGGGGCATGGTCCCTTGCCTTGAAACGGGCCACGGGCCCATAGCTCAGCGGTAGAGCAGCGGCCTTTTAAGCCGTTGGCCGAAGGTTCGAATCCTTCTGGGCTCACCACCCCTGACCCCATCGTCTAGAGGCCTAGGACACCTGCCTTTCACGCAGGCGACACGGGTTCAAATCCCGTTGGGGTCGCCACGATCGTTGGTACCCGCTGCACAGACCCGTCCTTCCACCGGGCCGCCCGTGATGGCAGCTTGGCGGCGTGACCGCGGGAACCCGCTCAGCGCGTAGCCGGCTGCTCCGACGAGGGCGGCGGCGGGACGTCGAGCGGGCCGATCTCCAGCTCGAGTTGCCCGGGATCGAGGCGAGCGCGGGTGGCGAGCCAGTAGCGCGGGGCGAGCTCGAGGTAACGATCGCGAGGCCAGTGCGGCAGGACGCGCAGGACGTCGCGGAAGTACGCCTCGGGGTCGAGGCGGTGGAGGCGCGCGGAGGCGACGAGCGAGCTCCACTCCATGCCGTTCATGATGGCACCGTCGGCGTTCGCGTCCACCGTGGCGGCCATCACGACCGCCTTCCGCATGATGGGGTAGTACAGGAGGCTGTACAGTGTTCCCCGTCGAGAGGTTGACACTCGTACCTTGTCGACGAGGTCCATGCGGTCTTGCGGAGTGGCGTCGTAGAGGTCGTCTCGATCGAGCACGCCGTTGCGGCCGGTGACTCGGGCGGTGGTCGGGAGCTCGTCCTCCATGTAGAAATCCAGCAGGTAGAGGTAGCCTTGTGCGCCTGCTGTCTCGATGGCGTGCGCGAAGAGCTGGGTGGCGACGGCGCCGCGGACAGAAGCCACCACCGGGTCATCATCGCCGAGGACGAGGCCATCTGCGTGGACGTCACAGTGTTCTCGGCGCGCTCGACCACCCAGCCGTCGGCTGCATCCAGGTAGCCCAGTAGTTCCTCCACGGTCGCTGGCAGCTCGTCGAGGAAGCCTTCATCCATGGCCTGCGTGATCAAGCCGCCATCGCCTCCATCGGCGGGCTTGTAGGACGCGACGTCGAGACGGCTGCTCGTCCAGGTTGCAAGCCGTGATCCGGAGGACTCGAGTCGTATCAACAGTGTCGCGAAGGTCGCGGAGACCACCACGTTGGCGCCGATGGCCTAGCTCATCCAATCGACTCGGCGCTTGCGGTTGATGGCGAAGCCGCATCTCGGCAGTTTGCGCGCGAACACGGTCGGCTCGAAGTCTTCCCACGCGTCGATCTCGAGCTCCTCCAGGTCGCGCCACGCCGACAGGTCTTCGCGTTCAAGATCTTCGGCGGCCAGCGGATGGTTGTCGGTAAGGGTGACGTTCTTCGTCACCGGAATGCGGGCGATGATGGGCGCACTGTCGGTCCAGTCAGCGGCGATCGTGAGGCGCTCCAGCGACAGCTTGGCGAGGTCGGGCTTGAGAAGCACCTGGGGGCCGCGAATGATCAGCTCGCGCAAGCTGGCGAGCTCTCCAAGGCCCGGCTCGAAGAACTGGAAACTGAAAGCGAGCTCCAGCACGCGCAGCTTTGTCAGCCTACCAATGGCGGAGGGAACCCTGGACAGGCGGCCCTGGTTGAGGCGCAGCTCTTCGAGTTCGGTGAGAGTCCATAACTCATCAGGCCAGCTTTCCCATGCAGGGGTCCTGTTTGCATCGACGATGAGTCTCCGGACGTTCGCGACGCCGGCCTCGAGAGCGGAGGGGAGATCGTGGAAGGTAGTCATGAGGTCCTTTCGCTTCCGAGCTGGTACCCACGGCGGCTGGTCGTTTCAGCTCTGCGCGATGCCGTGCACCGGGAGTTGTACGATGACTCGGGTTCCTTCGCGTCGAGTCCGCGCATGGGGGCCGCGAATGATCAGCTCGCGCAAGCTGGCGAGCTCTCCAAGGCCCGGCTCGAAGAACTGGAAACGGAAGGCGAGCTCCAGCACGCGCAGCGTTGTCAGCCTGCCAAGGGCGGAGGGAACCTTGGACAGGAGGCCCTGGTCGAGGCGCAGCGCGTCGAGCTCGGTGAGCGTCCATAGCTCGTCAGGCCAGCGTTCCCACGCCGGGGTCCTGCTTGGCGTCGAGTCCGCGGCAGCGCCGACGCGCCGATCCGAGCGATAACCCGATCGCGCCGTCGGTTCACCGCGCATGCGCTGTGGTGCCACGGGGAAGATCACCGGGAGTCAGGCCGACCGAGCGGGAGCGCCCGCGCGGGCGCGCCGGCTCATCGGCGGCGGGCCGGCGGCGCGGCCAGGAAGCGCAGCGCCGTGCGGGTCGCGAGGACGCCGAGGGCGAGGAGGAGCCCGGCGAAGGCGCCGGCGTGGAGCCAGCCCTCCGCGTCGGCGCCGACGACGGCGGCGAAGACGATCGTGCCGACGCCGAGGAGGACGAGCAGCGGCCCCAGGGCGGTGAGCAGCTTGCCGCGGAGCTTCGAGCCGAGCTCGAGCAGGGAGCCGTCGCCCGCCGCCATCGTGACCGCGGCGACGACGAGCACGATCGGCAGGAGGAGGAGCGCCGGGATCGACCAGGCGAGGGCGGTGGTGGTGAAGCGCCACCAGAGGCGGTCCTGGGTCGGGGGCATCGACGTGAGGGGAGGGTAGCGGAGCGCGGCGGGGCCGGGGGCCGGCGCGGGCCGGGCCGACCGCGGGCGCGCGCGCCGTGCCGCCGGCACCTGTCCGCTGACCGGCCGCCGTCGATCTGCTACGGATCGGGCGTGAACGGCATCCGCCCCGTGGCGGCCGGCGACGTGCCGGCCGTGGTCGCGCTCGTCACCCAGGTGCTGGCCGAGTTCGGGCTCGAGTTCGGCAGCGGCTCGGCCACCGACGACGAGCTGCGCGAGCTGCCGGGCTCGTACCAGGAGCGCGGCGGCGCGTTCTGGGTCGCGACCCGCGACGGGGCGCTGGTCGGCACCTGCGGCGTGTTCCCGCTCGCGGCCGGGACCTTCGAGGTGCGCAAGATGTACCTCCTGCCGGCGGCGCGCGGCCTCGGCCTCGGCGCGCGCCTGCTCGACGCCGCGGTCGCCTGGGCGCGCGACCACGGCGCCCACCGGCTCGTGCTCGACACCACCGAGCAGATGACGCGCGCCATCGCCTTCTACGAGGCCCACGGCTTCGTGCGGGACGACGCCCAGCGCCGGGGCGCGCGCTGCAGCCGCGGCTACGTCCGCGACCTCGCGGCGGGGTAGGGCGATCGACCGACGCCTGCGGCGGCCGGTCGTCCTCGACCGCGACGCGCCGCGACAGCCATGCGCCTGATCGGGTCGCCTCCAACGTCTTGGAATCCTGGGGATTCGCGGCGCGCGCGTCGCTCTGTCTGGTGGGAGGACCAGGAGAATCCGTGGGGCAGGGAAGCCCTCCATCCTCGACCTCGTACTAGGCCAACGAAGTGCGAGATTGGCGCCGCCACGACGATCCGTTCGAGGAGGGGGAGGTCTACCCGACCGGCGTGAAGCCGGGCGCGTCGACCCTGAGCGGTGGCCTGCGGCCGGTCCCTCGCGCGGCGCCACCCACCTCCGAGGCGCCGGCTCCGGTCCCGCCCTACGGCTTCGTCCAGGCCTATGGAGGTGAGGTCTCGTCGGGTGGCACCTGGTTCCCCGACGAGCGACCGGTGCCCTGGATGTCGGGAGCCCCGGTGCACCGCGCGGCCGAGGAGGGGGTCCGCGGTAGCGCCGGGCCGCTGCCGCACCTCGAGACCATCCAGCCCCTGTTCGGCCGCCACGACGTCTCGTCGATCTCGGCCCACACCGATGGGGACGCTGCCAGCGGTGCCCGCCGGATGGGCGCCGAGGCCTACGCGTTCGGTGACCACGTGGCGTTCGCGAGCACACCGTCCTTGCACACCGCCGCCCACGAGGCCGCGCATGTGGTCCAGCAACGCGCGGGCGTCTCGCTGAAGGGCGGGGTCGGCGAGCGCGACGACCCGTACGAGCGCCACGCCGACGCGGTGGCCGACCAGGTCGTGCGCGGCGAATCGGCGGAGGGCCTCCTGGATCAGATGGCGGGCAGCGGTGGAGGTCGCGCCGTCCAGCGCTGGCTCCCGCCCGGCTCGACCGCGTCGCAGACGCAGCTCAGCCCCGACGGCTTCGTGGTGGTGGGCGAGCGCCTGCACCTCGAGCGGCTCTGGTACGAGGAGTACTACGTCTCCCACGTCACCGAGAGCAACCGCCTCATCTTCGCCCGGCTGTCCGAGGGGCCCTACCCGTGGATCAGCGAGCTGTCCGAGGCGGATCTGACCCAGGCCTGCGAGCGGATGGAACTGGGGGGTGGCGGGCCCGACGGACGGGTCGCGTTCGAGACCGGCCAGGACACCGTCTACGTGGGGATCTCGCGCACGGTCTTCGTCTGGATCGGCATGCCGCCGGGCACCACGTTCCTGTGGGAGTTCCCACCGATCGGTGGCGGCGAGGCACCGCCCGACGGCGGCGCGCCGGCCCCGCGCCGGCGCGCCGCACGGCTCCTGGCCAGCGCCGCCGAGTACGTCGAGCGGGGCGGCGGCGGACGCCGCTTCTCCGAGCCGCTGGTCAACCAGATGCTCGACCAGCTCGAGACCACGGTCGGCGCCACCCTCCTGCCGGGCATCCGCGAGGGCGTGGTCGCCTCGGGGAACATGGGCGGCCCGCACATGATCGCGCGCGCGGCCGACTTCAGCTACTCGCGGGCGAGCATGATCGAGGTCTTCGGCGAGGGCGCGTGGACGGCGTTCGAGCGCGGCCGATCGGACGAGGGGATGGTCGACTCGACCGAGACCCCCGGCAACGTCACCGTCGAGCCCGGGGTCAGCCAGGCCGACCAGGAGTTCGCGCGGCGCCTGCTGCAGGAGATCTGGGGCGAGGGCGGCGAGGGCCGCGGCGCGCCGATGCGGATCACCGGCCGCCTGATCGCGGTGCTGCGCGAGATCGACGCCCACGCCCGGCGCGAGCAGATCATCGCGGCCCTGCGCGCCGGCGGCAGCGCCGCGCCGGCGGAGGACGAGGCCGCGCGCCTGCGCGACGTCATGAACGCGGTCGACATGCGGGCCGAGTACGACCGGCTCGGCATCACCGCGGAGGAGGGGCCGCAGCGTCACCGCGAGTTCCCGTGGCCGGTGGAGGGCCGCATCATCAACCACACCGACCTGCTGTTCACCGGCAAGGAGGCCGCGTTCAGCGTCGACCTCACCAGCCGCGACGTCCCGTACCTGCTGCTCATCCCGCCCTGGGTCCGCGTGCAGTGGGTGGTGCGGGCCGCCGCCAGCACCGACTCCTCCGCGCCGGTGGTGGCCCGTGGCCGCACCCGCCACCGTCCGATCATCGACGCGCCCGATCGCTTCACCCACGAGTTCGACCGGGTCGGCACCTACGAGGTGAACGCGATCGTCGACCACGATCACTACCAGCCCAACCACTTCACCATCTTCGTCGAGGTCCGGACCGAGGCCGAGCGGTTCGAGGAGCTGCAGGATCGCTCGTTCAGCCCCGGGCTGTGGGGCGAGGTCGACGCCGCGAGCGACCGCCACGATCACGAGTTCCGCGGCACCAGCGCCACCGACGTCCACGACACCGGTCGCATCTACGAGGGGGCGATGAACCCGCTCGAGTGCGACCCCGACGGACCGCGCATCCCCGATCACCTGGAGGCGATCGATCGCCGGATCGAGGAGGTCGAGGCCTACATCGCCTCGGGCCGGGCCGGCTCGGGCGAGGCGGCGTGGGCCAGCCAGTACCTCGAGACCATGCGCGCGACCCGGGCCCGGATCACCGGCGAGACCGCCGCCGGGGCCCAGTTGCTCTACGTCGAGGGCGCGTACCTGTCGCGCTCGGAGGGCGGCAGCTCGCAGACCCTGCAGGTCGTCGCCCACGCCCAGCGCGAGGGCGACCAGTGGCGGGTGACCATCCACGACACCACCCAGGCCTTCGACAACCGCAACAGCCGGTTCTCGGAGACCGACGACAGCTTCGCCCACGCCGCCGAGCGCGCGTTCACCGAGCTGGCGAAGGCGTACCCGCGAGGGATGATGTCGCTGCGCATCGAGGCGCTCGACAACCTCACGGGGCAGCCGACCGGCCGCTACCTGGGTTTCGAGCTGGAGTGCAACTCGACGTGGGAGGCGGTGCGCTCGGTGGTCTACCACCCGGCGGTGATGGCGGTGGTCAACATCGCCGGGGCCGCGGTCTCGATCTTCGCCCCGCCGCTGGGGGTGTGGATCGTCCCCACCCTCATCGCCTACAACGCGGTCGACACCATCGCCGGCATGGTCGATCTGGGCGCCCGCGACGCGCTGACCATCACCGACGTCGCGATCGGCGTCGGCCAGATCGCGATCGACGTGATCCCCTACGTCGGCCAGGCCACGCGCATGGTCCGCATCGGCGGCACCGTCTACCGGGTGATGGAGGGGCTGGAGCTGATGGGAGAGGTCGTGCTGATGACCGCCCAGCTCAGCGAGCAGGTCCAGAACGTGCGCTTCGGCTACATGCGGCAGGCGGCCGAGATGCAGGCCGACATCCGCCGGCGCGAGGCCGCCAACCCCAGCGATCCCGAGCTGCCCCGGCTGCGCGAGGAGCTGGCGCGCCTGGAGGAGGCGGCCCGCAACGAGTGGGTGACCCAGATCGGCGAGACCGCGATCCAGCAGGGCATGATGCGGGCGTCGATGCACGTCGTGCGCGGGATGCATGCCCGGCACATGGCGGACGTGGACGCCTCGCGCACGCACCTGGAGACCGAGGTCGCCTCTCGCGGCGCGACCGGGGGCGTGACCGACGTCGATCTGCCCCACCTGCAGCGGGTGATGGGGGTGCCGGTCACCCGCGGCGGCGCCGGCGACGGCGTGCGCATCGAGTACGAGGTGAGCCGGTTCGGCGGCATCACCAACCTGCGGGTGGTCGCCGGCGAGGGCGCGTCGCTGTCCACGATCATGCACCACGAGCGCACCCTGGCGGCGATGCGCCGCTACGAGGGCGTGACCGGCTCGCTCCACAACCTGCTGGAGCGGGTCGGGGCCTACGTGCAGGGCGGGGGGCACATCCCGCCCGGATCGCGCGCGTTCGAGGCCCGGTTCGAGCTGGAGAAGCTCCCCGGGGTCATCCGCTCGCTGCGCGAGGAGCTCACCTCGGGCGCGCTCGACGACGCCACCCACGCCCGCGTCACCGAGCAGATCACCGCGCTCGAGGGCCAGTTGCGCGAGCACGCCCGGCACCTCGATGATCTCGCCCCGGGGCTGGGCTACGTGGCGGCGGGCGACACCACCGATCCGACCGGAGCGCCTCGCACCGACGCGGACGGCGCGGTCATGGGCGACCGCCCCGGCCACCCCCACCCGACGACCCCGGGCGGCACCACCCCGCCGGTGCCGCACGGGCCGGACATCCCGCCGCCCCACGGCCGCGACCCGGCCGAGCACGCGCGGCTGGCCACGGAGCGCGGCGGCGCGGGCCGCAACCTGCCCACGGGCGACCGCGGCTCGCGCTGGACCGGCGCACGCGAGGCCGACTTCCGCTACGGCAGCCTGGTCGCGTCGTCGGTGCCCGACGGCTACCACTGGTCGTCCGACGGCGCCGGCAACCCCATCCTGGTGCGCGACCGCGAGATCGACGCCGCCGGCCAGCCGGTCCCCCGCCGGGGCTTCGATCCGAGCGAGGCCGAACGGGTGGCCGGCGTCGGCCACGGTCCGCTGCGGCGCGAGGACATCGACGCGATGTTCCCGGTGCGCGGTGACAGCATCGAGCGCGCGCGCTACCGGACCGACGCCGACGCCATGAGCGCCGACGGCTTCACCCCCTCGGACGCCGCCCGCACCGAGATGGACGCGATCGCCGATCGCCGGCTGGAGGAGATGCAGGCCCGCGACCACGCCGAGGGCGAGGTGCACCGCCTGCGCGACACGCTCGGCGTCACCGAAGCGGACCTGTCGGCCGACAACCTCGACGACACCCTGGCCCGGCTGCGGCGCGAGCACGCCGGTGACGCGGACGCCCTGGCCCGCATCGACGAGCTCGAGCGCCAGCGGCGCGCCCTCACCGACGCGCGGCGCGAGCTGGTGCGGGCCAGCGAGCAGCTCGGCAACACCGCCGCCATCGACTACATGCGCGGCGCGCACCCCGGCGCCGAGCGCATCTTCGGCGACACCAGCGCCGCCGGTCGGCCCGGGTTGTTCGACTTCGTCTACGTGGTCCGCAACGAGGCCGGGCAGATCACCCGCATCATCGTGGTCGAGGCCAAGGGCGCGTCGAGCGGCCTGGGGACCCGTGAGGTCGCGGGCACCGCCCGCCAGCAGGGAACGCCGGCGTACCTGACCGCCATCGCCGAGATGATGCGCCCCGGTGACGGCTCGGAGCTCGATCTGGCGCTGCAGGACATCATGCTGCGTTCGCCGGACGGCCCCGACGTCCGGTACATTCTGGTCGAGGCGCCGATCGACACCACCGGCACCCCACGACCACCGCGCATCTCCGAGTTCGATCTGTCGCCATGAGCAAGCTCCCCACCCGCCCCGCCTTTCACGTCTCCCCCGAGAACACGCGCAAGGCGCTCGAGGGGCAGGACGCGCGCATCGAGTCCGGCCTCGCCGCGCGCCCCTGGACGGCTGCGCGGCTGCGCGGCCTCCAGACCCTGGCCCTCGACGCCGCCGCACGCCGGGCCTCGGCCGATCCAGCCGATCCGCTGATCGCGCGCGACCTCGAGCGGGCCGCCTGCGCCGGCGCGGGGCTGTTCGCCGCCATCGCCGCCGGCGCCGGCGCCGAGCTCGAGACGCCGGTCCCCGGGGGCGAGGGCACCGTCACCACCAGCGGCGCCGCGCCCGATCCGCGGGTCGCCGACCCGATCGACTGGCGAAGCTCGCTCTTGTGCGCGCTCGCGGTCCGTCACGCGCGCGCGACCGAGCTGCTGGCCACCGTGCCGGCCGCGATCCTCCAGGCGCTGGCCCCGGCGGATCCAGCGTGGACCACGCTCGAGCGCGCGGCGCTGCAGGCGTTCGCGCTGCGTCGCCCGGACGCCGGGGACCGGCTGGGCGAGGCGGCCCGGGCCGCCGATCCCGTGACCGTCCCCGAGATCAGCCGCGACTGGGTGCTCGACGTGGTGAGCCCGAGCCTCCAGCTCGCCTTCCGCGCGCTGGCCCGCGACCAGGCCGGGTTCGACACCTGGATCGTGGCGGCGGTGAAGGGGCACCACCACTACTACCAGGGACGCGCCGAGCGCAAGAAGTCGGCGCTGTCGCAGCTGGCGCTCGCGCCCCTGGCCATGGCCTGCGTCGCGCGCGATCTGGGTGTGTCGACCACCATCACCAGCGACTACCTGCCGCGTCACCTCATCGAGCGCTGACCGCTGACCCGTCGGACCGGATCCGGAGCGAGCCATGGCAGGCGCGGGCGCGACGCGCGCGGGTGATCCGGGCGGCCGAGGGCGAGCGCCGGTCCGCGGGATCGCCCGCGCGCGCGCCGCGGGTCGGCACCGCGATTCGCCGTTTTCGGGTGAGCTGCGCGAAGCACGGATCGCGGGGTAGCTTCGAGGCGCCCGGAGCGTAGGATGGGGCATGGTGCGAAGCCGCGACGTGCCCGGGCGCGAGGGTCTCGATCAGCGCGCCGACGACCACGGCGTGGCGCCGGGGCGGGTCACGCTCACGCAGCGGCTGGCGCGCAAGCCCGCGCCGCCGGACCAGGCCCCGCGCGCGACGCCGGACGCGGGAACGGACGCGGCGGGGGCGGGCGCGGCGCCGACGGGCGAGGATCCGTTCGGCCTGCACCTGCTGGGCGACGGCGTGCAGGCCGCGCCGCGCACGCCGGCCGAGGCCTTGCAGCGAGCGCGGCAAGGGACGCGGATCGCCTTGCCCTTCCGCGCCGAGCTCGAGCAGCGCTTCGAGCGCGACTTCGGGGAGGTCGAGGTCTTCGTCGGGCCCGCCGCCACCGAGGCGTGCGCGGCGGTCGGCGCGGAGGCGTTCACCGTCGGCAACGTGATCGTGCTCTCGACGGCGGCACCCTCGCGCGAGCTGGTGGCGCACGAGCTGACGCACGTGGTGCAGGCCGGCGGCGATGGGGGCGCGTCCTCGCCGCCGGCGGATCTCGCGATCGGCGCGGCCGGGAGCGCCGAGGAGCAGGAGGCCGACGGGGTCGCGGCGGGGACCTTCGATCCGGCGATGGCCGGCGGCGCGCGCGGCGCCGGCGCGACGATGGCCCTCAAGCCGGCCAAGGACAGCTACTGCACCACCACCGGCGCGTTCTTCCTGGTCGATCGTCCCGGCGGCACCACGCTGGGCAAGCTCCCCAAGGGTGCGCTGGTCAAGGTGACCGCGCTCAACGGCAAGGGCTACGACGTGGCCGTGCTCGGGACCGGCGCGCTGACCGGGGCGCGCGGCTACCTGCCCGACGGCGCGATCGGGGAGGCCCAGGGGATCATCGGCGACACCGTCTTCAACCAGGGACGGATCGGCGGCACGCTCGACGGCAGCGGGACCAAGATCAACTGCCTCGGTCACGCCTCGGGCGAGCGGC